>JAMOOV010000050.1 GCA_027065125.1 Campylobacterales bacterium | reverse complement strand
CCGCTCCATCGGCAAACTCTCCCTTTAACCTATCCATTTCAGACTTTATCTTTTTACCCATAGCTCTTCTGACCACATCAGCCCCGCCAAGTGAAAAGCCACCTATGGTTTGCACTATTTGCATAACTTGCTCTTGATAAACTATAACTCCATAAGTCGGTTTTAGTATCGGTTCAAGCTCATCAAACATATATGTTATCTCGGCTCTTCCATGCTTTCTTTCAACAAAATCATCAAGCATACCACTCTCCATAGGACCTGGACGATAAAGAGCCAAAACAGCAATAATGTCCTCAAAAGTTGTAGGCTTCAACTTTTCATTTAACTGCCTCATTCCACTTGATTCTATTTGAAACAATCCCAAAGTATTTCCACTTTGAATAAGCTCATAAACTTTTTTGTCATTTACATCAAGCAAAGATAAATTTATATCTTTGTTATATCTTTTTTTTATTAGTTTCAAAGCATTGTCTATAACAGTTAGAGTTTTAAGTCCCAAAAAGTCAAATTTTATAAGATCAACATCTTCAAGATACTTTAAAGAGTATTGAGTTATAAGGGTTTCTTCTCCCGATGGTTTATATAGTGGAGTTTTGTGCCAAAGTTCTTCATTGCTTAACACAACTCCAGCTGCATGCATACCTGCATTTCTATTTAACCCTTCCAAAGATAGAGCAAACTTCCAAACCCTTGCGGCCGCTCTATCTTTTTCTATGAGTTCTCTTAATTTAGGTTCCTTTTCATAAGCCTTTTCAAGAGTAATACCGATTTCATCCGGTATAAGTTTAGCCATCCTATCCGCTTCAGCATAAGGCATACCAAGAACTCTTGCAGTATCTCTAATAACTCCCTTTGCCAAAAGCTTACCAAATGTAATAACTTGAGCCACATTATATCTACCATATTTTTCAACAACATAGTTGATAATCTCCCCTCTTCTTGCCTGGCAAAAATCCATATCAATATCAGGCATGCTTACTCTCTCGGGATTTAAAAATCTCTCAAAAAGAAGATTGTATTTTAAAGGATCTATATCGGTTATAAAAAGCGAATATGCCACAAGACTTCCTGCAGCAGATCCTCTTCCTGGTCCTACAGGAATACTTCTTTTTTTCGCCTCTCTTGTAAAATCCCAAACTATAAGCATATATCCGGGAAATTTCATTTCATTGATAATCTCTATCTCTCTTTGTAATCTATCTTTATATCTTTGATGCTCATTTTCAGGAATATGTTCAAGCCTTTTTTCAAGTCCCTTTTGACACTTGTAAGTAAAATATTCTTCATCACTATGAAAGTCCAGCCCCTCTTTTTTTGCATACTCTTCGGTAAATTTAAACTTTGGAGGTGTCGGATTGCCAAGATGCAACTCAAGATTACATTTTTCGACAATCTCTTGAGTATTTTCTATAGCTTCGGGTATATCGGCATATAGTTTTGCCATCTCTTCAGGAGATTTGAGATAAAATTCATGAACAGAGTGCCTTAATCTTTTAGGGTCGTCAAATTCTTTATTCATCGCTATACACATAAAGGCTTCATGCGCATCAGCCTCCTCTTGTCTTAGATAGTGAGTATCATTTGTAGCTATTATCTTGATGCCCGTTTCAAGGGATAGTTTAATAGTTTGATTATCTATAAATAGCTGATCGTTTATACCATGCCTCATAAGCTCAAGGTAAAAATCCTCCCCAAATATCTCTTTATACTCAAGGGCTACCTCTTTTGCCTTTTCATACCCTTTTGCTCCGAATTTTCTATTTCTTTCACTATTTGTATTTAAATGCCAATTCACTTCTCCCTGCAAGCAGGCAGATGAACATATAAGCCCCTCGCTATGCTCTTTTAAAAGTTTTTTATTTATTCTTGGATAGTAGTAAAAGCCATTAATATAACTCTGAGAACTCAAATACATAAGATTTTTATAACCGATCTCATTTTTTGCAAATAAGCAAAGATGAAATCTTTGTCTTGTTGTTTTATCTCCAATATCATCACTATTGTGTATATAAGCCTCTATGCCGATGATAGGCTTGATACCTTCAGATTTCATAGTTTTATAAAAATCAAGGGCTCCAAACATATTGCCATGGTCGGTTATAGCAACACTTGTAACACCTTGTTCTTTAAGTTTCTTAGCTAAAAGTTTTATTTTATTGGCACCATCAAGCAATGAGTATTCGGTGTGGAGATGAAGATGAGTAAATTTTACTTGATCCATTATTTTACCTACTGTTTTTTATATTATTATAGAATAAATTGCATTATCATTAGGTAAAACTTAGCGAATATACTCCTCAAATTTTTCTAATGTAATCTTTTTTCCTTTTTCTATAATAAAGTGTTTGCATTTTATATCAATATATTTCAAATTAAATTTTTTCTTAAAATCATCACAGTCAAATTTTATATAATCCTTATAGCTTATTACAAGAAAATGATCTCCGGCAAATCTAACCACTTTTTCTTCGGAAAAATATTCCAATAGTTTATTTGCAAAATTTTTAAGTAGCTCATCTCCTCCTCTCCAACCCATTTTTTTGTTGTATTCGGCAAAATTGGACAAGCTTATGTGATTTACAAAAATATTATCATTTTTAGATACATGAGTTAACAAAAATGCCACATAGTTCATATTGTAAAGACCGGTTAGTTGATCTTTCAAATAGTAATAAAATTTAAATTCTTCAAACTTATCTTTTGGTAACTGACTGATACCGACAGGAGGCTTTTGGCTTAGTAGTATATCTTTCGCAACATTAACTATCTTGGGATCAAACTGTTTTCCTTTTTCTCTGCAAATTATCTCCACCGCCTCCTCCACACTCAATGCTTCTCTATATGATCTATTGGTAGTCATTGCATCAAAAGCATCTGCTATAGCAATAATTCTTGATAGTAAAGGTATCTCTTTTGACTTTAAACCTTTTGGATATCCCTTTCCGTCATATCTTTCATGATGATACAAAACAATTTCAGCCAATTCTTTAAACGGCTTTTTATTTAGTAAATTATAGCCGGTTTCCGGATGTCTTTGAATAAGTGAATACTCTAATTCATTTAATTTTTCAGGTTTTAGCAATAATGCATCAGGGATTTCAATTTTCCCTATATCGTGCAATATGCCGGCTTTGTAAACAAAATCTATATCTTTTGTATTACACCACATTTTTTCTGCAATAAGTTTTGCATAAACAGCCACTCTTTTACTGTGACCAGCAGTATATGCATCTCTTTTTTCCACCATATTAACAAGTCTATATATGCTATTTTCAAAATTTTTCAAATTGTCATTGAAAGCTTTCATACCTCTTTTATAAATCAAATAGATACCTAAAATACCTATCAACCAAGTAAGAGAATATGAAAAAATTAAAAAATAGAAAATTTTTGGATTTTCATTTTGAAATATTGGTATATCTTTTTTAAAAGTGATACCGCCTATTACACTTCCAATATTATCTTCTGAGTGAATATGACAACTAATACAGTTTCTATTTGCAATCAAAGCCGTAGTATAAAATATATATTTTTTATTATTATTCTTATATATCGTATATTGATCTTTTTGTGTATTTTGCATATTTCTTATAACATCAGCTATATTTTTTGATAATTCAGAAAGATCATCTTCATCAAAATTCAAGTTTATATCATACTTAATCTTCTCGTTTTTCATTGCATTATTCAACATATCTCTTATAGAAAAACCGGGTTTTGCATTATTGTTGCTATTTTTATGCATATGCATTTCCCTTACTTTTTGTGCATATGCCCAATACACTAATGCTTTGGACTCATTTGCAAGATTTTTAATTTTTGATATAGTATTATTTTTTAAATGTATATTCTCATTTTCAACTTGATAAATAAAAAACACTATAGTCATCAATGACCAAAACAATGCAACAACAATCATAGTTTTTTTGAAATATTTTAAATGGAAGATCTCTTTGGACAAATTATTACCTTGCTTGTTAATTTTTACTCTATAAACTATTTTGAAAGTTTATAGAATATATGATAAATATTTATTTAATTTTATGAATAATTATTCATTTTATGAGTATATATTCAAATAATATTATTACAAATTTTTAAATTTACTCAGTAAAAAAGGTACATATTTGTCATAAATCAAGTTATGTTTTAGAGTAAATAGTGATAATAAGAAGAAAATAGTATAAATGTAAGCAAGACAAATTCCTATAATATGCCTTAAATATTTTGGAGAGATTGATCATAATCCCTCCTTATGTTTATCAGTTTAGCAATAATCGACCAATAATCCCTCTTTTAATTGATTATAAACCTCTTCGCCTTGCAACATCTTAACAATCTCAAGAGCAAAACATATAGCCGTACCGGGACCTCTTGAAGTAATAACATTACTATCTATAACAACTTTTTGATCACTTACATAGCACTCTTTTCCGGTATGCTCTTCAAATCCGGGATAATTGGTATGCTTTTTGCCATCAAGCACTCCCGCTTCTTTTAATGCCCAAGGAGCAGCACATATAGCACCTACGGGCTTTCCTTTATCAGATAAAGTTTTTATAATATTTTTAATCTTTTCACTTTTTGCAAGATACTCGCTTCCAGGAAGTCCTCCTGGAAGTACTATCATGTCAAGAGAGGAAATGTCAACATCATCCAAAACAGTATGAGCTATAAATTTCAATCCGGTATTTGAACCCTCAACCTCTTTTTTCTCAAGACCGGCAACGATAACATCAACTCCTGCTCTACCTAAAACATCTATGATACTCATCGCCTCTATCTCTTCAAATCCGTTTGCCAAAGGAACTAAAACTTTTGCCATCGTCTCTCCTTGAAAAATTTATTTAACTTTTTCGAGATACTCGCCTTTTGCAGTATCGACTCTTATGGTATCTCCCTCTAAGATATGATACGGTATCTGCACTACTGCTCCGCTTTCAAGAGTTGCAGGTTTTTTTCCGCCTTGTGAATCACCTTTAAAATTCGGCGGAGTATCCACAACTTTTAATTCGACAACTGATGGAGCTTCAACACCTATAGCCTCTCCGTTATGAAATAAAATATCTACATTCATACCATCTATAAACCACTTTTGAGCATCTCCAACCTGATCTTCACTTAATGCTATCTGATCGTAAGTTGCCGTATCCATAAAATGTAACATTTCTCCATCATTATAAAGATATTGCATCTTTTTATCTTCAAGATCTGGTGCTTCGCACTTATCACCAGCATGAAAAGTTTTATCTATCACTTTACCGTTTAGATATGACTTTATTTTAACTCTTACAAATGCCGCACCTTTACCGGGTTTTACATGTTGATACTCCACTATCTTATAAGGAATACCATTTAACTCTATTTTTAAACCTTTTTTCAAATCACTCATTGAATATGTTGCCATCAAATCTCCTATATTAAATTGCTTTTGTATTATCCATCAAAACCGGAATAAATATCAATGATACCGCTACCGCTGCAACGGTACCTCCTATAAGTGCCACACCAAGTCCTCCGAATATCGGATCACTCGCAAGTAAAGCCGAACCAAGTATAATAGCTATAGCCGTTAACACAATAGGCTTTGCCCTTGTTGCCGTTGCTACAGCTATGGCTCTTTTTTTCTCAATCCCCTTTTCCTCTATAAGTGCTTTTGCAAAATCCACTAAAAGCAAAGAGTTTCTTGAACTTATACCCATAAGGGCAATAAACCCTATCAAACTCGTTGATGTAAGAAAAAAGGTATCTTTAGTAACAAGATCGGCAACCCAATGCCCCACTATAACACCGATGATTGACAAAAAGCTTCCTGCCATTATAATACTGCTTATAGAATAGCTTTTATAGTAGATAACCATAAGAAAGTATATCATCACAAGTGCCGCGATAAAAGCAAGCCCCAAATCTCTAAAAGTATCAAGGGTCACTTTCATCTCTCCGTCCCATACTATATCAAGCTTTTCTCCCGTTTTTTTATCCGTTAAATGAAGATCGAACATGTGAGTAAAGTTTTTGATACTATCTTCTTTAATATCATAATATTTTGATAACTCTTTCATCATCTTTTCTCTTGCATCCAAAAGCGGATAAACTTGAGAAACTTCATCCGCTTCGGCAATAACATTTATATATCTTCTAAGATTTTTATGAGTTATAGTCTGCTTGTTTATACTTTTAACTATATCCACAACCTCGCTTAATGGCACCATCATACCCTTCTGGTTCATAAGTTCGAAAGTGGCAAGTTTACTCTTGACATCTTTTAAAGATGAAGTATTAAATCTTCTTGTTTTATCGCTAAGTCTTATGAAAAGCTCTATTTGAGTGGGATAGTTTTCGCTATTTTTAACCCCTACTCCCATTCCTTCAAAAGCAAGATAGAGTATCTTTTGAACCTGCTCCACAGAAAGTCCACTTTTTTGAATCTTGTCAATATTGGGCAAAACATTATATTTCGTATAGACATCATCATCCATAATGTCTATATCTACCAAACCTTTTGTATTTTTAAGTATATTTGCCACTCTTTTAGATAATTTTCTAATTGAGCTTAGATTTTGTCCATATATTTCGGTAACAATAGCTGCAAGTGTAGGAGGACCGGCGGGCTGCTCTATCATCTTTATAACGGTTCCCTTAACCAATTTTTCACAACTTTTTTTGATGATAGGTCTAATCCTATGCACCATCTCGTAGCTTCTCTCCTCTCTTTCATGCTTATCGGTAAGATTTACGACAAATTCAGCTACATTTTCACTATTTTTAAATCCGCTTCCTTTTACCAAACCTGCATAATCAAGCGGGGCACCATCCCCGTAATAACCCTCTATATCGGTAACCTCTTTCTCTTTTTTAAGTATATTTACAACACATTTGCCGACTTTTTTCGTCTGCTCTATCGAACTTCCACTCGGAAGATCAACATAGGCACTATATGTATTTGCACTTTTACCCGGTAGCATTTTTACAAGTACTATTTTTGTAGGTGCTATCATCAAAACCGAACCCAAAAGTGCCAAAAGAGTTATAACGATAACTGCAAATTTATTAAATCTACTGTTTATGATAGCATATACGAACTTCTCATACATTTTCATTTCTCACCCCCTTCACAAGAGAGCTTTTTGTCATGTTTTTTCTTTTGAAAATGGTTATGATGGTGCATCTTTGGTTTTTTAAGCAACAATCTTGAAAGATATGGTGTAAATATATATGCTATAAACAAAGAAGCTATCAAAGCTACGGGGACATTTTGAGGTATCGGCTTCATAAATTCTCCCATCATGCCTCCGACAAAAGCCATAGGTATCATTGTAAGTATGATTGCAAGTGTGGCAATATTGGTAGGAGATCCTATCTCATCCGTCGCCTCTATAAGTATCTCATCCATATCTTTATCTACAGCATCGTGCGAATGTAGATGTCTATGGATATTTTCTATCACTATAATCGCCGCATCAACCAAAAGTCCCATAGAGAGCAAAAATGCAAAAAGTGTGATACGGTTTATGGTTTGCCCTGTGATATAGGCTATAAAGAGTGTTATTGCCAAAATAGCCGGAACCGTAAATGTGACGATAGCAGCCTCTCTGAGTCCGAGAAAAAATACAAGCATTATGGCAATAACACCGATAGTGATAAGAATGTGATCTACAAGCTCATTAACGGCATCATCGGCTCTTTTACCATAATTTCTTGTCAAAACATACCCTATCCCCTCTTTTTCAAGCATAGGCTTTAACTCTTTTATCTTAGCTAAGACATCATTTGCAACAAAAACGGCATTTGTTCCTTTTAATTTTGCTATCGTTAAAGTAAATTGCACTACATCATCTTTTATATCTTTACTCCATACGGTAGTGCTTTTAAAATTTTGTATATCGATACCATCCTCCACCGTTGCAATGTCTTTTATATATATCGGGGAGTTCATATAATTTGCTACCATTATATTTTTGACATCTTTTACACTTTCTATGGCATTTGGAATACCAAATATGACTATCTTATTATCTTTAGTTCTGTTTTTAACCTCCGGAACCTCTTTTGCTATTGAACTGACAGCTTGCATAATTTGCCCGAGAGATATGTGGTATCCTTTTAGCTTATTTATATCGACCAATATATTAAACTGCCTCTTATGGGCACCTTTTAGTTCCGTTTTTGAAACATTTTTTATACCGTTTATTTGATACTGTATATCTTTAACTATTTTAAATAGTTTCGCATCGCTCAATTTTTTATCTTTTTTATAAAAAGCAAAAGATAGTATCGGTATGTCAATATCTATATCGAAAGGTTTTACTATGGGATGCATAGCATTCTTAGGCATCTCATCCATATGTTGCATAACTTTGTCATAAAGCTTTAGATTGGATATCTGTCTATCTTGACCTATATAATACTGAACATTTACGATACCTACATTATGCATCGCCATACCATATATATGCTCAACTCCGGCAATCTCCCTAATTCTTCTCTCTAAAGGCTTTACTATTACATTTTCTATCTCTTTGGGAGTAGCTCCGGGCATCGGCACGATGATAGCTCCGCCGCTTATAGCTATCTGAGGATCCTCCTCTCTTGGCATTATCTCTAAAGCGAGATATCCGATAGCCAATACAAAAACAGCCAAAAGAGCCGTCAAAGGACTATGCAAAAACGAAATCGCCAACTTTCCCGCATAATCTTTTGGTTTATAGTTTAACTTTTTTTCCATACCGCCCCCTATTTGATGCTTATCTCAGCATACATTCCGGGAATTATCATTTTAGAGCTATCTTTTTTAAAGGATATTTTTACCTTAAATTTATGTGTCATAGGATTAGAAGCGGGAATGATGGAGGATATTTTTCCAATACTTTGAAATCCGATAGAGGGTATGTTTATGCTAACTTTTTTACCTATTTTTATATCTTTCAAATTGCTTTCGCCTATTTGAACCACAACTTTCAAATCATTTAACGAAGTTAAAATAAGTGCCGGCATTCCGGGTATGGCTATCTGTCCCACTTTTATATTTTTTTGTATAATAACTCCGTCATTGGGGGCTTTTAACTTTAAATATTCATATTGGTGCATAACCTCTTTTAGTTTGGCCTTTGCTTGAGCCAACTGCTTTTTTGAAATTGAAACCATATCTTTTGTGTTTTTTTCCATTAACTGCATATTTTCAAGATCATATTTTGAAACATAACCTTTTTTATAGAGTCTTTTATATCTTTCATAATTCATGTGGACATTATTGTACATATTTTGATTCATCTGCACAGCAAGTCTTGCTTGAGATATGGCAAGCTCCACTTGAGATTTGGCAAGATCTATCTCTTTGGAGTCGATAACATACAAAAGTTTTCCCTTTTTTACAAAATCACCCTCATCGACATAAACATTTTTCACAAAACCCATAAATCTACTTGCTATCATTTTAGTATCATCGCTAATCACCGTACCGGAAAGCTTCAGATTTGATGAAAATGCCGTCACTATAACGGCAAAAAACAGAATCAATACCTTTTTCATTTTATCTCTCCTCCAATAAACTTTCTAATTCGAATACTTTTTGATTTCTTGCTGTTTTAACTTTCAAAAGCTCCAAAAGGGCTTTGATCTCCTCTGAATGCTTTATAAGAACATCGCTGATCTTCTCAAGCCCCTCTTTATACTTTCCCTCAAACTGCTCAAAAACTTTCTTGGTAAATTCAAACTCTTTTTGCTTTGCTTTAACATCAAAATCTTTACTTTTTACCTCGGTGATAATCTGTCTAATTTTTAAAGCCAATCCTCTTTTTGCAAGGCTCAGCTTTTCCGCCATTTTCATATGCTCTATCTTTGCCTCTTGAAGCTCTGCCGATTTTTTGCCTCCGTCAAAGAGATTCCATTTCAGCTGAGCACCAAATGTAACACTGTCGTGTTTGGTAAAATCGTTAAAAGGTTTATCATCAGCCGTAGAATACTCTCCAAAAGCACCTATCATAGGGTAATATGCACTTTTTTTAAGTTTGATATTCTCTTTAGTGATCTTATATCCCATTTTCGCTCTTTTTAAGTCTATACACTCTTCGACCATCTGATCTATAGTTTTTTCAGGAAGTGGTGCCAACTCATTCGTATGTGAAATAGAATCAATTTCTTTTACACCTATTAAAAACTCAAGATATTGATAAGCTAAGTCTCTATTGAGTTTTGCTTGATTTAGATAGCTAAGCACACTTGCTTTTTTTGCCTCCACTTCAAAAATATCCGTATCTTTAGCATATCCCTCTTTTTTAAAGGCTCTGATGATATCTTCAAGTTTATCTATATTGTTTTTAAGTTTTTTTAAGTTTTTGATATAGTTTTCAACAAGAGAAATATTGTAAAATGTCTTTTTTGTCTGATATATCTCTTCATTGATTATCTTTTTCGTATCAAGCTTTGAAAGTTTTTGCATATCTTTCATGATAACTTCATACTGAGTCAATTTATAACCGGTAAAAAGAGGCACTTTATATGTCAATTTATTTTGAAAATGGTTTCTATATCCGGGGTAATTCAAATCATGCGGCTGGGTATCTAAAAGTTGATTAGCCATAGCGGGATTTGTCATCATGCCTTTAAAAGTAGTGAAATTAGGCGACATGTTTAGTGCTTGTCCCACACCTCCTAAAAAATCACTAAAACCAAAATCCCTAAATGCCGCCTCTCTGCTTTGAAGTTTAAATCCAAAAACATTTCCCGCATCATTGCTTCTTATCGCATTAAGCATATAGTCCAAATTTCCATAGTTGTAACTTTTTGCGATTTTTCTCTTAAAGAGTGCTACCTTCTCATTAAATTTGGCAATTTTTATATTGCTACTATTTTTTTTCAATAAAGATATAGCCTCGTTAAGTGTCAAATTTTGCCTTCCGGCAAACAGAAATGAGATCGCGAAAAGGAAAACGAAAATAATTCTCATTATTACTCCTTTAAAAGCACAATTATATTAAGTTGCAACTTAATGAATAATAAATTTTATACATATTATTGATATAATGATTTCTATAATACAACATAAGCTACACTTATGCATGCATCGAGCTTTGAAAGATCTTGTATAATCTTTTTAGATATATTGTTATCAACTAAAATAACAGCCAAAGCATGATTTTTATTGTCTCTTCCAAGCCTAAAATCTGCTATATTGACACCATGTTTAGCCAAAATGGTACCAAGCTCTCCAATAACTCCCGGAATATCAGTATTTTTAAAGATTATCATTTTACCTTTCGGTTCTATATCCAAATTAAATTCATCTATCTTCACAATTCTTTGAACATCATCTCCAAATACCGTTCCTCGTATTTTAGTAGTACCTTTTGAAGTTGTCAGATACATATCTATTCTATTTTTAAAAGCACTATTAGAAGTAGAAATTTCAGTTATCATTTTTACATCTTTTTCTTTAGCAATAAACTCTGCATTCACATAATTTACCTGCTCTCCCATTGACTCTCTTAAAGCTCCAACTATCGCAAATGTCAATAGCGAATCTAAAAATTTGGCTATTTCACCCTCCGCTACAATTTTTATAGTCAAAACAGAAGATTTATTGACTTGTGCAGCAAATGAACCCATTTTTTGAATAAGCTCAAGATAAGGCTTAACAAAAGAAGGCATTTTACTCTCATCTATAGGTAAATTTAAAGCATTAGGATAACTACTTCCTCTTGCCGCACTAATAGCTTGAGAAGCCGCCTGAGTGGCTATTTTTTGTTGAGATTCATAAGTATTTGCTCCAAGATGCGGAGTAGCCGAGATATTTTCAAGATCAAGAAGCTTATTGTCAATAGCCGGTTCTTTTATAAAAACATCAATACCTGCATAAGCTATTTTCCCACTCTTCAATCCATCATACAAAGCATCTTCATTATAAAGACCGCCTCTTGCACAATTTACAAGTCTCACACCGTCTTTCATCTTTTTTATCTCTTCAAAAGATATCATATCTATGGTTTCTTTATTTTTAGGTGTATGGATGGTTATAAAATCACAAGATAAAATATCATCAAAATTTTCGGTATATTTTACACCCAAATCTATAGCTTTTTTAGGATCTATATAGGGATCGTAGGTTATAACTTCCATACCGAAAGCTTTAGCTCTAATACCCACTCTACTACCTATATTACCAAATCCGATAATACCAAGTTTTTTCTCAAAAAGCTCTACTCCGTACCACTTTTCTCTTTTCCATATTCTATCAAGTTTTAAATGGTTATTTGCATTCGGAAAAGATCTCGCAGTTGCCAAAAGATGAGCCATTGTCATTTCTACAGCAGCTATAGTATTAGCCGTAGGTACATTCATAACAATAATACCTCTTTTACTGCACCCCTCCATATCTACATTATCAACTCCAACACCGGCTCTAACTATAGCTTTTAAATTTGTTGCATTTTCCAAAAATGCAGAGTTAACAGGAGTTGAACTTCTCGTTATAGCTATATCATACTCTCCAAGATGAGCCAAAAGTTCATCTTTTGGCAAAGATGCGGCATTAAATACCTCTATATCCTCTTCATTTTCTAATTGCTTTATTCCCTTTTCGTGTATAGTATCACAAACTATAATTTTTTTTACATTCATATCTAAACCCTTTAATATAAATTATTTCTCAACAGTTTTGATTGTAAAATCGATATTATACTGTTTGAGTTTTTTTGAAATATCACTCAGCTCACTCTCTTTTTTAACATTTATATATATTTTAGAATTCTCATAACTATTCTCTATGACAAAAGGAATATTTCCATCTTCTAAAATTCGCAAAATACAAAAAAGAGAATAATTATTAAGCTTGTGAATACTTAAGTTAAACAACTTCTCTTTTTTTTGAATGCTTTTTTTGATTATATTTTTGCATTTAACTTTAATATAAAGATCCGTAACCGGCAATAAATAATTACTTTTTTTATATATGGATAATTTTTTCGCCCAATTAATAGTTGTTTTTTTGGTATTATTTTCATTTTTAGCACTATTTTTATTTGGTATATATTTGTTTGGTGTACTATCTGTACCGTTTATCAGCAAAACCAATAAAGCAACAACACATAGCAACAATAGTGAAAAAATAGAAAATAATACCTTTTTTTGCATATCTATTTTAATTGATCTTGCAATATATCTCCAAGTGTCATTTTGTCATCTTTATTGATCTCATTAAGCATAGCTTTTTCTTTCATCTTAGCCAATTTTCTAACTGAAAGTCTAATTCTATTTCTATGTCCATCTATAAAATCAATAACAGATTCTATTTTGTCACCAACTTTTATATCTTCAAGATTTAATTCTCCAAGATCCTCTTTTCTTATAAGAGCATCTACATTATCATCAAGTTCCACAAAAACACCAAAATCTTTTATATCTCTAACGACACCCTCAATAATCTCTCCAACTTTATGAGATTTGGCATACTGCTGTACAGGATTTTCAAGCAATTCTTTAACACTTAGAGATATCTTTTCGTTTTCTCTATCTATTTTTGTAATCTTAACTTCTATCTCTTGTCCTACTTCATATAAATCTTTACACTTATCATTTCTATTCCATGAAGTATCTTCATTATGAAGCAAACCTTCAACTCCATCAATTTTAACAAATGCTCCGAAGTTTGTGATAGTTGTAATAACACCTTTTACGACATCACCTGCTTTATATTTTTGTAAAAACTCTTCAAAAGGCTTAGGTTTAAGATTTTTAAGACTGACTCTAAGTCTTCTGCTTTCAGTATCTATCTCTATAACTTCAACATCAAGCTCTTCACCCATCTCAACATACTCTTTGGGATTTTTTATATTTTTATCCCAAGATATTTCACTAATATGCAAAAATCCTTCTATATCGTTACCAATATCAACAAATACACCATAAGGTTCTATATTGCTTACGGCAACTTTAATAACATCACCTACTTCAAGTTGATCTTTGATGCCTTCCCAAGGATCCTCTTGTACAGCTTTAATAGATAGCGATAAATGTCTTTTTTCTTTATCATATTTGATAGCTTTAACCGCTACGGTCTCTCCCTCTTTGTATAGGTTTGCAGGATTAACCGGACCTTTATAGCTTATTTCACTATAGTGAACAAGACCGTCAACTCCACCGATATCAACGAACATTCCGTATGTAGTTATCTTTTTGATTACACCCTCTACTATCTCATCATTTTCAAGAAGTTTTTCGATCAACTCTCTTTTCTTCTTTCTTTCATCATCAAGAAATTTTTTTCTTGAAATAATAATTGATTCACTATCTTTATCTACTTTTATAATTTTAGCTTTTATTCTCTTGCCTACAAGTGCATTTACATCTCTATAAGCAGCTTGAGATCTTGGTAAAAAGAACTCTATAGCTTCATCATTTTCAACTATAAATCCACCTCTATTTTTGCCCACGACTTTACCGTCTACTACAATTTCACTCTCTTCGTTATAATTTTCAATAAACTCTTTAACTTTCTCTTTTTTAAGAGCTTTTCTGTGAGAAACACTTGGTCTTTCATTTCTAAAACCTGTAATAATAACTTTGATTTTATCTCCGACAGTATATTTTACATTACCTTCACTATCGGTAATTTCAGAAATATTTAGTACACCTTCGCTTTTCTTACCAACATCGACAAGAGCTATATTGTCATTGATTTCAACAATAACACCCTCAACAATATTTTCACCACTTGTCTCTTTTTTAAAAGACTCTTCAAGCATTGTTGCAAAATCTTCAACATGCTCTTCATTTTCACTTACCTCTTGATTTGATAGAACTTTCTTGTTCACCTCTGCCATTACACTTCCTTATATAAAATTTAGCTTTTTAAAAGCCCTGAAATAAGAGATAATTCTATCTCTTAGTACAAAACTTTTTATAAATACAAACTATTAAATTGACACATTCGTTTTATTATAGCATTAAAATTCTTTTATTTTCCTCATAACTTTTTGAATAATCCAATCAGGAGTCGAAGCTCCAGCACTTATACCGCAAACTTTTTTATTTTCAAACCATTTTTTTTCAAGCTCTTTTTCGTTTTCTATAAGATAACTATCTGTGCAATTTGTTTTCGATATAGTATAAAGTTGCTTTGTATTGGATGAATTTTTGCCTCCTACTATAATCATAATATCACACTCTGAAGATAACTCTCTAACAGCTTCTTGATTTTCAAAAGTTGCATTGCAAATAGTATTAAAAACTCTAATCTCTTTACATCTTGGCATTATATAATTGACTATATCAATATACTCTGAAAATTTTCTTGTTGTTTGAGCTATAATGGCAACTTTATGCTTAATTTTTTTATCCTCAAGCTCTTTAGGTGTTAATGCTACGATAGCACCATCTTTAGCATAGCTCATCACTCCTTTGACCTCAGGATGATTTATATCTCCGAAAATTATTATCTGATACCCTTTTTCGCTCATCTCTTCACAAATTTTTTGAGGTTTTGAAACAAATGGACAAGTTGCATCTATTATATCAATATTTCTCTCTTTTAACTCTTTTAAATTATCTTTTGTAATACCATGGGTTCTAATAATCGCTTTTTTTATATTTTTTACTTCAGAAAAATTATTTACATTATCCACATTAAAAGATGTTTTAAGTCTATTTATCTCTTCGTTATTATGTATCAACGGACCAATTGTTGTACTATTTGGAGACTCTTCCGCCATTTTAATAGCTCTTTTTACTCCAAAACAAAATCCATAATTTTTTGCAAGCCTAATTTCCAATTTTAATCCTTGTTATCTTTTTAAGTATATCTATAAAATTTGGAAAAGAAGTTTTTATACACTCTGTATCATTCACTTTCATACCATCTACAAGACCGGCAATAGCAAAACTCATGGCTATCCTATGATCTCCAAAGCTATTGATTTCAGCACTTTTAATTTCTCCGCCAATTATCTCATACCCATCTTTATATTCTTTAGTTTTTATGCCACACTTTTGCAGGTTATCAACTACTGTTTTTATCCTATCGCTCTCTTTTACTCTAAGCTCTTTGGCATTTTTTACTACACTTTTGCCTTTCGCACAACTCATAGCTATAGATAAAGCAGGAAGTTCATCTATTAACCAAGCTATATTTTCGCCAACTTCAATCCCCTTCAACTTAGAGCTTTTTACTACTATATCTCCAACTATTTCATATTTTTCATCTTTGATTATATACTTTATATCCGCACCCATTCTTTTAAGTACTTCAAAAGCCTCTATCCTTGTAGGATTTAAAAGTACATTTTTTAAAATGATTTTAGAATTTTTTGAAATTGCCGTAGCCACGGCAAAGAAAAATGCACTTGAGGGATCAGAAGGAATATATATATCTAATGGTTTCAAAGGTTGTAATGATGGATATATCTCAATTTCAGATTTTTCATTTGTTATAATTTTTGCCCCCATACCGTTTAACATCCTCTCAGTATGATCTCTACTAAGATGAGGCTCCTTATAGTATGATATTTTATCGGCAGATCTCAAAACAGAAAGAATCATAGCACTTTTTACTTGAGCAGAAGCTATAGGACTTTTATATTTAAATGAAGTAAGTTTTGATCCTCTTATAGCCAACGGAGAATAGCTGCCCTCGTCTCTTCCATCAATTTTAGCTCCAATATTTTTTAAAGGTTTTATAACTCTGTTCATTGGTCTTTGCGAAAGATACTTATCTCCGTGAAGAACAAAAAAGCCTTTTTTGTTCGACAAAAAACCGCACATCAATCTCATAGCAGTACCAGAATTACCACAATCAAGCACATCATCAGGCTCTTTTATATCTTTAGGAGGAGTTATTTTTAAAAATTCACTATTTTCTTCTATTTTTGCACCAAGCTTTTCAACAATTTTTAAAGTATTTAGAGTATCTTCTGCTTGTAAATAATTTTTTATCCTTGAAGGTTTATCACTCAATAAAGAAAATATAGCAGATCTATGAGAGATGGATTTATCACTCGCTATGGATTTTATCTCCAAATCAAAATCGTCACATTTCTCTATCTCTAAGAAACTCATCTGATATCCACACCTATCTCTTTTAAATTATCAAGTATAGGAGATAAAATTGTATTCACATCATTATCATTTAGTGTTTTTTTGTCTGACTGCATTATAAATTTTATAGTTAAACTGATACTATTTTTAAAAGAAGAACTTTTAAAAATATCAATAGGATAAACATTGATGATTTCTTTTGGTTTGTTTTTGTATATTATCTCTTTAATATCCTTATATGATATATTTTCAGGAACAAGAAAACTAAAATCTCTCTCTATGGACGGATATTTAGAATAAGCTTTGACTTTAATATCAGACAATCTCAATTTATCAAAATCTATCTCACAAATATAAGTTTTATACAAACTATATTTCTTTTCTACATCAATATGAACCCTACCTATATAGCCGATTTTTACACCATCTTTTACAATGATACCATATTCATAAGGAGATATAAAGCTCGGCACATCGTCACTCTTTTCGATCTCAA
Source organism: Campylobacterales bacterium (assembly GCA_027065125.1). Lineage (GTDB taxonomy): Bacteria > Campylobacterota > Campylobacteria > Campylobacterales > JALSKU01 > JALSKU01. The sequence goes on along the minus strand of JAMOOV010000050.1, from coordinate 37,784 downwards.
AATTACCTACAATAGATGATATTTTTTGAGAAAATGTGAAAAAATCTATAACTTTAGGTTTGCCATGATTTCTTAAAGCCGGTCTTTCAACCTCTCCACTAAAAATAAAAGAAATCTTCAAGCTCTCATCTCTATTTTTATCAAAAGCAGATCCCACTTCAAAAAGTCTTATACTTTTTTTGCCATATTTTATATTTCTCTCTACCGTTTCTATTAAGCCTACAATAAGAGAACTTCTTAAAGTATCCAACTCATTTGTAACTGGATTTATCAACTTTTTATTTTCATCTATTTTATCTAAATAGAATTGATCTATTTTTTTTCCATCAGTAAAAATATAATTTACAACTTCAAAAAAGCCTACAGCAGAAGCCTTTTTCCTGTAAAATAGTTTCTTTTGATATTTTTTAAAAGCATCATTTTGGTTATTTGATTCTATATATTTAAGTGGTAAAGACTTGATATTATCTATGCCGATAATTCTAACTATCTCCTCAGTAATATCTTGTTGATTTTGCACATCGTGTCTAAAAATTGGAATCTTCACACTTAATAAATCAAACTCATCTCTCATCTCAACTTCAAAACCCAATTTTTTCAAAATATTTACTACAGTAACTTTTTCTATAGATTGCCCTATCAAAGAGTTAATTTTATCAATATGAATATTTATAATATTTTCTTCAGGCAAATTATCTATGGTTTCTACACCGTTGTACCAATTGACATTTGCAAATTTATTCATAAGAACTTTAAAGTACCTTGAACCAAATTCAATATTTGGCTCACTTCCTCTACTTGCATGATAAAAAGTTTTATCATTTTTTGTCTTTAAATATTTTCCGGCTTTTGAAATTGTATTTGGGTTTATATAACTTCCTTCAAATATAACTCTTTCATCATTTTCGCTTGGCTTTAAATCATCATCTTCATCCATTCCTATATAGGATATTTTATCTAATATTTCAACATATTCAGCACCATTTTTATCTTTTTGTATAGTTATTTCACATTTTTTTGTTGTTTTATTTATTAGTTTATCACATGAATATAATTTTATAATGACCCCAGTAGAATGCATAGCATACACTTTATAAGAATCAAAAATACTATTTTGCTTTTTGTCCACAAATGATAATCTAAGATCAATCAGTAAAGAATTTTTTATCTCTTTCGGAGAAAAAATCTTATATAGCAAAGATACCGAAGCTTTATCTTTGACATTTAAAGATAAAATCCTACCTATGCCAAGACCTCCCTCTTCATCTTCTATATTTTCAATATGATATATGGCTTTATCAAGTGCTGCACTCAAATCCCTTGCAATCCCGAAAACACTAAGACAATCTCCTCTATTTGCAGTTAGTTCTATATCAATAATATCATCATTTATCTCTTGATATTGACTTAACTCTTTACCAACAACCAACTTACCTATACTCTCATCAAGTTCTAAAATACCGTCGTTTAATTTCGGCAAACCTATCTCTTCTGCGGAACATATCATACCGTGAGATTCAACACCTCTTAGTTTTGCTTTTTTGATTTTAAAATTATCTCCAAGTATTGCACCTATCTTTGCCACAGGCACATACTGTCCGGCTTTTACATTTTTTGCCCCACAAACAATCTGTACTACTTCATTACCGACATCAACTTGACAAACTGAAAGTTTATCTGCATTGGGATGTTTTTCGCATTTGCTTACATATCCAACTACAACATTTTTAGGTACTCTTATCTTTTTAACACTATCAACTTCTAAACCTATTGAGTTTAGAGTATCACAAATCTTTTCGGTAGATACATCGCCTATATCCATCCACTCACTTAACCAATTTCTCGTAATTATCATTTAAATTGCTCCAACAGTCTCAAATCGCCCTCATAAAGAGATCTTAAATCCGGAATTTGATGCAATAGCATTGCAACCCTTTCAACACCAAGTCCAAATGCATAACCACTTACATCTTCATATCCCACAGCTTTAAAAACATTAGGATCAACCATGCCACAACCAAGTATCTCTATCCATCCGGTATGAGAACAGACTCTACAGCCTTTGCCTTTACAAAATATACAGCTTATATCTACTTCGGCACTTGGTTCCGTAAAAGGAAAAAAACTCGGTCTAAATCTAACCTTAACATCTCCAAACATATGAGTTAAAAAATTTTCAAGGATAAATTTTAAATTGGCAAAAGAGACTTTATTGCCCTCCTCCACAACCAATCCCTCTATCTGATGAAACTGTGGAGTATGGGTAATATCCAAATCTCTTCTAAAAACTGCTCCCGGACTTATGATCCTAATCGGTGGTTTTTCCTTTAACATTGTCCTTATCTGAACAGGAGATGTGTGTGTTCTTAAAAGCTTTGAATCTTTAAAATAAAATGTATCTTGCATATCTCTTGCAGGGTGAAATTCTGGAAGGTTTAGAGCTTCGAAATTGTGAAAATCGTCCTCAACCAAAGGTCCCTCTTGTATTTCAAAATTCAAACCGAAAAAGTACTCAATCATTTTATCCATCGTAGCTTGAACAGGATGTAATGCACCATTTTCACAAGCAGCATCAAACAAAGTAACATCTACTCCATCTTTTTGCATAGAGATTTCCATTGCTTTTTTATTTAAAGACTCTTTTTTCTCTTGCAATAGATTGCTTAACTGTGTTTTTAAGACATTTAACTCTTTTGCAAACTCTTTTTTCTCATCGTTTGACAAACTCTTTAATTTAGAAAAAGAAGCCGCAAGAACCCCTTTTTTACCAAATATTTCAACCCTAAGCTTCTCAAGCTCATTTAAATCCATAGCGGATTTTATCTTTTGTATATAATCTCTCAAACTATTTCACCTTAGTGTTTATAGCTAAATATCAAATTACATATATAAGCCATTCGATATTTAGATTTTGTAATAAAAGGTACATTTTATCCTAAAATATATTAAATTTTAGTAAATCTCATCTTTTCTAAAAAACAGCCTTTATTGTTCATAGCTAAATTTTATCAATATATCTATTTTTTTGACAAATTATAATATTTTTTTGGTATAATAAAAAGAAAAAATGGAGAAACATATGTGTATTTTTTGTAAAATAGCAAAAGGTGAAATTCCTTGTAATAAAGTATATGAAAATGATAATTTTTTAGCATTTCACGATATAAACCCAAAAGCTCCTATACATATCCTTATTATACCAAAAGAGCATGTCGAGAGATTTCAAGATACAACTTCTGAAATGATGGCAAACATGACTCCTTTTATACAAGAAATAGCAAAAAAACTTGAGCTAGATAATAGAGGATACAGACTGATAGTCAATAACGGAGAAGATGGAGGACAAGAAGTTATGCATCTACATTTCCATCTACTTGGAGGTACAAAATTAACTTGGCCTCAACTCGCTCCCGATGAAAGTAAAAAGTTTTTATAGAGAATGATACCATTTCATACAATTTAATAGTACCATTTATATTATTACTATAAGATTTTAAAGTATTTTCAATGGATTTTTCTACAGCTTTTGAGCTTATAAAATGAGGCTACTATATAGCAGCCTCATTAATCCACTTTTGAAAATACTCTATCTGTTTTTTTGTACTATCTTTAGAAGTTCCGCCTTGAGAGTTTCTTGCATTCATCGAATTTTTAAGTTGCAATATATCAACAATATCCTCTTTTACAGAGGGTTCGAACTTTTGTATCTCCTCTAAAGTTAATTCGCTTACATCTTTATCATTTTCATCGGCATAACCAACTATTTCCCCTGTCAATTTATAAGCATCTCTAAAAGCATATCCGCATTTTTGAGTTAAATAATCAGCCAGATCGGTAGCACTTAAATGCCCTATTTTTGTAGCTTTTTGCATAGCCTCTTTTTTGATACTCATACTCTCAACAGCTTTTGTCAATATTTTTATGGATATTTCAGCAGTTTTAACACTATCGAACACACCCTCTTTATCCTCTTGCATGTCTTTATTGTATGCCAGAGGCAAACCTTTTAAAACCGTTAAAAGAGAGATTAGATTACCATATACTCTACCGGTTTTTCCTCTTAAAAGTTCGGGTACATCGGGATTTTTCTTTTGAGGCATAATGGAGCTACTTGTGGAGTATTCATCACTAAGCTCCACAAAACCAAACTCACTGCTACTCCAAAGTATAATCTCCTCCGAAAGTCTTGAGATATGCATCATTAAAACAGATATGTTAAAGAGTATCTCAAGTGCAAAATCTCTATCACTTACGGTATCTAGACAGTTTATGCTAACACTATCAAAACCAAGAAGCTTAGCCTCATACTCTCTATCCGTGGGATATGGTGTTCCCGCAAGAGCGGCACACCCTATAGGAGAAATATTGTTTCTCTCTTTGGAGTTTTCAAATCTCTCTATATCTCTTTTAAACATCGACATATATGCCAATATATGATATGCAAAATTTATCGGTTGAGCATGTTGCAAGTGGGTCATACCGGGTAACAAGGTATCTATATTTTTTGTGGCTATATTAAGCAAAACTTTTTGCAGTGACAATAGCAAATCTACAATTTCATAATTTTTTCTAAGTACAAATAACCTAAAATCGAGTGCAACTTGGTCATTTCTACTTCTTGCGGTATGCATTTTTTTGGCATCTTTGCCTATAAGTTCGGTTAGTCGATTTTCTATAGACATATGGATATCTTCATCTTTTATATCAAATTTATATTTTCCATCTTCTATCTCTTTTTTTATAGTCAAAAGCCCATTTATTATCTTATCTCTACTGTTTTCATCGATAATTTTCTGCTTACAAAGCATCTTTACATGAGCTATAGAACCCTCTATATCTTCGCTATAAAGCTCTTTATCAAACATTATAGAGGCATTAAATTCATCTAAGAGTTTTGCGGTTGGACCCTTGATTTTTCCGGAAGCAACTTTTGACAATATATTTCCTTTTATGTAGTTGGTTTAAGATTTTGGAGTTTGAATTTTCTCCAAACTCCAAATATCTTACAGCTTTGGACCATATTTTGAGTAATCACTCTCTTTTGTGATATATTTTTGAAAGTTTTTTATAAACATTGAGGCGAGTTTATCTCTTGTTGAGTCATACTCTTTTTTATCCGCCCAAGTGTTTCTTGGATTTAAGATATTGCTATCTACTCCTTCAAGACTTTTAGGAACAGACAAATTAAATACTGGCAAAGTTTCAAAATCGCTACTATTTATACTCCCGTCAAGAATTGCAGTTATACAATTTCTCGTAGCTTTTATGCTCATTCTTTTACCCACTCCGTAACTTCCGCCACTCCAACCGGTATTGACTAAAAATACATTAACATTATGCTCATCTATCTTTTCACCAAGCAATTTCGCATAAACTGTAGGATGAAGTGGCAAGAAAGGCTCCCCAAAGCAAGAGCTAAATGTTGCAACCGGCTCGGTTATGCCTCTTTCAGTTCCCGCTACTTTTGCAGTATATCCACTTAAGAAATAGTACATTGCTTGCTCTTTTGTGAGTTTACTAACAGGAGGTAGTACACCAAAAGCATCTGCAGTCAAAAAGATGATATTTTTCGGATGACCGGCTTGAAGTGTAGAACAATGATTTTCTATATGATTTATAGGGTACGAAACTCTTGTATTTTCGGTTTTGGATTTATCGGAATAATCAACTTTGCCGTTTTCATCCATAACAACATTTTCCAAAAGTGCATTTCTTCTTATGGCCGCATATATCTCGGGTTCGCTATTTGGATCTAAGTTTATAACTTTTGCATAGCACCCGCCTTCAAAGTTAAAAACACCTTTATCGTCCCAACCATGCTCATCGTCACCTATCAAAGCGCGATTTGGATCTGTTGAAAGAGTTGTTTTTCCTGTTCCACTAAGTCCAAAAAATAGTGCTACATCACCCTCTTTTCCTACATTTGCCGAACAGTGCATACCAAGCTTTCCTTCAAGAGGAAGCCAATAGTTCATCATAGAAAATACACCTTTTTTTATCTCTCCGCCATACCAAGTACCACCTATTACCGCTATGTTTTCTTCGATATTAAAAACAACAAAAACTTCGGAGTTTAATCCATGCTCTTTCCACTTTTCGTTTGTTGTTTTACTAGCTACAAACAGAGTAAAATCGGGCTTGAAGTTCTTCAACTCTTCATCACTCGGAACAATAAACATATTTTTTACAAAGTGTGCCTGCCAAGCCACTTCGGAGATAACTCTTATGCTTTTTTTGCTATTTTCACTTGCTCCGCAAAAAACATCTTGCACAAAAAGTTCTTTACCGGAGAGTTGTTTTTTGGCTACTTCAAAAAGTTCATCAAATATCTCTTTTTTTATAGGATGGTTTATCTCTCCCCAAGCTATATATTTATTTGAAGGTGGCTGATCAACAAAATACTTATCTTTAGGACTTCTTCCCGTAAAAACCCCAGTATCGACACTCATAGTACCATTGTCAGTTACACTTCCCTCTTTATTTCTTAACTCAAGATCAAAAAGTTTATCATAGCTTATATTGTGATAAACTTTTTTTACATCATTAACTCCAACTTCCCCCAGTTCATCAATAACTGACATTTTAAAAAACTCCTTTATTTAAATATAGACAGCAATACACCAGCTGCCACGGCCGAACCAATAACTCCGGCAACATTTGGACCCATAGCATGCATCAAAAGCATATTGGTTTTATCCTCTTCCATTCCCACTTTATTTGAAACTCTTGCTGCCATTGGCACGGCACTAACTCCGGCTGATCCTATTAGCGGATTGATCGGATCTTTTGAAATTTTATTCATTATCTTTGCCATTAAAACTCCAGCAACAGTGCCAAGAGCAAAAGCAAAAAGACCAAGAATAAGAATACCCAAAGTATCGGCTACCAAAAATTTTTCAGCTGCAAGTTTTGAACCTACTCCAAGTCCAAGAAATATAGTAACTATATTTATCAAAGAGTTTTGCATAGTATTAGAAAGTCTATCCACAACTCCGGAAACCTTTGCAAAATTTCCAAAAGTTAAAGCTCCTATCAAAGGAGTAGATTCGGGAAGTATTAAGATAGATAACATCAAAACAGTTAATGGGAAAAGCAGTTTTTCAAGTTTGCTAACTTCTCTTAACTGTTTCATTTTTATCTTTCTCTCTTCTTTGGTTGTAAAAAATCTCATTATAGGAGGCTGGATAATAGGCACAAGTGCCATATATGAATATGCCGCAACAGCTATAGCACCCATAAGATCCGGAGAAAGTTTTGATGCTACAAATATAGAAGTAGGACCATCTGCTCCACCAATGATAGATATAGCCGAAGCATCTTTTAGAGTAAAGTCAAAAAATGGAGTATATTGACTAAGTAAAAGTGCACCCAAGAGCGAACCAAATATGCCAAACTGTGCAGCAGCTCCAAGAAATGCGGTTTTAGGATTGGCAAGCAGAGGACCAAAATCTGTCATTGCACCCACTCCCATAAATATTATCAATGGAAAAAGTTCATTTTTTATTCCGGCATCAAAAATAGTACCTATAAAACCCTCATGTCCTATGATATTTGCCAGAGGAATATTAGAAAGCAATCCTCCAAAGGCAATCGGAAGCAACAAAAGAGGTTCAAATTCTTTGGCAATAGCAAGATAAAAAAGTAAAAATGTTATCAATACCATAATAACTCTGCCCCAACTCTGAGCAAATTTGCTAAGAGGTTCGCCAAGAGCATTTTTAACACCATCTCTCGGATTTAAAACAGCATATATACCAGTTGTTTTATAAAAATTTTTAAATAGTTGTGCTATCGAAATTGATTTGTACTCTTTTGAATAATTCTCTTGTTTTGCATTTTGTTTTAAATTTTTTTCATTCTCCATAGCAGACAAATTTACTACACCCAAAAATAGAGTTGCAATCAATACAATATAAAGGATTTTTTTCATCATAATTTCCTTAAAATTTTCCTACAATACAAAAAGCAGTTGACCGTTTTCCACACTTTCACCCTGACTTACATTGATGGACTTTATGGTACCATCTTTTGGTGCAACAATCTCTATCTCCATCTTCATAGCTTCGAGTATTATCACAACTTGATCCTTTTTCACACTATCGCCGACATTTGCCAATATCTTAAAAACGGTTCCGGGCAGTGTGGCGGTTACATCCTCTCCTTCAACAGAATTAATCTCTACAGAAGCTTCATTTTTTATCTCTTCATGCTGTTTTGCAGGAGCAACAGAAATGTTTGAATCTTTTCCTTCAATTACATCAACATTATATTTTTTACCATTTACAACAACAGTATAACTTCCACTCATTTTTTCTCCACCTTTTTTTATGTTTTCTTTCATTTGACTTATTTTTCTAACATTAATCTTCGCTTCACCTTTTAGAAATGCTATACCCTTTTCTTTACAAGCGGCTGCGATAAAGATATTTTCCTCAGTTATTTCCAATCCTTCATCTTCGAGCATTTTTACAAAATAATCTTTTGACTTTTCAGGATCTTCATTTGCAAGTTCAAGTGCAGTTTTTTTCGTAGGCTCAAGCTTTAACTGTTTGCTTGATAACTCCACTATCTCTTTATCCGGTTCAACCGGAGTTTTCCCGAAGTATCCAAGCACCATTTTGCCGTATCCTTCGGCTATCTTTTTCCAAGGTCCGAACATTACATTATTGAAAGCTTGTTGAAAATAAAATTGACTGACAGGAGTTACACTTGTACCGTATCCTCCCTTTTCGACAACTTCTCTCATAGCTACTATAACTTCAGGAAATTTATCAAGTATATTGTTGTCTCTCATCATCTGAGTATTTGCAGTCAATGCACCTCCCGGCATAGGCGAAAAAGGTATGATAGGAGATACCGCAGTAGCCTCCGGAGGGATAAAATAATCTTTCATTTTTTCTTTAAAGTATGTTTCGTATTTTAATATTTTTTCTATATCAAGACCGCCAAGATCATAAGCAGTACCTTTTGTAGCATGTAGTAAAGTTAAAATATCCGGTTGAGAAGTACCACCGCTAACAGGAGCTGCCGCAAGATCTATACCATCCGCACCCGCATCAAGTGCAGCAAGATAAGAAGCAACACTTACACCTGCCGTTTCATGTGTATGAAGTCTGATATGAATATTTTCCGGAAGAAGTTTTTTTGCCATTTTTATAGTTTCGTAAATTTTTTTAGGATTTGAAGTACCACTGGCATCTTTAAAACATACACTATCATACTCTATACCGCTATCAAGAATATTTCTTAAAACTTTTTCATAAAAAGCTACATCATGAGCACCTGAACATCCGGGAGGCAACTCCATCATTGTAACAACTATCTCATGCTTCAATCCATATCTTTTTATACATTCTCCGCTATATTTGAGATTTTCCACATCATTTAATGCATCAAAATTTCTTATGGTAGTAGTTCCGTGTTTTTTAAAAAGCTTTGCATGCAAATCAATAATTTCGCTACTTGCAGTATCAAGAGCTACGGTATTTACACCTCTTGCAAGAGTTTGTAGATTTGTTTCAGAACCCACTACTTCTCTAAATTTATCCATCATGTCAAAAGCATTTTCATTTAGATAGAAAAACGGACTTTGAAATCTCGCTCCTCCTCCAAATTCAAAATGACTAATACCCGCCTCTTTTGCAACCGATACGACATCAATAAAATCTTCAAGCAAAACTCTTGCACCAAATACAGACTGAAAGCCATCTCTAAAACTCGTATCCATTATATCTATGAGTTTTTTTGCCATATTTTTTCCTTATTGTTTTCTATGCTCTATGATAGCAGCCGTAATGGCTGCTACTATCTCATCTTCATTTGCTGTTTGTATTTGAGATTTTTTACAAGGAGGGGAAATTTTCTTTACAGAAAGAAAATATTTTTTTACTATTTTTGATTCGATTTTAAGAACTATGACCATAAGATACAAAAAAGCATATACCGTAGTCATACCCAAGACTAAAAACTTTAAGCCTTCTTCGACAAGTGTAGCATCATTCATTATGATTCCTAAAAATAATATATTTGTAATTCTAACATTTTAATCATTAAATAAAAGCTTAAAATAGAAATTTTTTTGAATATAGTAGCATCATTTTATACTACTCTGCCTATTCCACCTTCTTTACAATAGTCTTTGCCATAAATATCTTGAAAGATTTTAAAAGCTTTTTCTCCCGTACAGTGAGTAGGCACCACCTTTTTAACTCCAAGATTTTTCAAAGAGTTTGCCATCTTGCTTATCTCTTTATCGCTTTTTGATAAAAGATGAAAGCCTCCTATCAAAACAGATATATCCTTTTTTAGTTCGTTTTTTGCGACTTCTACTATCCTATCTGCTCCAAAATGTCCGCATCCTGTTATCAAAATAGACTCTTTTGCATCTATCAGTAAAGATTGCTCAGGCATCTCTTCGCCCAAAACTCCGGTGGTATAAACTCTATCAAAAAGCTTTGCAAAACCTTCACAAACAACCACCTCTTTTGTCAATGTTCTCAAATCCTTTATCAAATATTTTGATAAAGAGTTCGGCACAAACATCGTGATATTTGGATTTAGCTCCAAAATAGAATCAATGCCACCTATATGATCCCAATGAGAGTGAGATATAAAAAGATACTCTATCTCTTTTACATTCACACCCTCTTTTTGCAGATTTTTAAGCAAAACTCTACCATTGCTTCCCGTATCGAAAAGAAGTTTATATTTTTCCATATAAAGAGAAAAGCCCCATAAGCTACCCTTTGTAACATTATCAAAAACTATCTTTATCATAGATATAGATTTGCCCCCATCTCTTTAAACTTTTTAGACTGCTCTCTTAAACCCTCTTTTATCGCCTCTTTTTCATCTATCCCTTTTGCTTTAGCATAATCCCTAACATCCTCGGTTATCTTCATAGAGCAAAATTTAGGTCCACACATAGAGCAAAAGTGAGCCACTTTGGCACTCTCTCTTGGAAGTGTATCATCATGAAAATTTCTGGCCTTATCGGGATCAAAACCGATATTGAACTGATCGTACCATCTAAACTCAAATCTTGCTTTACTCATAGCATTATCTCTGATCTGAGCACCTCTATACCCTTTTGCAAGATCTGCTGCATGAGCTGCTATCTTATAAGTTACTATACCCTCTCTAACATCCTCTTTTGTAGGAAGTCCAAGATGCTCTTTTGGGGTTACATAGCAAAGCATTGCCGTTCCGTACCAGCCTATCTGAGCCGCCCCGATAGCAGAAGTGATATGATCATACCCGGGAGCCACATCTGTAACCAAAGGTCCGAGAGTATAAAAAGGAGCTTCATAGCACTCTTTTAACTCTTTTGTCATGTTCTCTTTTATCTTTTGCATGGGTACATGTCCTGGACCCTCTATCATCACTTGCACATCATGCTTCCAAGCTATCTTTGTAAGCTCTCCCAAGGTCTCAAGTTCGGCAAATTGAGCCTCATCATTCGCATCATACACAGATCCGGGTCTTAAACCGTCTCCCAAAGAAAAAGCCACATCATAAGCTTTCATAATTTCACAAATATCCTCAAAATGTTCATATAAAAAGCTCTCTTTATGGTGATACAAACACCATTTTGCCATAATGGAGCCTCCTCTTGATACTATACCGGTAAGTCTTTTTGCAGTCATCGGAACATACTTGTATCTAACTCCCGCATGTATGGTAAAGTAGTCCACGCCCTGTTCGGCCTGCTCTATCAAAGTATCTCTAAAAATTTCCCAAGTCAAATCCTCGGCAACTCCGTTTACCTTTTCAAGTGCTTGATATATGGGAACCGTGCCTATGGGAACGGGAGAGTTTCTAACTATCCACTCTCTTGTTTCGTGTATATTGGCTCCCGTGGAGAGATCCATGACGGTATCCCCGCCCCATCTAATAGACCATATCATCTTTTCGACTTCCTCTTCGATAGATGAAGTTGTAGCGGAGTTTCCTATATTGGCATTTATCTTTACCATAAAGTTTCTGCCTATTATCATGGGTTCTACTTCGGGATGATTTATATTTGCCGGAAGCACCGCTCTGCCTGAGGCTATCTCATCTCTTACAAATTCGGGAGTATAAACTTCGGGTAAATTTGCACCAAACCCCTCTCCCCTATGCTGTTTTAAAAGTCCGCTATCTTTCATATACTCAAGCATTTGATTTTCTCTGATAGCCACAAACTCCATCTCCGGAGTGATGATACCCTTTCTTGCAAGGTGCATTTGAGTTATATTTTTGCCTTTTTTGGCTCTTTTTGGTTTTTTGATATTTGGAAATCTAACACTATCTATCTGACTGTCTTGGTATCTTTTATGAAAATACTCCGAACTAAACTCTTCAAGCTCCTCTATATCATCTCTTTCATTTATCCAATTTTCTCTAACCTTTTTGATACCTTTAGTTAGATCGATCTCAACCTCCGGATCAGTATATGAACCCATAGTGTCATAAACATACAAAGGTGAATTTACCTCTTCGGTACCGTCACTTTTTAAAGTAGGAGTCAAAGTAATCTCTCTAAAAGGAACTTTGATATCATCTCTTGAACCTTTGACATATACCTTTTTTGAACTTGGAAAATTTTCTCTCAAAGAGGGATCTATCTCTCTTAAATTGACTGTTGTTTGCGATCTCATCGTCTCTCCTTCCTACGCCGGCATTATCCGGATCAGGTTATAGGGTGTATTCTCAGCCGTTTCCAGCACCCCCGGTTAAATGGCAGTAGTAGTAAAATTTTAAAAGATTATACCTATCTTTTATAAAACTCAACTTAAAGACTATTTAAAGTGAGTTTTAGATATAATTCGCGAAAATTATCACAAGAGAGTTATAATGAGTAGCGAAAAAAGTACAATTTACAATCCAAAAGAGATAGAAGATAAGTTTTATAAAATTTGGGAAGAGAGAGGATATTTTGAGATAGACGGCAATAAATATATCCAAGAAAAAGATAAAACATTTTGCATTATGATGCCTCCTCCCAATGTCACGGGAAGCCTACATATAGGACATGCTCTAACATTTACATTGCAAGATATTTTAACAAGATATAAAAGAATGGACGGCTATAAAACTCTTTGGCAACCCGGAACCGATCATGCGGGTATCGCTACTCAAAATGTAGTAGAAAAACAGCTCTTAAAAGAGGGGAAAACCAAAGAGGAGATAGGAAGAGAGGAGTTTTTAAAAAGAGTTTGGGAGTGGAAAAAGTTTAGTGGCGGTACGATTGTACATCAAATGAGAAAACTGGGTATCTCTCCGGCATGGAGTAGAGAGAGATTTACAATGGATGAGGGGTTAAAAAAAGCGGTTAAAAAAGCTTTTGTTCAACTCTATAAAGAGGGGCTTATCGTAAGAGGCAACTATATGGTAAACTGGTGTACTCATGACGGAGCCTTAAGTGATATAGAGGTGGAGTATGAAGAAAACCGCCAAAAGCTATACTATTTGAAATATCCCGTAAAAAATAGCAATGATTTTGTAACGGTAGCCACCACAAGACCTGAGACTTACTTTGGCGATACCGCCGTCATGGTAAACCCAAATGATAAAAGATATCAAAAACTTATAGGAAAAAGCATTATACTTCCTTTGGTAAACAGAGAGATAAAAGTGATAGCCGACGAACATGTCGATATGGAGTTTGGAACCGGTGCGGTTAAAGTAACTCCGGCTCACGATCCCAATGACTACGAAGTAGGAAAAAGGCATAATTTGGAGTTTATCACCGTTTTTGACGAAAAAGGGTATCTAAACGATTATACTGGTGAGTTTAAAGGACTTGAGAGGCTTGAAGCCAGAGATATAGTGGCAAAAAAACTTCAAGACGAGGGATTTGTCGAAAAAATCGAGGATTATACTAATCAAGTGGGACACTGTTATAGATGCAAAAATGTAGTTGAGCCTTATATCTCAAAACAGTGGTTTATAAAAAAGGAGATAGCCGACGGAGCTATAAAAAAGACAAATGAAGGCGAAGCGACATTTTATCCCTCTCACTGGATAAATTCATATAATGCATGGATGAAAGATCTAAGAGATTGGTGTATCTCAAGACAGCTATGGTGGGGGCATAGAATACCCGTTTTTTACTGCGACGAGTGCGGTAATGAGTGGGCGGATGAAGAGGATGAGCCAAAAGAGTGTCCAAAATGCAAAAGTAAAAATTTCCATCAAGACCCCGATGTACTTGATACTTGGTTTAGTAGCGGATTGTGGCCGTTTTCTACTCTGGGATGGGGCAATGGCGAAGAGCTAAAGGGTATAAAGTGGTTTGAAAATGATCTAAAAGAGTTTTACCCCAACTCCATACTTATAACCGGTTTTGACATACTCTTTTTCTGGGTTGCAAGGATGATGTTTAGCGGGGAGCATTTTCTTGGTGAACTTCCTTTTAAAGATATCTATCTTCATGCACTTGTCAAAGACGAACATGGTCAAAAAATGAGCAAATCAAAAGGCAATGTTGTAGATCCTTTAGATATGATAGAGGAGTATAGTGCCGATACTTTGAGATTTACTCTTGCGGTTTTAGCGGTACAAGGAAGAGATATAAAACTATCCAAAGAGAAAACCGAACAGATAAGAAACTTTACCAATAAACTTTTTAATGCTTCAAGATATCTTCTTTTAAATCATCATAGTTTTGAAGATATGGATAAGATGGAGTTTAAAACCGATCTTGGCAAATATATGAAAAGCAGGCTATCCGTAGCCATCAAAGAGACAAGAGAGTTTTTAGATGTTTATAGATTTAATGATGCGGCAACAACTCTATATAGATTTTTATGGGGTGAATTTTGCGACTGGGGTATAGAGCTAAGTAAAGCAAATAAAGAGAGTATAAAAGAGTTGGGAGCGGTTTACAAAGAAGCGATGAAGTTACTTCATCCGTTTATGCCATTTATCAGCGAATATATTTACCAAAGTTTATCCGATACCACTTTGGAAGAGAACAGCTCTATAATGGTATCAAGATATCCTACTATCTCGGAAAGAGAGAAGGAGATAGAAGAATTGTTTTCGCTTGCTATCGAGGCTATCATATCCATAAGAAGAGCAAAAGCAAATATTGAACTTGGCAATAAAAAGATAGAAAATGCTATCATCAAAATCGAAAATACCGATAAGTTAAAATCGGTAAAAAAATATATAGAGTTGCTTGCCAAAGTCAGTACGATAAGTTTTAGCAATTTGTCAGTTGAAAATGCCGTAAGCGATGTAAGCAAAAATCTTGAAGTATTTATACCTTTGGAAGGTGTCGATCTAACTCCTGTCATAAAAAGGCTTGAAAACCAAAAAGCAAAAGTGGAAAAAGAGATAGCAAAATTAAATAGTATGCTTTCAAACGAGAGGTTTTTGCAAAATGCACCCGAAAAAGTTGTTCAAGAAAACAAAGAGGCTCTAAAAAAAGCTGAAGAGACTTTAGAGAAAATTAACATAAGATTAAAAAGTTTCTGAAAAATTTTTGAAAATCTATTTTTTTTGCTATAATTGTAGTCAATATTTAAAAAGGTATAGGATATGAAGATTTTTTTATCGCTATTGTTACTCCTATCTGTAGCTTTTGCATCTTCGGATATCCAAGATAGTATAGCTGATAGCTTTGATAGCGAATATACTGTACAAAAAAAGGAGAATTCCGATCCAATAAAAGGATACAATGTATTTATGACAAATTTAAACGATAAATTTTATACATATATTCTTTTTCCGATAGCAAAGGGATATAAGAAAATTGTTCCTACACTCGCCAGGAATTCCGTATCTAACTTTTTTAATAATCTTTTTTTTCCTGTTAGATTTTTAAACAATCTTTTGCAATTAAAAATCAAAAATTCTTTTGAAGAGACTCAAAGATTTGTGTTAAATAGCACAATCGGCATAGCAGGATTGTTTGATGTAGCAATAAATAAATTTCATATAAAATCTCATAATGAGGATTTTGGGCAAACACTTGGATATTATGGTATGGGGGATAGATTGTATATAGTTTGGCCTATTTTGGGACCTTCTAATTTAAGAGATACCATTGGTTTTGTAGGTGATTATATGCTTGATCCTATACCATATATAAACAACAGAGGATACAATTTAAGCGATAATGACGATCAATCTTTAGTTATAGGAACTTTCAGAATTATAAACAAAACCTCTTTTGACTATAAAAAATATAAAGCCATAAAAAAAGGCAATGTTGTTTTATATCCCATATTGAAAAACTTTTATGAAAAACATAGAAAAAAACTTATAAGAGAGTAAAAAATGATAAAGAAAATAATATATACTATAGTTTTATTTACACTATTAGCAACAACTGCAAATGCTCTTGAAGGTAATATAAAAGAGACAATGAGTACAAAAATACATTCAGCTTTAAATATACTCAAACATAAAAAAGAGAGTAACAAATTAAAAGCACAAGAAATATTTAAAATGTTTAATGAGGCATTTGACTACAACTTGATGGCAAGACTCTCTCTTGGAAAAAAACATTGGATAAATATTTCTAAAGATGAAAAAGAAAGATATATAAAAACTTTCATTTCTCTACTAAAACAATCTTTCATAGAAAAATTAAAATTGTACAACAACCAAGATATAGTTATCAAAGATTTTATAAAAAATAGAGCAAATAGAGCAAAATTACTAACCAAACTTGTAGGAAAAAAAGATACTGTAAATATAATATATAAATTTTACCACTCAAAAAAAAGAGGTTGGATTATATATGATGTTATCGTTTCCGATGTTAGTATCATCAAAAGCTATAGAGAACAATTTAGTGATTTATTAAACAATATGGATTTTGACGATTTTCTAAAAAAGATAAAAAAAGCCAATATCAAAAACAGTAATGCTTAAAAAAATTTTTGACGGCTTTATACTTAAATATCCAAAATTTATACTTGTATCATTAATACCGTTTTTTTTATATTTTGGATATGTTAGCACTCATTTAAAGATAGATGCCACATCGAAAAGTCTCTTAATGAACAATGATCCCGATCTCGCATTTTTAAAAAAAATAGATAAAGACTTTTACAATCCCGATATTTTACTTGTTACATTTACACCAAAAGCCCCTCTTTTATCAAAAGAGAGTTTAGATACCATTAAAAATCTATCAAACGATCTTAAAAAGATACCCAATATCCTATCCATAACATCCATACTAACCGTACCTTTACTTGAAAACAAAGATATCCCCATTACTGATCTTGTAGATAAAGTACCTACACTCCAAAGCAAAGATGTCAATCTGACTCTTGCAAAAAAAGAGTTTTTAACAAGTCCGCTATACAAGAATGCTCTTGTTAGTTCCGATTTTACTACTACCGCTCTTGTGATAAACCTAAAATCAAACTCCAAAGGATTGCTCTCAAGACACGAATATTTGCAAAAGATAAGAGACTATCTATCTCTGTATAAAAACAAAGGCAAGCTATTTCTCGGCGGTGTAGATATGATAGCCGATGATATGATAGGCTTTGTAAAAAACGATATATTTCTATATGGATTTACTTTAACAATACTGCTCATAGCCATACTATGGACGATTTTTAGAGAGATAAAATGGGTCTTTATGCCTATGCTTATATCCGTGCTATCTATCGCAACAACAGCCGCTTTGATCGTGCTTTTCGGATGGGATGTTACAGTCATATCGTCAAACTTTGTTTCTTTGCAACTTATCATCACTCTATCTATCATACTACACTTGATAGTAAGATATAGAGAGCTTGAAAGAGTTGAGCCAAAATTTTCTCAAAAAGAGTTAGTACTTACAACTATCACTTCAAAAGCAAAACCATCTTTTTATGCCATAGCCACTACCGTTGTCGGATTTGCCTCTTTGACACTTTCGGGTATAAAACCCGTTATCTATCTCGGACTTATGATGAGTATAGGTATATCGGTCTCTTTGATAGTATCATTTATTATGTTTTCAGCCATTATGATGCTATTTAAAAGAAACTACAAAGAAGAGGAAGTTGCAAATAAAAATAGTTTTTCTTTTATACACCACATCATTCACATAGTAGAAAAAAGAGCAAATATTGTATATATCGTTACTTTTATCATTATAGTTTTTAGCCTTACGGGTATCCCGAAACTCATAGTTGAAAACAGCTTTATTAACTACTTTAAATCGTCAACAGAAATTTATAAAAGTTTAAAAACCATAGATCAAGAGCTTGGAGGAACAACTCCGCTTGATATCATAATCATACTAAAAGAGCAAAAAAAACAAACTGTCGCCAAAATGAAAGATGACGAAGAGGATAGTTTTGATGATTTTGAAAGCGAATATAAAACGGATGCCAATGATCCTAAGTATTGGTTCACCCCGACCAAGCTCAATCTTGTAGAAAAAGTGTATAACTATATGCAATCTATCCCATATATCGGTAGTGTACACTCTTTGGCAACCCTTTTAAAGTTAGGCAAAACCATACAGCACGGAAAACCTCTTGGCAATTTTGAACTTGCCGTTATATATGAAAAACTGCCTGAAAAGTTTAAAAAGATACTTCTCTTTCCATATATTAATATAGAAAAAAATGAATTAAGAGTAGCTATGAGGATAAAAGATTCGGATAAAACACTTAGAAGAAATAAACTTATACATAAAATAGAGAAAGATTTAAAAAAGATAGTAGATCCAAAATTTGCTACGGTTAAACTCGGCAATATGATGATACTTTACAACAATATGCTCCAATCACTCTTCAAATCTCAAATCTTAACTCTTGAAGCCACTCTTTTTGCTCTTTTTGTCATGTTTATTATGCTATTTAAATCCGTAAAAGTTGCTACCATAGCTCTTCTTTCAAATATTGTTCCTATCGGAGTAATTTTTGGTGTAATGGGCTGGGGAGAAATACCTCTTGATATGATGACTATAACCATAGCTGCCATAAGTATAGGTATAGGAGTTGATGACACTATACACTATATTCATAGATTTAAAGAAGAGTTTAAAAAAGATAAAAACTATCTTTTGGCAATGAGAAGATCTCATGAAAGTATCGGTTATGCTATGTACTATACATCTATAGCCATTATCATAGGTTTTAGCATACTTGTAACATCAAATTTTATACCTACTATATATTTTGGTTTATTGACTGTAGTTGCAATGTTTTTTGCTCTTTTGTGTGCTCTTATCCTTTTACCGATTTTAATTATTAGATTTAAGCCTTTTTCATAATAAATTTTATCAAAAGTAAGTCATTTCAATATTTAGGATAGAAATTTTACTATAATTTGATATTTTTTTTAAAAACATGCTATATATTATCTTTTTTATGGTACAATGTCGTTAATATTGTTTAAGAGATATTATATTTTGTTTCTATTTGCTTTTTAGCAAATAGATTTATTATATAAATCTTAACAAAACAATATAATATTTCAAAGGAAAAGAGACACATGCAGATTTATGTTGGAAACATGTCTTACGGGACAACAGAAGAGGGTTTAAGAGAGTTATTTGGCAATTATGGTGAAGTAGAAGCTGTAAAGATCATAACAGATAGAGAAACAGGAAGAGCCAAAGGATTCGGTTTTATTACTATGAATGACGAGAGTGCTGGTAAAAGTGCTATAGAAGATCTTGATGGAAAAGAATTTGAAGGAAGAACTTTAAGAGTTAACGAAGCAAAACCAAGAGAAGAAAGACCAAGAAACTTCAACAGTAGATACTAAAAATAAAGACCGCTATATTTAGCGGTCTTATATATCCCCTTTCAAAAAAATAATTTTTAAAATAATTTTTTTAGTTGTTTAATTATCAATTTTTTAGTGTCAAATTTAAGGCTAAAATAATTCTTGAAATTTTACTTTAATTTTGTCTTTATTTGATACCAGTAAATATAATATAAAATAGTGTAAACATAAGCAATTGGAGATTTCAAGATGAGCAAAAAAGAAACTTTAGTGCAAAATTTAAAACCAAAGTAGTTTTAGAACTTTTAGAAGACAAAAAGATATTAAATGAAATTGCAAACAAATATGATTTATTGCTTAAAAATTTACAACAGTAGAAAAAGCAATTCTTGGAGAATTCTTCTTTAACATTTGATAAGAGTGCTGTTGTTAAAGAGTATAAAGAGCAAATAAGGAAACTTGAAAAATAAAAAGATACGACAAGCAAAAATTTACGATTCCTAATTTTTCACCCAAAATCTCCCTTTATTGAAAGTAAATCCCAATAAAATTATTCTCTCTAAATCTTTGCTATAGAGACAAAAAAAAGAAACCCTTTCGTTATTCTTAATCTTTAAGTATGCATTATTTACACTCCGAGATAGTTAGCTCCTCTCTGTTTTTCTCTATTATCTTCTTGCCTATACCTTTTACTTTTCTCAAATCATCAATAGATTTAAAACATCCGTTTGTCTTTCTGTACTGAATGATCATGAGAGCTTTTTTATTTCCAATGCCTTTCAAAGATGCAAAATCTTTCTCATTTGCCTTATTGACATCAATTGAAGCAAATATAAAACCGAAACATAGAAACAAAACTAATAATATCCTCACACTATATCCCTTTAAATATTTTTATTATACATAAAACTAACATAATATGACTTAAAGATTATTAAATTCTACCAGCTCAAATTAAAACTTAATACTTCACCTCTATCTACCTTCTAAGCATCTGCCTTTTTCTGGCTTTATCCAAGTATAGCCTTTTTAAGTTGGGTATATGCTCAAGATGCTCGTGTAAAAATCCGGGAACTTTTCGCCCTTTTACTTTTATGATGTCTTTTAAGATGGTGTCGGCTATAGTCTTTTTATCAAATCTTTTGTAGTCCGTCAAATAGTTAAAGATAAGTTCGCTTTGCCTCATTAATGATATTTGGTAGGTGGACTTGGTTTGAGAGTATATCCATCTTGCAAAGTCTAAAAACGACTCAAAAACCGTATCGTTTTGCCAAATATACTCTACGGTTTTATGAAAATTTCCGCTGTTATAAAATATATCCCAAAATCTAACAAATCTCTTCATCTCCTGCATCTTTTCAAAGGATATAAAATCGTTTTGAAGTATCTCGTAGGGAGGTTCGTCACTATAAATCATTCCGCAAACTTCATCCCATCTTGATATGGTTGTACCTGAAAGCTTTTTTAGAATACCAAGCTGTATCTCGCTTTTTGTAATGCTTTTTAATTCGTTAAGATTTTTCGCAAAGCCATCTAAGCTCTCTCCGGGTAAGCCTATTATTAAGTCAAGGTGCAAGTGTGCATGTGTTTGGCTCTCCAAAAAGGCTATATTGGCTTTGGTCTTTTCTATATTCATCTTTCTATTGATGTTGGAGAGTATCTTTTCATCCAAGCTTTGAAGTCCTATCTCAAGTTGCAAAGAGCCTGCGGGAAAGAGCTTTAGCTTCTCTTTAAGTCTATTTGGAAAGTTATCCGGTACCACTTCAAAATGCAAAGAGTACGGCTCATCTTTGGAGAGAAAAAACTCAAGTAACTTTAGGGCAAATTTGATATTTAGGTTAAAAGTCCTATCTATAAATTTAAACCGTCTAACTCCCCTATCCCAAAGCTTTTCAAACTCCTTTAGTATCAACTCAAGGTTAAAGTAGCGAACACCTTTATCGACAGCACTCAGACAAAATTCGCAGCTAAAAGGACACCCTCTGCTACTCTCCACATAGATATATCTATGAGCAATATCCTCTTTGGTATATTCATCATAGGGTAGTTTTATACTCTTGACATCCACCGGCATCGATCGTATAAACTTATCTTTGGGCGGGTTGCCTGAAAGTATCGCTTTAGAGCTCTCATAAAAGCTCACTTCACCCTCACCCGCTATGATGTAATTTGCATAGCCAAAGTCCACCCTCAAAGGAAAATGGCTCACTTCCGGACCGCCGAGTATCACAAATGTTTCGGGAGAGACTTTCTTGATGACTTCACACACCCTTTTTACCGACAAAGCATTCCAGATATATGTCCCGATACCTACGATAGCGGGTTTATAAGCCAACACCTCCTCTACTATGGAGTAGATATCCTCGTTTATCGTTCTCTCTACAATAATGGAGCGATCTTTTAACTCTTTTAGATTGGCTCTTATATATCTAAGTCCGAGAGAGGTGTGTGAGTATCTGGCATTGATACCAAGAAGAACTATATCCATATCACAAAAACGACGGAGCATCATTGGAAAAGAGTATCAAATCCCCCTCTTTCGTCTCTTTCGCCAATAGCTCTTGAAGCTTATCTTTATCGGTTAGGGGAAGTTTTTTGCACTTTTTGATATTGTCAAAGAGTATCATACTGTTTACCTTGCCGGTAATGATACAAAGGTCAAAAACTTCATCTATCTTTTTAGCCAAAGTTTCATTTGCCTCTTTGGTACTCTCCATGATACCCGGAGTTATGATAACTTTTCTTCCTTCATAGCTTGAGACAAGCTCATATGAGCCTATCATGCCCTCAAGATTGCCGTTGTAGCTATCGTCTATGATAAATTTTCCGCCCGCTTCTATCTTTTGGAGTCTATGCTCCACCTGCTTTAGGTGCAAAACTTTTCTTTTTATCTCATCCATATCCAAGCCAAGCTCCAAAGCCATAAAGATCGCCGCCGTTATATTGATAGCATTGAACTCTCCAAGGATATTTTTAGCTTTAAAGCCATGCAACTTTCCATCTATCTCAAGCTCAAAGGATAGTCCCTTAAGTGTAGAGTTTACATTTCTTATCTCATCTCCAAATACCTTTACTTTGTCGTTTGGTTTTACATTTGCCGATTTGTATACGAAAGCTTTTATAAGATGAGGACTGTCTACGATCTCCATCTTTGTATCTCTTATATTTTCAATCGTTTTAAAATACTCTATATGTGCCGGTCCTATCTTTCCCACTATGGCATAGTGGTTTTGCAAGATATCCACTATCTTTTTTATATCACCCTTCTCTCTCGCTCCGGCTTCGGCTATATAAACTTCCGTATTGTTCGGCAAAGAGGTGTTTATATCCTTGACTATACCGGCTTCAGTGTTTACACTTTTGGGTGTCATGTAGGCATTGTATTTTGATGAAATTATTTGGTATAGAAAATTTTTTATACTTGTTTTACCGTAACTTGCAGTGATAGCTACTATCTTTATATCTTTTATACTTTTTAACTTTTTTCTCGCCTCTTTTTTAAAGCCCTCAAAAAGTATCTTTTCAAATAGATAACCCACCGACAAAGCTACCGCCAAAGGGAGTATAACTCCAAGCATATAACACTTATTTGTAATAAAACAGAGAGTATCTTGAAAAATAATAGCAATAGTTAAAAACAGAAAAAATCTTTTTACTCTATCTGTAAATACAAGTTTCTTATCAAGTTTTCTTTGCCATATATAATAGGTAGGCAAAAGTGCAAAATAAAAGTATATCCAAAAATAAACTCCTGTTAAATAGTAGGCAAACACAGGAACTATAAACATAAAAATATGCCATAACGGCTTTTTATGCTTAAAAACAACTCTATCAAGTTTATAGTTATACCATTGCAGATTGGTCATGATATACCATCCAAGAGAGAGTGTAAAAATGATATGCGAAAGCAATTCAAAAATCTTTAGATACATTTATGCTCCTACAAAGAGTTTTTAAAAGGAAATTCTAAAATTTTATCGGATATAAACTTCGAATGTTTTAAAAAGAAGAAATGATCTCCGTCGAGTACATAAAATCGGCTGTTTTTAATAAGCTTACTTATCTCTTTGCCAGATGACAATGGTGTTGCGGTATCCTCTTTTCCCCAAAAAATTAAAGCATCTTTTTTAAATTTTTTAAAAATAGTAATAAAATCCTCATTTACAACTTTTTTAAAAGTTTCATACATATTTTGACTTAGGTTTTCGACATCTTTAGAAGCAAAATATTTATAAAATTTTCCAAGTCCGATATTTTTTAAAAATTTAAAAAGAGAAATTTTTAGTTTAATGGACAAAGGTTTTTTTGCAACTATACCGGCACTGCTTAAGAGTACCAACAAATTGGGATCAAGCAAAGTGGCAATTTTTCCACCAAAAGAGTGTCCTACAATAATATCTTTTTTTATCTTTTTATCGCTCAAAAATATATTTAGGATTTTAGCATAATCAAAACTATCAAGTATGGCATCATTGCTACTATTTCCAAAACCCGGCAAATCCACATATATATGTCTAAAACCTTGCAAGTATGCACTAAAAGCTTGCTTCATAATCTCTTTATTGCTGCCCCAGCCATGAAGAATGATAATATCTACCAGTTTACCTTGATTTACTATTTCATAACTTATCTTGAAATTTTTATCGTTATAAAATATCTCTTTTATTGCCACAAGAAACCCCTGTTTATGATTTTATCAATTTTTGCTCATATATTTTTTGTAAAATATCATAAGCATCTTTAAATTTTTCATATTCATCAATATGTAAAATAACTGCTTCAAATCTATTATTTTTTACGATAACTGCCCTCTTTTGTTCTTTATTTATGATTTTTTTCAATATTGAACTAAATTTTCTTACCACCTCTGTTGCAGTATAAATTTCATTTTTATCATATAGGGTTGCCATAATAAACCTTTTTATATAAAATTTTATATATTTTTATATCTATTATAACAAATTATTTTCCTTTTGCGACATTTATAGAGTTTATATATCGATAACCTACTGAAATTTTTCTTTTTTTAGGCAAATTTAATGAAATCTCTTCTACAATGGCATTAAAATCTTCAAACAAATAATTTGCAAGACTTCCGGGAACCGGATTTATCTCATTTAGGTATATGGTATCATCTTTAATGAAAAAATCACACCTCATAATAGCTCCGTTAAAAAGTTCTCCATATACTCTTTTAAATGAGCTATATATCTTCTCTTTCATCTCTTCGGATAAAACAGCTTTTGATGCCCCTTCGCTTCTTGAAAAGTCAAGATACTTTTTATCAAAGTCCAAAATACCGCTTTTTTTAGGCTCCTCTATCATTGAAAAGATATATCCGTTTTTAGACTTGATACCTGCTATATTATACTCTTTGATATTTTCATAATACGGTTCAATAAGCACATCGTCATCAAATTCAAAGGCTACATCAAGAGAATAGTCCAACTCTTTTTCATCTTTTACCACACTAAGCCCGATAGAACTTCCTAGCCTTAAAGGTTTTATAATGATAGGATAATCCATATCTATAACCCTATCGGAGCTTTTATTTAGTATCTCATAAGGCAATATATCTACATTTTTACTTTTTGCATATAGCTTTGTAAAGTGCTTGTCGTAACTGATACAGCACCCTTCTACCCTTGGACCTATATATGAGATATCGTAAAAATCAAGCAAAGAGGATATCGTACCGTCCTCGCCATCTTTTCCATGTATCAAATTGATAGCTATATCAAACTCTACAATCTTCTCTTTTAAAAAAGTTTTTTTGTAAAAGCCACCTTTTTTTAGAGACAACTCTTTGCTTTTTTTATATCCCATAGAGCTAAAATATTTAGCTTTCATATCTTTTTCATTTATCAGGTAAAAAGTATGCCTATCGTCACAAAATATAAAAACCAAATCACTTTTTAAAACATCTTTTATAGTTATAGCACTAACTATGCTTATCTCATGTTCATAGCTCTCTCCGCCGAATATTATCGCATATCTACTCATGTATATCCAATCTAACTTAATTTTTTAAGTGCCTCTTTTATAAGAGACGGAGTATCTTTTGAAGTGCAGCTTGAAAGAATTTTGTTTATACTCTCTTTCTTGAAGCCTAGACTCTGTAAAGCTTGGGAAGCTTCGACAAAAGCTTTATCCTCTCTGCTGTCAAAAGTACCAAGAGAAAAGTCGCTCAACTCTACAAGCACTCTTTTTGCGGTTTTAGGACCAATACCCGGAACCATTTTGATACTTCCCACATCATTTGAAGCAATAATTTTCGCAAAAACCTCAGGTGTAAAGGTCGAACATATAGCAAGAGCCGTGCTTGGTCCTATGCCATTTATCTTTATCACTTTATCAAACATAAACTTTTCTTGCATGTCAAGAAATCCGTAAAGATTATCACTATCCTCTTTTATGATTTGTGTAATATAAAGAGATATATTTTGTCCTTCTATTTTTGAACTACAATTTAAAGAAACATTAATCGCTCTTGTTATACCATAGGTTTTTAAGTATATAACTGTAGGCTCTTTTTTAACAACTTCGCCCTCAATAGCTACTATCATCAGCTATCAAACTCATTTTTTCTTGAAATGTTATATTTGCCATCTTCTATCTCTTTAAGTGTAATAACTTTAGCAATTTCACCCTCTTTCGTAGTATGCACCACTTCAATTTTAGGAGAAAGTAAGACAAACTTTATCTCATTATATTCAGTCCAAAGAGAGTGATTTATAATCTTTGCATTTAAGATAGATGATTGTATGCTCTCTATCTCTTTTTTTATTTCATCTTTTTCGCTCTGCTCTTTTTTATACTGTTTTATTGTTTCATTATATGATTTTATCATTTGTTGAAAATCTCTAATTTTTTTCAAAAGAGTTTTTGCAGGTTCTCGCCCCATCTTTTTTAACTCCAATATCCTCTCTTTTACCATTTCTGCCGGTTCTCTATTTTTTTCTATAATTAATTTTTTCTCTTTAATGCTTTTTTTAGTAAAATGTATCATTGTTTCTATTTTTTTTAATTTTTTATTTAACTCTTCTATTTTTTCATGAAAACCAAGCACAAGAGATGGATCAATGATAAATTTATTATTTGTTCCTTTTAATTCAGAAATTTCAATCAAATTAGAAGCAATCATTGTAACATTTGATACTAACTGTTTAATAAAAATTTTTTCTGCGATAATTTCTCCTCCAATTGCTTGATCTATTTTCGCAATTTTTGCATTAATTTTTCCACCCTCAAGCCTTTTAACTGTAATTTTTTCTCCCTCTGCATATCCTCTATGTACAGTTGCCGTTAAATCATCAGCATATATTTTAGCTGTTTTGTGTGTTTGTCCTCCTATTTCAGCTTTTTTTGCTTTTACAATTGCACCACTTCCGATATTTCCTTCTACTTTTATCTCGGTTGTTTCTACATTCATACCGGGTCCTATGGCATCTTTTAAAATATCGCTCTCTTTGATATTGATTTTTACATTAGATTCCATATTTGCCTCAATTGAACCTGTTGTTTTAAATGATATCTCATCAAGTTCCATTTTATCATTTATATCATACTTATCACCCTCTTTATTGACATATCCATCTTTTTTGGCGACAAAAATAATCTTATCATCATCCTCTTTTTTCTCTATATTTTCACTAATACTAAAATCTATACTATATCTTTGTTTGGGCTCTTTGACTTTTAAAAATTCACCTTTACAATTTCTGCCATTTCTACCCGGCTTAGCTTTGATATATTCTATGATTATATCACCTTCTTTTACGGCCTGGATATAGCCTCTTTTTGAATAATCTATCCTACCTTGTGTATCTTTTTTATTTATATTTTTTTTGTAATGAAATATCAAATTATCATCAATAGATCTGATAGGATCTACACATTTGCAAACCACAAAGTTAAAGTCTTCTTCAAGAAATCCATTCACTCTAATTTTTGATACTATTTTATCAATTTCTTTTTTGGTTTCACTTTGAAAAATAGAGATAAACATTGATTGTTTTACCAATCTTTTATTTATTTGCTCCAATATATAACTTTTTAATTTACTACTATATTTGATATCAAGATTTTTTTTAACTGTGGAAACAACTTTTGTTAAGTATTTATTTCCACCCAAAATTATCTCAAGGGGAGGTTTACCTTCCTTGTTTTTCATAAAAATTTCTACTTTATACTGTTGCTTGATTTGCAACTCCTCATTAAGTAAAAAATCTTCATCTCTAAATTGAAATATATTTTCTTTGTTGATTTCCATCCATTCATCATCTTTATGAGTCTTAAAAACACTTTTGAAAGATATGATAGAAAAATCTAATTTATTAAGAGGGATATTTTTTACAGAGGAAATACTTTTAAGCTCTATATTTACATTTTCAGTATCTACAATAATATTTTGAAATTCTTTTTGCTTCTCTTTTTCAATATGTTTTTTTTCTTCCTTGGCTTTTCCAAACAGACTCAAAGCAACACCTTTTTTTAAGCATTATTATATTCAAAATAGATTAAATTTAAGTAAATCTTTGCTATTATTTCATAAAAAAGTACATTATATGTTTCTAAAATCAATCTTTACAAACAGTTTTGGCATACTAACTTCAAGGGTTTTCGGGCTTATCAGAGATTTACTAACCGCTTCGATACTCGGAGCAAACATATATAGTGATATGTTTTTCGTAGCTTTTAAACTGCCAAATCTCTTTAGAAGGATATTTGCCGAAGGAGCTTTTACCCAAAGTTTTCTACCCGCTTTTGCCAAGTCTAAAAACAAGGGAGCTTTTGTAGTATCCATACTGATAAGATTTTTAACTATCCTTGCCGTATTTACCGCTTTAGTTAATATTTTCGATACCTTTTTTACAAAGTTTATAGCCATGGGTTTTTCGCCTGAAGTTATCAAAGAGGCGGCACCTTTGGTGGCTATCAACTTTTACTATCTAATTCTTATATTTTTCGTCACCTTTCTTGCTACTCTACTTCAATACAAAAATCATTTTGCTACCACCGCTTTTTCGACGACTCTTTTAAATATCAGCATCATAGGCTCTTTACTCCTCTCCAAAGGATTGCCTTCTAAGGTTATAGTTTATTACATGAGCTATGCCGTAGTTGTCGGCGGTATTTTACAGCTTATAACACACTTTATAGCGATAAAAAAGTTGGGGCTTGATAGGCTCTTTATCGTAGGTTTTGAAGCCTTGAGACGAAAAAAGTATGATTTAAAAGATGAATTAAACCACTTTTACAGTCGTTTTTTTCCATCTATCCTCGGCAACTCCACAGCTCAACTATCAGCTTTTATAGATACCTATCTTGCAACTTTTTTAACCGCCGGAAGTATCAGCTATCTATACTATGCCAACAGAGTCTTCCAGCTACCTTTGGCACTCTTTGCCATAGCGGTATCGGTTGCCATATTTCCGAGAGTTGCCAAATATTTAAAAAATAAAGATACCCAAAAAGCCCACGAAATGATAAAAGAGAGCTTTTGGCTATTGGCTTTTTTGCTATCTTTATCAACCGTAGGCGGTATGATACTCTCAAAAGAGATCATTTTTCTTCTTTTTCAAAGAGGAGCTTTTACTTCGGTCGATACCGCAAAAAGTGCCTTTGTATTAAGTATGTATATGGTGGGATTATTGCCTTTTGGATTATCAAAGATATTCTCATTGTGGCTCTACTCTCTACACAAGCAAAAAACAGCTGCCAAAATCTCATCTATTTCTCTTGGGGTAAATATCCTCCTCTCTTTAGCTTTCATCATCCCTTTAAAAGCGGCGGGTTTGGCGATCGCCAGTTCGGTTTCGGGCTTTATTTTATTTTATTTGACTATAAAAGAGTTCGGTTTGAAGCACTTTTTAGATATAATTGTCGACAAAAAAGCGATATATCTTATTTTGATGCTATTTTTTGAAGTAATTATACTATTTATTTTTAAGGATTTTATAGATGCATATATTTGACTCTCATCTTAAAAAAAAGGTAAAACTTGAGCCGATAGTACCCGGCAAAATATCCATGTATGTTTGCGGACCTACCGTATATGACGATGCTCACTTAGGACATGCCAGAAGCTCTATAGTCTTTGATCTTTTAAGAAGGGTTTTAAAAGAGCTTGGCTATAAAGTAATTTTTGTCAAAAATTTTACCGATATAGACGACAAGATCATAAACAAGATGAATCAAACCGGACAAAGCCTCTCGGAGATAACGACACACTATATACAAAGATACAAAGAGGACATGAGAGCTTTAAATGTGCTTGATGCCGACATAGAGCCAAAAGCCACAGAAACCATTGAGGAGATAGTGGATATGGTCTCTGTTTTGCTTGATAAGGGGTATGCCTATAAACTTGATGACGGTATATATTTTGACACCACAAAAGATAAAAAGTATCTAACTTTAAGTCAAAAAATTGACGAAGATACACAAAATAGAGTCGAATGCCATTTCGGAAAAAAAGATCAAAAGGATTTTGCTCTTTGGAAATTTCCAAAATCAGATGAACCAAGCTATGATGCACCTTTTGGAGAGGGGCGACCTGGATGGCATATAGAGTGCTCTTGTATGATAAAAAAGCATATCGCAAACGAAGGAGAGTATCAGATAGACATTCACGGAGGCGGAGCAGATCTCTTTTTTCCTCACCACGAAAATGAGGCAGCTCAAACAAGATGTGCTACCGACCAAACACTATCTAAATATTGGATGCATAACAGTTTTGTCAATATAAATGGCGAAAAGATGAGTAAATCGCTTGGCAATAGCTTTTTTACCAAAGATGCTCTAAAGGCTTATGATGGAGAGATATTGAGATTTTATCTACTTTCTACCCATTACCGAAGCAATTTTAACTTCAATGAGATAGACTTGCTTGACTCAAAAAAAAGACTCGATAAGATATATAGACTCAAAAAAAGAGTTTATGACAAAAAAGCTTCTGCACCGCAAAAAGAGTTTAAAAGTGATCTTTTAGAGGCTTTAAGCGACGATCTGAACATCTCAAAAGCTTTGAGTGTGATAGATAAAATGACCTCTTTTGCAAATGACAAACTCGATAAAAATCCAAAAGATAAAGCTTTTCAAAAAGAGATAGTTGCCAACTTGGAACTTATCTCAAGAGTGCTTGGTATAGGGCTTATGGATGCTTATGAGTATTTTCAACTCGGTATCTCAAAAGAGGAAAAAGAGAAGATAGAGACTCTTTTGCAAGAGAGAGATGAAGCCAAAAAAGCCAAAGATTATCAAAAAGCGGATAAGATACGAGATGAGCTTTTGAGTATGGATATAAAGATCATGGATACACCAAAAGGAACGGTATGGGAAAAGTAGCTCTTATTTCCTTGCTTATTTCCTCTTTGTATTCGGCAGGGATTTACGAAACCATATTTGACGGAAATTGCAGAGCTTGTCACAATGCCACCGATGAGGACTCTGCACCGTTTATAAACAGAGTGGCAAAAAGGTACAAAGCCAAATACCCGAAAAAAGAGGAGTTTGTCTCTCATCTATCAAACTGGGTAGCCTCTCCCGATAAAAAAACCGCCCTATTCCCAAAAGCTGTAAAGCACTACGGACTTATGCCTGATCTTGGGATAGACAAAGATACTTTAAAAGGTATAGCCAATTATCTGTATGAAATACCTAAAAAATAGCAAACAACAAAAATAACAATAACGACAGTAGCAACTTCTATAATATCAATCGGATATTTTAATAGTAGTTTTTCCAAACTTTTTATTTTTTACTTTTTGATATACTCCGATATTATCCGGTACTTTCAATTCACTCATATGATCTATAATAATTAATTCTCAAATATTCCCAGGATTCAATTTTCTACTTAGAACATGAAACCTCTCTAAAGTCCATAAATACGGACTTCTATAAAATATTTAGACACTACATTCTTAATTAAGTCTTAAATTATTATGATTTTACCCTGCTTTGTGTAAACAAGTTTTATGAAATAATATTATCTTATATATCTTTGAAGTCCATTGCTAAAAAATATAGAAAACTAAGAAATAGTTTCAGTCCAATTAGAGATAAATTTTTCTATTTTTAGCTATATTTTTATCAGCATATATCTTAATTTCAACAAAAAATAAGTATAATTATATCAAGAACATTTATTGGAAATAGTGTGGATAGTGTAAAATTGTATGAAAATAGTTTATTATATATCGTCAAAGAAGATTCCGAAATACCTTGGTTAAAGATATTTTCAAAACAAAATTGCAAGGAGTTATCTGATTGTGATAAGCAAACAAGAGAAAGATTGTTCAATGTTGTATTGATAGTAGAAAAAACTATGATTGAGTATTATAAGCCTGAAAAGATAAATATAGCAATATTTGGAAACTATCTACCAAAACTTCATATACATATTATGGCAAGATTTAAAAATGATTCCCATTTTCCTGAACCTATGTGGGGTAAAAAACAGAGAGATTCCAAACTGAAACTACCTGATTTTGATACTTTTATAAAACTTTTACTGGAGAAATTATGATAAAAGAGAGAATTTTACTTGTAGAGGACAACAAGGCACTTTCCAATTTGGTAAGAAGAAAAATGGAGCAAAATTTAAACTATGAAGTAATACAGGCTTACAGTTACAGAGAGGCTGAAGAGATTTTAGAGGATAATGATGACTTTTTTATTGCTCTTCTTGATTTGAATTTACCCGATGCTCCAAATGGTGAAATTGTGGACTTTATCCTCTCATATAATATCCCTTCAATAATACTTACAGGTACGATTGATGACAATATTAGAGAAGAGATGATATCTAAAAATATCATTGACTATGTATATAAAGGCAATATGGATGATGTGAATTATATATTTTCTCTTATTAAAAGATTATCTAAAAATAGATATATAAAAGTTATGGTTGTGGACGATTCTCAAGTAATAAGAAATAAGATAAAAAAAGTGTTGGAAAAACAGATGTTTAAAGTTATAGTTGCCGCACATGGAGAAGAAGCTTTAAATTATCTGGAAAGCAATCCTGATATTGAACTTATCTTGACAGATTATAATATGCCGGTCATAAATGGACTTGAATTGACCAAAGAGATAAGAAAAAAATATGATAAAAACCAACTTATCATAATCTCCGTAACAAGTAGCAATGAGCAATTAATATCGGCAAAATTTTTAAAAATAGGAGCAAACGATTTTATCAACAAACCTTTTAGCGATGAAGAGTTGATATGTAGAGTTCATAATATGATTGAAGCTAAAGAATATATTACCAAAATGACAAATATGGCTCATCTTGACTTTTTAACCGATCTCTACAATAGAAGATACTTTTTTGACAATATAGAAGATTTTTTAAAAGATAAAAACGGTTTTGCAATCGGTATGCTCGATATAGATCATTTTAAAAAGATAAATGATAGATATGGTCATGATGTAGGAGATGAAGTTATAAAAGAGATTGCCAAAGTATTAAAAAACGAAACAAAAGGCTCCGATATAGTAGCGAGATTTGGCGGGGAAGAATTTTGTATAGCCTTAAGAAATATTGATAAAAAAAGTGCAGTAGGATTTTTTGTAAAGATAAGAAGAATCATATCAGAAAAAATAGTAGCAGTAAATAACGAGAAAATTAAAATGACTGTTTCGATAGGAGTTGCTTTCAAAGAAGATGGTGATAAGATAGAAGATATTTTGAAAAAAGCGGATGAAGCTCTTTATGAAGCGAAAAATAGTGGAAGAAATAGAGTAGAGATAGCATAATCCCTATAAAAAGGGATTATGCTAATATCAAAATACTATTTTTCTTTTTCAAGAGCTTCAAGGGCATATTTCTCACCCACCTCAAAAGCTTTTTTATTTAACTCTACAAATTTTGGAGGAACTTTCTCTATCATTGTATTGAAAACAAAATCTCTGTCCATAACTTTTGTCATAGTTAGTGTTATACCAAGTGCCACAACAGATTGAGTTACAACATTTCCCACCTCTTCTTTAGCTATGGTGATAAGAGGTATTTCATATATCCTCCACTTTTTTCTATCTTCATCGGTAGGATGAACTAGCTTAGGATCAATTACAATAATGCCACCCTCTTTTACACCACTTTTAAAAGAGTTATAGCTTACTTGAGCAACAGATAACATAAACTCTATCTCTCCTTCATTTGCATAAGGATAGAGTATCTCTTTGTCGTCAAGCAAGATATCAACCTTCGTAGGTCCTCCTCTAACTTGAGAAGTATAAGTTGCAGCCTTTACACCATATCCGCCCTCTTTTATCTTAGCCGCAGCCAAAATCTCTCCCGCAAGGAGAACACCTTGACCACCAACACCTGTAAATCTTAATTGATGTCTCATGTAATTCTCCTTATAATTTAACTTTTGATTTTGTTTGAGCAGCTTCGATAACTTTATCATAAAGTTCACAATACTCCGGCTGTTCAACTTTTTTCAAAACTCCTGTTGGGAATTTATCTACTTTTTCCTCTTCACTTAAAGCATCAAATTTTCTTTTGGGAACTGTTCTGCCATCTATCCAGTTAAGACACTGAGCAGCCTCTCCCATTTTATTTTTTCTTCCAAGATTTATGTGACAGTTTGAAAAAATATCAAAGAAAGAGTATCCTTTATGAGTAAAACCATCTACAAAAATTTTCTCAAGTTTTTTAGGATCCAAAACACTCTCTCTTGCTATAAAAGTAGCTCCCGCACCTTCAGCCAATTTACAAGCATCAAATGTAGGATCTATATTTCCATACTGCATAGTTACCGTCCACATTCCCTGAGGAGTAGTAGGACTTGTTTGAGAGTTTGTCAAACCATATATAAAGTTATTGATAACAACATGATTTAGATCAATATTTCTTCTACATCCATGGATTGTATGATTACCGCCTATTGCTAAACCATCGCCGTCGCCGGTAACAACTATAACATGCTTATCAGGGTTTGCAAGTTTGATACCTGTTGCATAAGCTATCGCTCTTCCGTGAGTAGTGTGAACCGTATTGCAGTTAACATAAGAACTAAGTCTTCCGCTACATCCTATACCGGAAACAACACAAACATCATCCATATCCCATCCAAGCTTATCTATAGCTCTTATGATAGACTTTAGTATAACTCCGTCACCACATCCCCAACACCAAAGTGTTGGCATCTTATCCGTTCTTAAATATTTATCATAATTAAAAGCCATTAGAACATCTCCTTAACTTTTGCTACCATTTCACTTGGTGCGATAGGTCTTCCGTTTGCTTTATGTAGAGTTTTAAAATCATCTCTTTTTGTAACTCTTTGAATCTCTTCAAGATATTGACCCATATTTAGCTCGGTTACAAAAATCTTCTCAAATCTCTCACCTATCTCTTTTAATTTTGCCTGAGGACTTGGCCAAATAGTAATAGGTCTAAAAAGTCCGGCTTTTATACCATCTTCTCTTAGTTTTTCAACCGCCTCTTTTGCACCTCTACTGATACTTCCGTATGCTATGATACAAACTTCAGCATCATCAAGCTTGTACTCTTCGTAAGATACTATATCTTCAACATTATTATTTATCTTACCGGTAAGTCTTTCTATATTAAATTCACATTGCTCAGCATCTTCGGTAGGAAATCCGGTAGATCCGTGATGAAGTCCTGTTACATGGTATTTATATCCTTTAAAGAAAGGGTTTAAAACTGCCGGTTTATCCATAGGAGCATCATAAGGAAGATAATCTTTTGGATCACCTGTAAACTCTTCTCTATTTATTATCTCAAGCTCTTCTATATCCGGAAGTATAGCCTTTCCTTGCATATGCCCCAATGTTTCATCAAGCAAAACAAATACCGGTGTCATATATTTTTCAGCAAGATTAAATGCTCTAACAGTTTCAGTATAAGCTTCTTCCAAACTTCCCGGACAAAGAGCTATAGAAGCATAGTCGCCATGAGTTGGATATTTTGCTTGTCCAATATCTGCTTGAGAAACTCTTGTAGGAAGACCTGTACTTGGTCCGCCTCTCATAACATTTACAATAACCAAAGGAATCTCAGCTATAAAAGCATATCCTATCTGTTCAGACTTCAAACTAATTCCCGGTCCACTTGTAGCAGTCATCGCTTTTACACCGCTCATAGAAGCTCCAAGAGCCACAGAGATACCGCCTATCTCATCTTCCATCTGTATAAATTTACCACCTACTTTTGGCAACAATACACTACTATCATGAGCAACTTCACTTGAAGGAGTCAAAGGATAGCCACCAAAAAATCTACATCCGCACTCTACCGCTGCTTGGGCGGCGAGCTTATTTCCCGTTGAAATAACTTCTCTTGCCATCAATTCTCCTTAAGCACTTAATTTCATATAATGATTTTTCTTTATAGCTTCAGCTCTTGCTTTAGCTTCAGGTGTCAATTTTGCAAACTTTACTTCACTTCTTTCAGCAACATATATCGCAAAATCGGGACAATGAAGTTCACAATCTCTACAGCCTATACAAGCCTCAGGGTGTTCAACAGATATAGTTGCTCCAAGTATCGTAGTATCCGCAGGAACCATAGCCAGCACTCCCGCAGGACACATTTCAACACATATATCACAAGCTTTACATCTGCTTGTATCCACCCAAACCGGTGTATTTTCCGGAGCTTTCATATTACTCATACTCTCTCCTCTTATTAATTTTTACTCATTACTTCGCTAACAGCTTTTCCGATTTCAGCCGGACTAACGACAACTTTTACTCCCGCAGCCTCAAGAGCATCCATTTTTTCTTTAGCAGTACCGCTACTACCGCTTACGATAGCTCCGGCATGCCCCATTCTTTTTCCTTTCGGAGCGGTTTGACCTGCTATAAAAGCAACAACCGGTTTAGTAATATGCTCTTTTATATATTTTGCTGCTTGAATCTCAAGGTCGCCACCTATCTCACCTATCATAACGATAGCTTTTGTTTCGGGATCATTTTCGAACATAGGTAAAAGTTGTAGATAACTAAGACCTATGATAGGATCTCCGCCTATACCTACGGCAGTTGTTATACCATGACCCTCTACACAAACTTGATTTGCCGCCTCATAAGTTAAAGTACCGCTTTTTGAGATAAGTCCGACTACACCTTTTTTAAATATCATTCCGGGCATAATACCTATCTTGCACTCTTCGGCAGTTACAATACCGGGACAATTAGGCCCTATAGTTTTCATGCCGTTTTTAGTAGCATAAGCTTTTGCCTTCATCATATCTTGTACAGGAGCACCTTCGGTGATGATAACTCCAAGCTCGATACCTGCATCAGCTGCCTCCATAACCGCATCAGCTACAAAAGCAGGTGGAACAAATATCATACTTACAGTTGCACCTGTTTCTTTAACCGCTTCTTTAACAGTATTGAAGACAGGTTGACCAAGGTGAGTTATACCACCTTTCCCGGGAGTTACACCGCCTACTATCTTGGTACCGTATGCCAAACACTGTTCAGCATGAAAACTACCCTCTTTACCGGTAAAACCTTGAACTATTACTTTTGTATCTTTATTTACTAAAATACTCATGCTAACTCTCCTCTTGCCGCTGCTACCGCTTTTTTTGCTCCGTCAAGTAGATCGGTAGCACTTATGATATTGCTTATGTTTGAATTTTTCAAAATCTCTTCGGCTTCCGGAGCATTCGTGCCATCAAGTCTTACTACCACCGGAACATGAACATCAACTTTTTTTGTTGCTTCTATGATACCGTTTGCAATCCTGTCGCATCTTACAATTCCGCCGAAAATATTTACAAATATTGACTTAACATTTGGATCACTTAAGATGATCTCAAAACCTTTTGCAACGGTTTCAGGATTGGCTCCACCGCCCACATCAAGAAAGTTTGCAGGAGTTCCGCCTACATAGTTTATAGTATCCATAGTACCCATAGCAAGTCCAGCTCCGTTTACCATACATCCTACATCACCGTCAAGTTTTATATAGCTTAGACCATATTTCTTAGCTTCTGTTTCAGTCGGAACCTCTTCGCTAAGATCTCTCATAGCTTCTATATCAGGATGTCTATAAAGAGCATTATCGTCAAATCCTATCTTGGCATCAAGTGCTATAAAATTACCTTCAC
>JAMOOV010000049.1 GCA_027065125.1 Campylobacterales bacterium | reverse complement strand
TTAAAATAGTTAAAATCTCTTTTAGATTTGTTATTTTTATTTCTGAATGGATATTTGATAAGTTATTTAGAGTTTTAGCTATCTCTTTTGGAGGTAAAAGAAAATCAACTAATTGTGTTTTAATAGCATTTTTTAGCATCATATCAAATTCAGCTGTTTTTGGGTCTTGGACCATAATAATCCCACCATTTAGTTTTATATTTAAAATACCACCACTTCCATCATTTAAAGTCCCACTTAAAATCACTGCCACTGCTTTTGAATGATATTTTGAAAGTGATTCAAAAAACCAATTTATTGAAGGTTTAAATTTATTATCCTC
The DNA here is from genome assembly GCA_027065125.1 of Campylobacterales bacterium. Taxonomy (GTDB): domain Bacteria; phylum Campylobacterota; class Campylobacteria; order Campylobacterales; family JALSKU01; genus JALSKU01. The sequence goes on along the minus strand of JAMOOV010000049.1, from coordinate 15,722 downwards.
TTCTATATTATAAAGTTCTATTTTATTATCTACGATTATTAAATGATGATTTGCCGGACAAGTATAGATAGTTTTTTCTTTTATAGCTTCATCGTCAACTGCTTCTTTTACATTTAAAGAGGTAAGAGGTGATAAAATATTTACTAATCTATTTTTACTTTCTTTTGAATGATGTTCTAAAATAATATAAGTGTTATTTAACTCAGGATTTAAGTTTTTAATAATCTCTTTTAATGGCTCTAATCCCCCAGCACTAAGTCCTATTCCTACGATATAATTTTGCATACAACCTCTTTGCCTTAAATCTGTTTTTATACAACTGAATCACTTGCGGATCAGCAAAAAAACAAGCCCCAATTTAAGCTAAATTAAATTCTCAAAAAAGTCTTAAATCGTCTTTGAAATGTTATAATTTTCTACCGAAAATATATCAAGGCTTTTTACAGAAATTATTGTACCAAAAATATCTTCAAGATTATCTAAATCTTAAAATATCACTCTTTTCACTTTTACGATTTGAGGAATTGTTCCAAAAAGAATCAAAATTTATCAACATGATATATTCCACCCCAAAAGTCAAGACAATTTTCAATTTTTTTTAATTCCATTGACTTTACGCCACCTTTTGTAACAAATCACGATCTATGACACTTTCATTTCGTTTAATGTTTTGTAAGTATTTCTGATAATCATACACCTCTATTGGTTTTTTATATTGTAGCATTTGATGATATCTATGATAATTATAGAAGTATATATAAGCTCTCACATCTTGTCTTGGTTTAGAGTCTTTTCATTTTTTAAAACTTCTAACACAAGTTTTACTTTAAATTCGCTACTAAATTTTCTTCGTTTGTTGCTCATCTTTTGCCCCTTGCTTTTGTTTTTATTATACTTTGAAAAAATTAAATTTATCTTTTTTTGTGGGGTATTATAATAAAAAGGTTAAATTAATGATAAATTAATTAATATTTGATTAAAATATAGCATTAGATGTGATGTGTAAAAAACATTAATTTGAAGGCTTTGTGTGAAAATTTTCATAATTATTACTTTTCTTTTAACCGCATTGAGTAGTTATGATATCATCACACCCATAAAAACTCTAAAAATCAACAAAGCAAAAGCAAAGCTTGGAATAGATCTTTTTTTTGATAGCTCTTTTTCAAAAGATGGCAAAATATCTTGTGCAAGTTGCCATCAGCCCGGTTACGGTTGGGCTGATCCAAGAAAAGTGTCTGCAGGAATATATGGCAGAAAAGGTGTCATACAGTCTCCGACTGTTTTAAATGCAGTTTATAATTTCAAACAGATGTGGAATGGAAGATTTAAGGATCTGTATGAGCAGATAAACGGTCCCACTCACGATAGTTCTGAAATGGGTGCAACAAATGAACATATTGAGAAAATTATCAATAAAGAGCCATATAAAAGCAAATTTCAAAAAATATATAAAAAAGACTACAATACTTACAAAATGTTTCAAAATGCGATAGTTGAATTTGAAAAATTTTTAACTACTCCTGATTCTAAATTTGATCTTTATCTTAAAGGCAAAGATGTTTTAAGCAAAGATGAGAAGAGAGGTTATGAACTTTTTGTAAAAACAGGTTGCATAGTATGTCACAATGGAAAAAATGTGGGTGGCAATAACTTTTCCAAGATAGGTGTGGTAAATAATAAAAAAATGGCTTTTGTAAGAGATAGATACTCTATTACTCATAAAAAGATAGATATACATGTGTATAAAGTACCCTCTTTGAGAAATATAGCATTGACTTCTCCATATTTTCATACGGGAGATATAAAAGATCTTAAAGTGGCTATACGGACTATGGGATATATGAATCTCGGGGTTGATTTGGATGATAAACAAATAGAGCTTATATATAAGTTTTTATTGACATTAACCGGTAAAAGTCCGGACATTGGTAGCCTAAGATGAAAACAAAAGCCGTATTAACCATCTTGATACTTATAATTACATTTTTAGGCTATAAGTATAATAGCAAAAGTCTTCACAATGTATTACTTCAAGAGAAAGAGGTAAGCCACAAAATAAATGAATTTAAAAACAACATATACAATATAGATAAAGAGACATTAAAGCTTAGTTTTTTTCTATATAACAATTATGATGAAATTAATATGCTTATAAATAAATTAGACAAGCAAACCAATGATTTTCACAATAAGGCTTTAAAAGATTATGTAAGTAAAAAAATAGAGAGTATTTACCATTTTGAAATACTTAATTCTCCTCTTAAAAATTCTATATTTTATACACTTTTACTCAACAAAAGAGCAACTCAAAATATAAAAAATAGAGATTATTTGAAAAAATTGAATGATACGATTTTTGATATGATAGTTTTAAAATCAGTAAACGATAAGTTGATATTGGAAAAATTTCTTCAAGATTATGGCTATTTTAAAAATTATAAAAGCGATGATAAAACCGAACTTTTGTACAATGCTCAAATACTCGGTCAATTAAATGTATTTCAAAAATATTATGTATATTATAAAAAGTATTTTAATGCAATGTTTGAAAATAGAGATATTTTAAATGAACTTTCATCTATATATTACAATATAAATGAAAAATTGAAAGAAAAAAAGTTAAGTTTTTCTACATTTGCTATTCTTTTGCAAATAATACTATTTATCGCACTTATCTCTTTATTGTACTTTATGAAAAAATTTAATAATGAGCATAAAAAGTTGCAGATAGTTTCTAAAACCGATAAATTGACAGGGCTTTTAAATAGGGATTTTTTTGATATTGATAAACAAAGACTTTCTCATCCCATACTATTTTTGATAAATATAAATAATTTTAGGAATTTTAATGAACTTTATGGTGTAGAAACAGGAGATCATATACTATCAGAGGTGGCAAAAATTATAAAAAATATAAAAATGGGGTATAGGGCGAGGTATTATAGGCTTGGAGGAGATGATTTTGGTGTTTTATTGGATGCTGATAATATAGATAAAGATATGATTGCAAAAAAGTATATCAGTGAAATATCGAATAAAAAAATAGAATATAATGATTTGATATTTGAGGTAAGTGTAAGTATAGGAGTAAGCGAAGAGCTTCCGCTTTTTTCAAATGCGGATATAGCATTGATAAATGCAAAATCAGATAAGGATTTGAACTATTACATATACAATAAATCATATGGAAATAGTAAAAAAACTATCATTCATGCAAATCTTAAAAAATCAAACATACTAAAAGAAACTATAAAAAATAATTCGATTATCATATATCTTCAACCTCTTGTAGATATAAAAACAGGAAAAATTATAAAGTATGAGGCACTTTCAAGGATAAAAAATAGAGATAAGATTGATAGTATATATCCATATCTTGAGATAGCAAAATCTTCAAAAGTATATATAGAATTATCTATGCAGATTATAAAAAAATGTTTTGATCTAATTGTAAAAGATGATAAGTTGAACATATCCATAAATCTCTCTATTCAAGATATTTTATCCGATAAAATTAATAAATTGATTATGAAATTTTTAGATAATAACACTAAAGATGTAGGAAAAAGGATCACTTTTGAGCTTTTAGAATCCGAAATGATAGAAGATTTTGAATTTATAGAAGAGTTTATCATGAAAGTTAAGTCATACGGAGTAAAAATCGCCATAGATGATTTTGGTAGCGGGTATAGCAACTTTGAATATCTTGTGAAATTGCATACTGATATATTGAAGATAGATGGTAGCTTGATAAAAGATATTTATGAAAATAAAAATAACTACTTTATAGTTAAGCATATCACCAAACTTTCAAAAGAGTTAAATATCGAAACTGTTGCAGAGTTTGTTTGCCAAGAGGAGATAAGTAAAACATTAAAAGAGTTGGATATAGATATGATGCAAGGCTATTTGTATGGAAAACCGTTTGATGCAATTAACCTATCCAAAGACTCTTTGAAGTATTAACTCAAAAAGAACTACACACGACATTAAAAATAAAATAATAAGTAAAGTTTTTTTCATTTATCGCCTCTTAACAAATATTGAAGTATAATAAAGCTTATTTTTGAAAGGGTAGCACACACTGTATGAATAAAAGATTAACCGACAAAGAAGCCTTGGAACTTTTACAAAATAGCAACCTCAAAGAGATAGGCGAAATGGCTTTAAGAAAAAAGCAAGAACTTCATCCCGACAACATCGTATCATTTATAGTCGATAGAAATATAAACTATACCAATGTGTGCTGGGTGGATTGCTCATTTTGTGCATTTTATCGCCACCAAAAAAGTGATGAAGCTTATGTGCTTAGCTTTAAAGAGATAGGCAAAAAGATAGAGGAGCTACTAAGTATCGGAGGAACTCAGATACTTTTTCAAGGCGGAGTTCACCCCAAGTTAAAGATAGAGTGGTATGAAGAGCTTGTGGAGTGGATCAGCAAAAATTATCCCGAGATAACCATACATGGATTTTCCGCCGTAGAGATAGACTATATAGCTAAAATATCAAAAATCTCCTATAAAGAGGTTTTACAAAGACTTTATGACAAAGGTCTTTTTAGTATGCCCGGAGCCGGTGCGGAAGTACTCAGCGATAGAGTGAGAGAAGTGATAGCTCCCAAAAAACTTACAAGCGACGAGTGGATAGCCGTGCATAGAGCAGCTCATGAGATAGGCATGAAAACAACCGCTACTATGATGTTCGGTTCGGTGGATAATGATGAAGATATAGTTGAGCATTTAAGAAGAGTGAGAGAACTTCAAGATGAAACCGGAGGCTTTAGGGCTTTTATATTGTGGAGTTTTCAACCAAATCACACAAAACTCCAACAAGAGGGTATCGTTAAGTTTAGAGCCTCTCCAAATAGATACTTGAAACTTCTTGCCCTAAGCAGGCTTTATCTTGATAACTTTAAAAATATCCAAAGCTCATGGGTAACTCAAGGAAGTTACATAGGACAGTTGGCTCTTCTTTTTGGAGCTAACGATCTTGGAAGCACCATGATGGAAGAAAATGTAGTCTCCGCTGCAGGGGTATCAAACAAAATGAACCAAGAAGAGATGATAAAACTCATAAAAGATATAGGGGCAACTCCTGCAAAGAGAGATACCGCCTATAATATACTGGAGGTTTTCAAATGAAACTGTTTAAAACCCTGATAATGACCATATTTTTAACACAAGGATTGTTGATGAGTGCAGTAGTAAAAAAGATAGATATAAACGGAGTAGATATACCTGTGATTTTTGAAAAGGATAGCTCTTTGCCGATAGTATCAATGGAGCTTGTATTTAGAAATTCCGGCAGTATCGAAGATGGCAAAAAGTTTGGTTTGGCAAGATTTAGTGCCAAAATGTTCAATGAAGGTACTAAAAAACTCGGTTCTACAAAATTTGCCACGATATTGGACGATAATGCTATCAATCTAAACATAAACAATGGAAATGAAACATTTGTTTTTGAATTAAATAGCTTAAAAGAGAAATTTCCACTTGCAATCAAAGAGTTAAAAGCTCTTTTGATAGATCCGAACTTAACCCAAAGCAGTTTTGATAAGGTAAAAACTATGACTCTTGGAGAGATATCTTCAAAAGAGAATGATTTTGACTATATTGCGGCACTAAATCTAAAAAAAATGCTTTTTGAAAAAACCCCTCTTGGACATAGCTCTATCGGGGATAAAAACAGTATAAATGCTTTAAAGATAGAAGATATAAAAAACTTTATATCAAAGCATATAGTAAGCAGTAGAGCTATGGTAGTTATAGGTGGAGATATTGATGAAAAAGAGGCTATAAAATATGCTAAAGATATCTTATCTTCATTGAAAACAGGAGAGTATAAAAAGGTTAATTTTTATGAGCCAAACGACAAGCAAACAGTAAAAACTATAACAAAAGATACAAAACAGGCATATATATATTTTGGAAGCCCTTTTTATCTTAAAGTTAATGACAAAGATGCTTACAAAGCTAAAGTAGCCGCCTTTATACTCGGTTCAAGCGGTTTTGGAAGCAGACTTATGGAAGAGATAAGAGTAAAAAGAGGACTTGCATATTCTGCTTATGCAAGGGTAAATTTAAACAAATCTTATAGTGATTTTAGCGGATATCTTCAAACAAAAACTGACAATAAAGACAGTGCTATAAAAGCGGTCAAAGAGATAATAGATAATTTTATCAAAAAAGGTGCCATTGAAGAAGAGTTAAAAGCGGCAAAAAAGTTTTTAAGCGGTAGCGAACCTTTAAGAGTGGAGACTATTTCTCAAAGATTGAACAGAGCTTTTTTTGAGTATTATAGAGGCTTAAAACTTGGATATTCAAAAGAGGAGTTAAAACTCATAGAAAATTTGAAGCTTAAAGATTTGAATGATTTTATAAAAAAACATTCTGAAATTTTAAAGCTATCTTTCTCCATAGTTACTAAATGAATCTTTTTGAAAAAAGAGATATAGAAAAATTAAAAAAATTGGGAGTAGAGTCGCTACTTGATTTGGCTCTACTTCTTCCGTCAAAATACGAAAACAACTACATAGAAAACAGCATAAATGAAAAAATTGAAAATGTTGTTGATGCTACAATTCTCAATCTCTCTCAAACGGATAAGCTTTTAAAGATAAGACTCTTTTCTCACAACTTCAACAAAGAGATAAACGGCATAATATTTCATCCTAAAAAATATCACAAAGTTGTATTTAAAGCGGGGGAGAGATTTTTCTTAAAAGGAAAGATTGAATACTCTTTTGGCTCATACTCACTCATTCAACCAAAAATCATAAAAGATATAAATACCATAGAGGTAAAGTACAAACAAAAGAGTTCAAAAGAGTTGATAAAAAAGTATATTACTTTACAAAATCTGCAAAAAGAGGGACTTAGTAAAAAAGAGTCCGAAACAGTGTATCTATGCCACAATCCTACGATACAATTTTTAAAACGATACCAAAAAGAGGGTTTTGGTAAAAATGAGATAGAGGTGTTCAAATTTGTAGAGATATACAATCATATCAAAAAACTCTCCAAAAAGAGAACTTACTACCCTTCAAGCAATAAACTAAACGGAGATGTAAAACCCTTTATAGACTCTTTACCGTTTAGGCTGACAAATGATCAATTAAATGCTATAAAAGATATACAAAAAGACTTCAACTCTGCTATAGCCTCAAAAAGAGTTATCATGGGAGATGTTGCTTGTGGTAAGACTATCGTCATCCTTGCAAGTGTCGTAATGGCTTATCCGAAAAGATCGCTTTTAATGGTACCTACATCCATACTTGCTCATCAAATATATCAAGAGGCGAAAAAGTTTTTACCAAAGAGTATCAATACGATTTTGATTACTTCAGACTCAAAAAAGGAGGATTTGGGCAGATATAGCTTTATCGTGGGAACTCATGCTTTGATGTATAGAGATTTACCCGAATGTGATCTTGTCTTGATAGATGAACAGCATAGATTTGGTGTCAATCAAAGAGAATTTATAAAAAATATCGTCTTTAAAGACAGAAACAAAAGAGCTCATTTTTTACAATTTTCAGCCACTCCGATTCCAAGAACAATGGCGATGATAAACTCCTCTTTGGTGGATTACTCCTTTATAAAAGAGATACCTTTTAAAAAAGAGATCGAAACCAAAATCATCAAAAAAAGTGACTTCAAAAAGCTTTTAGAGCATATCAAAAAAGAGGTATCGCTCAATCATCAAGTATTTATCATATATCCGCTTGTGCAAGAGAGTGAAAGCATAGAGTATCAATCAATCGATGAGGCAAAATCGTATTGGATAGAGAGATTTGAAAATGTTTATGTTACACACGGAAAAGATAAAGATAAAGAGAGTATCTTAAAAGAGTTTCGAGAAAAAGGCTCTATACTTATATCGACTACGGTAGTAGAAGTGGGTATATCTCTACCGAAACTTTCTACTGTAGTCATAGTAGGAGCCGAAAGACTCGGACTTGCCACTTTGCATCAAATAAGAGGTAGAGTAAGCAGAACAGGGCTTAAGGGATACTGCTTTTTATATACAAATTTAAAAAATTCTAAAAGATTGGAAGAGTTTTCTAAAACTTTAAATGGATTTGATATAGCCGAGCTTGATCTTAAATTTCGTCAAAGCGGTGATATACTTAGCGGAAAATCACAAAGCGGACAAATGTTTAAATGGATAGATTTGAGTAAAGATGAAGATATTATAAAAAGAGCGAAACTACTACTTGAGCAGTCTCGCATAAAACTCTAATAAAGACCGTATTTTCCGTCTTTTCTTTTGTATATAACTCTCATATGTGAGTCTATATCATTGAAAACCAAAAACTGCTTGTCACTCTCTTTTAACTTTTCAAGAGCCTCTTCAAGCTCTGTCGGCTTATACAAATCAAGCTCAGCAGGAATGATCTCATCTGCCAATTCAGCATAAGCTTTCAACTCTTCCTCTATGATTTTTTGAGCCTCTATCTCTTCAAGTTTTTCAGCTTTGTGGGTTTTTATCTTATCATTATGTCTTCTCAATACCTTTTTTGCTCTTTCACTTGCCAAATCAATAGCGGCATAAACATCTTTATCCTTTTGCTTGATAACAACACTATTTTTGTTTGGTAAAGTTATGATAAAATCAACATTAAACCCTTTTTTTCCGTTTCTCTCATCTGCTGTTACTACAGCTCTTGCTGAAATAATGTCAAGATTGTATTTCTCCAATGAACTTATAGCTGATTCGATGTGACTTTTTATAGCATCAGTCAAATCGAACTGTTTTCCAACTATATTAATATTCATTTTGTCTCCTTTTGATTGATATAAGAGAAGTTGTCTCCCCTTTGTAGAATTTTATCTAAAAAAGTATAAATTATGGCTTTTGTATCGTTCTTCTATGGTATCTTATAGGTTCACTTGCACCATTAAAGGTTACATAAGTATCTATGATAACCGTACCGTTTGATTCTTTGGTTGAAATATTATTATCAAGTGTATTGCAAGATGAGGGTAAATTTGTACCTATATAATACAAACTCATATTGACATCATAATTGGTTTGATAAGTAAAATTTATATAATTTATACAATTTGCACTATTATTATGTCCCGAAATAGCAAGAAGAGCCAATTCTGTCGAACTTCTTGCCAATAGTTTTGTTTGTTCGCTTACATAGATATCTGATGTTTGTTTAGCAGTAGTAGAAATAAGAGATATCATTATTGCCATTAATGTAGCTATCGTTATCATGACTACAATCGCAAGAAGTAGAGAAAAACCTTGTCTTGATTTTTTCATTAAAAAACCACCTTTTCTTTACAAAAAGAGATATTTTCATCGTTTATTATCGGATTAAAAATACACAATTTAAGTCTTATGGTATTGCCTATTTGTTTAAATTTAAAAGTAGAAACATGTTCTAATAAAACAGATTTATTTCCATCGCTATATTTTTGAGCCATCCATGGTCTATAGTTGTAGTATAAAGTCAAATTTCTATCACTTGCATTACCTTCAGGTACTATGGCATAAGCACTCCAAACAAGCTGATACTGTTCATAAATAGTCGAAGCATTGTTTTCAATGAACTTTAAAATATCTGGAGCAATTTTTTGAACTCTAAAAATATAGTTATGATTTTTTGTTCCGCTCCAATCATTCCACCCATACTGTTTTATATCAAATTGATTTGGAAGTCCTTTAAAAATAATAGCTACAGAACTATTTACATCAGACAAATTGGCTTCTTTGTTAGAAAGTGCATTTATGACATTTGTTGCATAAGTGAGATGACTTCCTGAAGTTTTAATTTGAGTTTTATTTGTTTGAGAACTTGATAAATCTATAAAACCACTCCACCCCGGTCCCGTGGTATTGCCTTCAAATCCTTCATTGTCATAACCTATCCATTCAAGTATCTTATATGTTCCATCGGCAGTAGATAATGAACTTATATTGTTGTCATTGGGAGATAATTTTCTTGCTATTACACTATTTTTTATCCTAAATGAGAGATATTTTGATATTTTCATTAGAGCCAATTCCGTTTTTGCTTGAAGAGTATTTATGTTGTTTGAGTAAATATATGATTCATAAATTTTAGCTATAATTCCGCTACCTATAGCTGCAACGATACCCAGCACAACGATAACAAATATCATCTCCACCATAGTAAATGCAAAATGTTTTTTAAGTTTATTCAATTAAATGTCCTATAAAGCAATTCATAACTTCCTATATTTGCAGAAAAAGCTCTTAAAGTAGTTATTGTTTGACTGTTTACATGATTTATAACTTTTACTTCTATCATTTTTAGATTGGTGGTAGGAGTTGTGCCAGATGTATTTAAATCGCCAAAATTTAAAGTTGAAGATGAAAAGTAGTTAGTCTTATCAGATATATAAAAAACTTTTGTTGTTAAATTCAAATCCATCAAATAGTCTCCTTTGCCCCCACCATTTATAATCTCACTATTTGCATCAAAATCATCTATATCATTATATGCAGTAGGGTTTGTATCTCCTGCTCTTCCTAAAACAGTAGAAGCATAAGTTAAATTGGTATCAAATTTTCTTCTATAATTTGCTTTAAAATTACCTATTCTTCTTGTTGAGTTATTATCCGGATATCTGTTTAATTCAGAGTCGCCTTGTGTCGTATCCAATATATGCTTTACATTAACTTCACTAACAAGTTTGTCGTCCCAAGGATAAGTTAAAATATTGCCTATCTTTGTAGCACCAGCTAAAATCGCTTCTTGATTTATGCTAAATTCATCAGATTTGCTTACTTGTGAAAGCATCAGAGGAACACTCATAAGGGCAATCCCCATGACAACTATAGCGACTACAAGTTCTACAAAGGTAAAACCTTTCCTCACCATTCAATCCTTTTTGAACCTTTGGTGCTGATATTCAAATCAACAGTTTTACCGGTAGTCCCTATACCTGCCCAACCTCCGCCACCTAAAAATTCTACTGAAAAATCATTTATTGTAGCAGTTGGATTATAAGGATTGTAAATAAGCCAAGATGATGCATTTATCTCTATCTTTTCTTTATAGGGATAAATACCGGCATTATAAGTTATATTGTCATCTTCCAAGCCATTGTTTATAGGATTTATTTTTGTGATAGGATTTATTTTTGAAGTTGTAACAAATCCGCTTATATTGCCGTCGTTTGTTGAAGTGTGGTTTTTATTGACATACCAAAAAACCGAATCCGCACTCTCATCTCCGAGATTTAGAGAATTTAGATATGTCTGATTGCAATCTTCACAATAAACTTCATAGTAAATTTTTGCATCTATACTATCTCCTTGAGTGCTATAATCAGGTGCATGAACTCTGCCGTAGTAAAAGGTTTTACTCTGATTTAAAATTGTGCCATTAAAATCTTTTGGTGAACCTGGGTTATTCATCCATGAAGTAGATGTATTGGCATCAATTAATGTTATCTTAATAGGTTTAAGTGCATGAGATATGTTTCTATCAATATTAAAGTAAACTTTTACTTTTCCTATCCCATTTGTAAAATTTAAAGGCGATATCCATTCTTGCAGAGTATTGTTATGCTCAAATATAGTTTGGTTTTTATTAAGTACCCATACAGCATTATTTGCATTATCTTCTGTATAAAGAGAGATATTTGCATCTGCACTACTGTTTATATCGGCATCCAAAAAGAGATCAAATGTGGTATTTAGTTTTAAACCATTTACTCTAGGAGCATGCACTTCATCTGTATCTGGAAAACATGTTTTTGTGTAATTTCTGACTTTATTACCCTGTTTATTTTTTGCTTCTATAGTGTATGAGATATAAGCTGCCATTTTTGGTGTTGTATATGTAGTATTGGATTTATGGACATCATAAGACATATAGAGCCAATTTTTCCCGTTTGTCGCATTATATTCTGCAGTAGTAACAAAAAAGTAAGGTGTAAAAAGAAGTATATTGTTTGCTGTTATATTGCTTTCATCATTGATATTAGTAGCCGGTTTTATATATCTTTGTGAATTATTTGTATCATCAGTATCTATTATTGCAAACTCACTTCCCGGTTTCTCACTTACATTAACATCAAGTATGCCAGTTTCACTAAATTTCATAGATACATTGCTCTCACCATTGATGAAATTGTTTGGTGTGACTGTAAAAGTACCTGCTTGCGGACATGTGTTTATCTCGGCTGCCGTATGACTCGTTGAAGTTCCAAAGACATCCGTTAGCATTTGATTGATATCTGTAGCATTTGGCATATAAGTTTGGGAAACAATATTTAAGGAAGCAGTAGATTCGTTGTAGTTTTGTATTCCTATTACATTTAATGCAGTACCTGATGCAAGTGAATTATTTCCTTCATCTACAGCTTTGATAGTTAGATTAAAATCCTCACCAGCTCTTTTATATTGATTTTCTCCAAATACTCTAAAAGCATAAGGACGAATTGCAAAAGCATCACTACTGTATGTAGATGTGTTTAACTCGTAGCTTGCATTATAATCACTACTTGTAGAATCGCATTCGCTAAGATTTTTCACTATCAAACCTGCACCATTATTATAGGCACAAAATTTAAATCTAACTCTAACATCTTTATGTGTAGAAGTTATATTTTGAAACAGTTTTATAGCTTTCTTTCCATCTGCACCGGTTGAAGCATTATAATCTTGCCAAGCTGTTATGCTTGTATTGGTATCCATATCATAAAGTTGGTATTTAAAATCAATACCCTCTTTTACTTCAACAGCATTATTTGCCGCATTTATAGAGGCTATCGTGAGATTAAAATCTTGATTGACAATTTTTGTAGATATATTTCTATCGTTTATACCTCTCGTAGAAGCAGCATCATCCCAAGCATCAAACGGACCGGTTGTGTAAGAATTGTCTTCATTTGTTGGTATATTTTCACAATAACCAAGTTCCACATTATCATAATGTCTTCCCTGTTGGTCATCATAATCTGCAAAATATTTTAAATTTTTACCACCAAAAAGTTGGTCCGAAATATTAAACATTTGAACTGCAAGATAATCGTCATACCCTCCATTTGTATAATCACCAAAATCCGAAGTTACATTTATTTCAATACTGCCCGCTCCAATGTCGGTTATACATGCTTTTCCCGGACAAAAGAAAGGAGGAGGAAGCAAAGAAGGTCCGTAGCATACTGCACCTATATTTGTACCCGAAACATCTATTTTTATATTTTTATCATCCTGATATTCTTTATGTTCGTCAACGATATAATAACAGGCATCTTTTCCGCTTAATCCGGATAAATCTTCATTTTCAACGACTTTTACATTTTTTAATTCCTCGTCGCTGTCATTAATAATAGCCATTGTCCTAGGAAAATCAAACTGCCCGTTATAAAAATTCCCAAAACTAATCCATGCCCCATTATTATTATTTAATGCATAACATAACTGACACTCGCCGTATCCGAATGATTTGGCCGCATCTTTATCATATGTAAAATTAAAATTATTGCCGTTAATTTCTATATCACCTTCAGCTGTTATTGCACCATACCACTGAGCACTATTTGAATTATTATTTATCGTAACATCGTCTTTAGCATACAAAAGAATTGGTATATTTGTTTGTCCGCCTCCATTACCTGATAATTCTACATCATCTTCCGCATAAACAAAAATTTTACCATTACAAGATGAGTCTCCAGAAAAATTATTTCCACTAATATTAAAATCATCTTTTACAAAAATTCTTATGTTTCCATGAGGGCATATTTTTATATTGTTTTTATTTATGGTTAAAGATTTAAAATAATAATCACCCTCATTTAATGATATTGTCTGATTATTTTTGTCAAAAACGACATCTCCTAAAAGTATTAATTTTTTATTATTATCATCTTCGTAAGTAACAGTAGGTTCAAAACTAACCTGATTTGTCTGTAAATCATAATCCCCATATTCCAAATCCGTAAATGTAAAAGAATTGCCACTTTCATCATGCTCATCATTTTTAGTTGTTTCATAAACCGTATAATTTAATCTGTTTTTAGGAGCATCTATAATTTCACATGTATTATTTGCCGAACAGTGTGAAGAATTACAAGAACAAAGATCGTTATTCTCATCATAACATGTAATTTGTTTATTCTCATCTTCTTCTAAATTATAATCTTTTACTGAAATTTTACATGTATTATTTATGTTATTATTTTTTGTTTTAATTTCGTCGTAAGAAGTTAAAGCACTTGGAAATATCCCGCAGGTGTAATTGTTTTGGAAATAATTTGTATTTTCAGGTTCTTCACCGCAACACGGACAGTCATCAGGGGCTTTTGTAGTATCTATAGTTATATCACAGGATGTTTTGAAATCAGTATCTTTTGAATGACCCCATATTTTAGCATAGCTGCCATCATCTGCATCAATATCGCCATCATTGTCTTCATCCGTTACTCCGTTATAATAGTTGCCGTTATATACAGTACCATTTCTTGATTCGTGTACTAAATAATTCCCATAAAAACAGGTGTTTGCTACAAAGCTTGTTCCTTGATTGGTCCCACTTGTAACAATCCCCGCTCCTCCTGTATCTGTTGCTGTGGATTTAAAAATAGAGTTTTTAACTATATATTCTTTTACATTGCCAGACAACCATAAAGGCGGTCTTCCTTTAGCGTACACTCCATCAACAGTTATTTTATCAGCATAATTTACATATATTCCCGAATGATAATTTGTATAACTGTTTGTAATAATATTGCTATTGGATATTGTTATATTAACATATTTATCACCATTAAAAACTATTGCATGATCGCTTTTAACTGTAATATCCAAACCGTTTAAATATATATCGGTATTACTTTTTGGAGTAACATCAATCGCTCCTTTTTTACTTGTAATTTTTATATTGCTACCACAATCAATACCACTATCTAATTGTATGCCTTTTGTTTCGGATTCGATAATAATATTTTGAAATCTTATTTTTTCGTTTGAATTACCATTTGCATATACGGCAGCATTGGCACTAGAATTATTTTGAATGATTTTTATATTTTTTATTACAGTATCTATGTTGCTTTGTGAAGTTATTCTGATTATATAGTTACCAAAAAACCCTTTTAATACTGTGTCATCAATATTATTTCCAAGCCCTTCAATTGTTAAATCTTTTTTATCTATTATTAGAGTACTATATAGAAGATAAGTAGCGGGACATATTTTAATATCATCGCCATCACTTGCATTTGTGATTGCATTACTTATTGTTGAATATGTAGCATCCCCACTTTGACAATTGCCTACTATTATTGTTTTTGCTGATAAAAAACTAAACAATGCAAATAAAATAAAAACTAATTTTTTCATTTAAATCCTTTGCAATCCCCATTTTTTCTCTTTATTTAAATAGTAATATTATTAATTTTTCTTAAATGATCTCGCTACCCGATCACCCACCTAATTTAACAATTAATACATGCTATAACTATTATTATTAATCTTGACTTAAATAATTGGATAGCTTATCTATAATGGAGTAATTTTTATATATGGAATTATCCAGTATAATTTGTCCCATTACTCCCTTGTCTTGATTAAATACCAAAGGTGCGAGAAAGTTGATAGTAGAATTTTGTATGGGATTTTGCACAATCATGACACAATAAACAGCCACTCTGCTCTTTTTATCTATCTCAAGCAACTCTTGATAGTTTTTCGGAATCACAATATCATAATCCCTCAAAGCAAAAGGA
>JAMOOV010000048.1 GCA_027065125.1 Campylobacterales bacterium | reverse complement strand
ATCCCCGGCTTTTACCTTTCCGCTGGTTATACCCTTGATAGCCTCATCTTGCGAGTCGAAACATACCGCTTTTCCGCTATACTTTCTCATACTCGGAATCACTCCAGCCGTTTTTATAACAGCACCCTCTTCGGCCAAATTGCCGTAAAGTATAGCCAAGCCTCCGACTTTGCTGTAGGGATTGTCTATCTTGTGTATTATGTTAGTATCCGTTATCTCACTGTTAGCTATCCTTTCACCTATGGTTTCACCCTCTATAGTTAAGTTATCAAGCTCTAAAACATCGTTTCCTCTTTTTGTTATCTCGTGCATAACGGCACTAACACCGCCTGCTTTGTTGATATCTTCCATATGAACGGTAGATAATGACGGAGATATTTTTGCGATATGAGAAACTTTTTTGCTCATCTCATTTATATGAGAAAGATTGAAATCCACTCCCGCCTCTCTTGCTATGGCAAGCATATGCAAAACGGTATTAGTACTTCCACCCATTGCCATATCTACGGCAAATGCATTATTGACGGCTTTTTTATTTAATATGTTTTTAAATTTGAACTTATCACTTAATTCTTCACTTTTTGCTATCTCGCAAATCCTTCTTGCCGCTTTTCTCAATAACTCCTCTCTTTCAGGAGTCAAAGCCAAAACAGTACCGTTTCCCTTGAGTGCAACACCCATCGCTTCAAGCAAAGTATTCATACTGTTTGCCGTAAACATACCACTACAGCTTCCGCCTCCCGGACATGCCGCACACTCAAGCTCTATAAGCTTCTTTTCGCTTATCTCTCCCGTTTCAACCTTTCCGACCCCTTCAAAAACCGTCGCCAAATCTATAGAGGTTCCGTCACTAAGTCGTCCCGCTCTCATAGGACCGCCCGTTACAAAAACAGTCGGCACATTTACTCTCAAAGCTCCCATAACCATACCCGGAGTTATCTTATCGCAATTTGGGATGCATATCATTGCATCAAGCTTATGAGCATTCATAACTGTTTCTATGGAGTTTGCTATCAATTCTCTACTTGGCAAAGAGTAAAGCATACCATCATGACCCATAGCAATACCGTCATCAACACCTATAGTATTGAACTCAAACGGAACACAACCATTTTTTCTTATCTCATCTTTGATGATTTTAGAGTACTTGTCTAAGAAAAAATGTCCCGGAATTATCTCTATAAAAGAGTTTGCAACACCTATAAACGGTTTGTCAAAATCTTCATCTTTCAATCCAGTAGCTCTAAAAAGACTTCTGTGAGGTGCTCTTTGATACCCTTTTTTTACTTCATCACTTCTCATCTGTTATCCTTATTGTTTAATTTTTATGAAAATTATAGCCAATTTTGCTTTACTTTTAGCTTTTTTTTGGATATAATTTCATCTCTTTTTTTGTTTGCGGGAATAGCTCAGTGGTAGAGCACAACCTTGCCAAGGTTGGGGTCGCGAGTTCGAACCTCGTTTCCCGCTCCATAAATCGAAATAAGATTTTACAGTTTATGGGATAGGGACATTTTTGATGTTCGTCACTATTTTGACAAGCAAAATAGGACTTACATACTAAAAATTGTCCAAAAAACCTAAAAACGACAAGCAGTTGTCGTTTTCTTAACGGTTTTTTGCCCGGGTGGTGGAATTGGTAGACACAAGGGACTTAAAATCCCTCGATCATTGCGATCGTGCCGGTTCAAGTCCGGCCCCGGGCACCACCATGGCGACATAGCCAAGTGGCTAAGGCAGGAGCCTGCAAAGCTCTGATCCCCGGTTCGAATCCGGGTGTCGCCTCCACTTGCTACTATTTCGGGAGATGTCAGAGCGGTTGAATGTACCGGTCTTGAAAACCGGCGAGGGTAACACCTCCGGGGGTTCGAATCCCCCTCTCCCGGCCACTTATACTATTTTAACTCTCATATAAAAAAGGAAACACAATGAATCCAACAAAAAGAGTCGATATACAAAAAGGATTAAAGGTTAAAATAGTTTTAAAAAAAGACCAAAGAAGTGGCATATTAACCAACGGTATTGTAAAAGATATCCTCACAAACTCATCCACTCATCCACATGGCATCAAAGTAAGACTTAAAGATGGGCAAATAGGCAGAGTTAAAGAGATAATCTTGTGATATTATACATTGATGGCGATCTCTTCCTATCCTTCTAAAACCTATCATTTTAATATACTAAAGACTTCATTATTTGGACTTGGAGAGTTGATAAAATATGTTATCTTCATTGGTATTGTAGCTATATTTTGCAAATTAAGCCTATTTCATATTGATAAAATTAAGAGGAATATCCAAGTCTTTCTCTTTTATAGCTTTTATGCAAGTTTGCAAATCATCTATGGATTTGCCGATAACTCTCACGATATCTCCTCTTATGGAGGCTTGTACTTTTACTTTTAAAGCTTTTATCTCTTTAACTATTCTTTTGGCTTCATCACTTGATATACTATCGGTTATGGATATGAAAACTTTTATATTTCCACCGCTTGCATTTTCTCTTTTTTGCTCTTTTATTGCTTTTGGCGAAATGCCTCTTTTGATAACCTTAGATAAAAGTATATCTTTCATAGCATCTGCTTTATTGTCGCTGGTGGATAGCAGGGTTATGGTTTTTGCCTTTTCATTATAATCTATCTCAGCTATCAGACCTTTAAAATCATATCTGTTTTTTATCTCTTTTTTTGCTTGTTCTATCGCATTTTTCAACTCTTGCTTATCTATTTCAGCACTTATATCAAAACTATGCTCTTTTGCCATTTTTCAACTCCTCTTTTATATTTTGGTATATTTTTTTTACAAGTCTCTCTCTTGATTGTTTGCTTGCCCATGCGATATGGGGTGTTATGAAAATTCTTTGAGGATATTTTAAATCCAAAAGTGGTGAATCTTTATCGAGAGGTTCTTTTTCGGTAACATCAAGTCCTGCATATATCTCTTTTGCATCTAAAATTTTTGCCAAATCTTTTTCATTGATGATACCGCCTCTTCCAAGATTTAAAAGTATCGTTCCGTTTTTAAGCATAGAGAGTTCTTTTTTGGTTATAAGGTTTTTTGTTGATTTGTTTAACGGGGCATGTATGGATATGATATCGCTCTTTTTTAACAAAGTTTCGAGACCGATTTTTTTATATTTGTCATAGTTGTTTTTTCCGCTTGTCGAGTAGTAAGATATTTTGCAACTAAAACCGCTTGCAATTTTTGCTACCTCTTTTCCTATGTTTCCAAGTCCGATGATACCCCATTTTTTACCTTTTATCTCAAAAAACGGTTTATTTAGATGGGTAAAAATGTCATTTTTACTCCACTCTTTACTTTTTACATATTCGTCATAATATCTACTTTTTTCTAATAGATAAAAAAGCATAGAAAAGGTATGTTGTGCGACGGAAGGTGTAGAATAATCTTCAACATTTTTTACTTTTATGCCTTTTTTGGATGCATGTTCTAAGTCTATATTGTTCATTCCCGTAGCAGCAACACAGATGAGCTTTAATCCGTCGGCTCTATCCATAGCGATTTTATCTATAACAACTTTGTTTGTTATGATAATGTTAGCATCTTTTACTCTGTCTATAACTTGCTTGTTTGTTGTTGTTTCATAAAATACAAATTTTCCAAAATCTTTAAATATATCTAAAGATATATCTTGCCCAATGGTTTTAGCATCTAAAAAAACTATTTTCACTTACAATCCTTCCTCTTTCAAACTATTGAGTGATTTGCTGTTTTATTTTTTCTTTTTTTTCTTCTTTTTTGACTTTTGTTTTTTAGATGATTTTTTTGGTTTTTTCTTGATATTTGCATCTATTACTTCTACACTTTCTATCTTTGGTAGTGCATATTTTTCATTCATAAGATGCAATATCTGTTTTAACTGTTCATCTCTTTTATTGAAAATCTCTTCCGATTCTCTTTTTGATGCTTCTAAAAGCTCAACTTTTTGAGATATTAACTTTCTGTTTTCATCTTCGAGAAAAATTATCCTCTCTTTTAATTCGCAAATCTCTTTTTCAAGGTAACTAACATATTTTTCATTATTGTTTTTGTTTGTTTGTCTTGTCTTTGAAAAAGTTTTTGTTTGATTTTCCTCTTTTTCATTCACAACTACATATTTTAATCCATTCTCAACAAGTGTAGATAATTTTCCTCTTCTAACTCTGTTATAGATAGCTTCTTTTGTTATGCCAAAATAGTTTGCTGCCTGAGAAACAGTTAATTTTTTCATGACTCTTTTATGGCATTGATGATCTCTTTTGCTTGTTCCATAGATTCTTCAATTTTGCCGAAAACCAAAGCTACTGCCATCCTTCTGCCTATATGAGAGCGAGGTTTTCCAAAAATTCTTATAAAACTATTTTTTGAAAATGAATTATCCGGTACATTAAACTTTGGAGTAAAAGTATCGGTTTTACTTTTATATGCGGCACTTACCCCACTTCCGTATGTGATAAATTCAAGTGGTAAACCAAGTACGGCTCTAATATGTAGAGCAAATTCACTTTGTGATTGAGTTATCATGGTTACCATACCTGTATCGTGAGGTCTAGGGCTTACTTCGCTAAAATAGACTTTGTCACCTTTTATAAATAGCTCTACACCAAATATTCCTCTTCCTCCAAGTCCGTCTGTTACACTTTTTGCCATCTCTTTAGCTTTTATTTTAGTTTTTTCACTCATTTGCATGGGTTGCCAAGAAAATATATAATCTCCATCTTTTTGAACATGACCTATGGGTTCACAAAAGACGGTTTGTTTTTCATTTCTAACAGTTAGTAGTGTTATTTCATAATCAAATTTAACAAATTCTTCCACTATCAATTCACTGGCATCTCCTCTTGCTTCTTTTGCTATCTCCCAAGAATTCATAAGATCTTCAAAATTGTATGCTACACTTTGACCGTGTCCACTACTGCTCATAACCGGTTTGATAACACAAGGAAAACCAAGAGCCTTGGCGGCTATGATTAGCTCATCATAACTTTTTACAAATCTGTATTTGCTTGTTAGCAAACCAAGTTCTTTGGATGCAAACTCTCTTATATTTTTTCTATTCATGGTTTTATTGACGGCTTCTGCATTGGGAATAACTCTAAAGCCCTCTTTTTCAGCTTCAAACAGAGCTTCAATACTGATGGCTTCTATCTCCGGAAGTATAAAAGTTGGTTTTTCTCTTCGAATAACTTCTAAAACTTCTTCTTTGTTTTTCATGTCTATAACATAACTTTTGTTAGCTACAAGATGAGCCGGTGCATTAGGATATGAGTCTATGGCTACCACTTCCGCCCCGAGCCTATTTGCCTCTATAGCCACTTCTTTACCAAGTTCTCCACTTCCAAGTAAAATAATTTTTATACTATTGCTTTTTAATGGTGTAGTTAATATCATATTTATCCTTGTTTGAAATGTGTTAGTTTATTTTATCGTTAGAGAGCTAATAAAACAATTAAAGAATACTTGCTATATTACTATTATATAATTATATATGTAGAAGTTTAAATTTGTTGCAGGAAAATTTTGCGATCATTAAGACCGCAAAATTTGTGTGATTATAGCCTTGATTCGTATCGTCTAAGCATATAGAGTTTTTTGAGCATCTTTTTCTTTGCAGCAATTTTTTGTTTCTTTCGCTTTTCAGTTTTAGTCTCATAATATTTTCTAGCTCTTGCTTCAGTAACTATTAAGTTACGGTCAATTTGCTTTTTGAATTTTCTATAAGCCTCTTCAAAAGAGTCTCTTGGACTTACTTTAATACCTGGCATACAACATCACCACCTTCCGTAAAAAATTGAACCGATATTATATCTAAAAAAATGATTTTTTCAAAATGATGGAGGAGTTATAACACTTATATAGATAGCTTTTTTATCACTTTTGTTTTCTATCTTGTGAGGTGTTATAGGGTTAAATCTTATGCTGTCGCCTTCGTTTAGTATGAAGTTTTTGTCTGCAAGTTCTATATAAATAGATCCTTCTAAAACAAGGTCGCACTCTTCCCCACCTCTTGTATGAGGTAATTTTTCATCTGTTACTCTATGCGGTTCCAATTCAACGAGAATAAATTCTATCTCTCCTTGCAAATCAGGGATTAAGAGTTCACATTTATAAAGAGGGTCGGGGAATGATATCTTTTTTCTTTTTTCTTTTCTGACTATAAAAAACGATTCGTTTGATAGTGCTAATTCTTTACTTGATTCCTCTTCAAAGAGAGAAGCCAATGTTGTATCTAATATTTTGGCTATCTTTCTAAGTGTTTCGACTGAACCTTGGGTTGAACCTTTTTCAAGTTGAGATA
Source organism: Campylobacterales bacterium (assembly GCA_027065125.1). Taxonomy (GTDB): domain Bacteria; phylum Campylobacterota; class Campylobacteria; order Campylobacterales; family JALSKU01; genus JALSKU01. Next base: position 9,760 of record JAMOOV010000048.1, on the reverse strand, counting down.
TGAGTCCAGCTGAAACATTAGCCCTTTTCGCTAACTCTTTTGTGGATAATTTTTTCTTTATTCTTAACTTTTTTATCTTTTTTGCTACACTCATAAAATTATTATATCTAAAATTAAATTAAATTAAATTAAGGAAAAATTTGTTAATATTACTAAATAATTTAATTTAATTAAAGGAGCATTTGTGAAAATTGGTCTTATAAAAGAGATAAAAAGACATGAATATAGAGTTGGAATGACACCTGAATGTGTAGATGAATATGTGTCTCATTCTCATAGTGTATTTGTTGAAAGCGGGGCAGGTGAGGGTGCCGGTTTTGAAGACGAGGAGTATGAAAAAGCAGGTGCAAAAATAGTAAAAAACAAAGAGGAGATATTTGATATATCAGATATGATAGTAAAAGTAAAAGAGCCATTAAAAGAGGAGTACGATTTATTTAAAGAAAATCAAATTCTATATACCTATCTGCATCTTGCAGCAAATAAAGAATTAACTGAAGCTCTTATGCAAAAAGGTGTCAAGGCTGTAGCCTATGAAACTATAACAGATAACAAAGGTCATTTGCCCTGCTTGGCCCCTATGAGTGAAATAGCTGGCAGACTCTCCGCACAAGAGGGTGCAAAATATCTTGAGAAACCTTTTGGTGGTAGAGGGGTTTTGTTGGGAGGAGTTCCAGGAGTAAAAAGAGGAAATGTTGTCATCATAGGCGGTGGCATGGTTGGACTAAATGCTTGTAAAATGGCAGTAGGACTCGGGGCTAATGTAACTATTTTGGATATTGATGCGGAAAGATTGGCATATTTTGATGATATTTTCTCTTCAAAGGTAACTACTTTATATTCAAACAGAACAAATATACTAAATGCTATAAAAGAGGCGGACTTGGTTATAGGGGCAGTATTGATACCCGGAGCCGTAGCTCCTAAATTGATAAGAAGAGAAGATTTGTCCTTGATGAAAAAAGCTTCTGTTATCGTTGATGTGGCAATCGACCAGGGAGGTTGTATCGAGACATCAAAAGCAACATATCATGATGAGCCCACTTATGTGGTGGATGGTATAGTTCATTACTGTGTAGCCAATATGCCAGGAGCCGTATCTTTGACTTCCACTCTTGCTTTGACATCAAATACTTTAAAATATGGATTGAAGATAGCGGATTTTGGATTGGAAAAGGCTATAAATGAAGATGGAAATTTACTAAACGGTTTAAATATATATGATGGAAAATGCACAAACAAAGCGGTTGCCAAGAGTCTTGATTTGCCATATGAGCCTTATCACGACTTAGTACATATGCACTATACCAACTCACCACAAACTCCATAAATAAGTCAAATCAACTTTTCATTGAGAATGTGGTGCCTAAATATTTTAGAGAAGTTCGTATTTATGGATTTTAGATAGATTTAATGTTCTAAGTTGGAGGAGGGGTATTGTAATGACAACTCTGAAAGAGTATCAAAAAGTAAAAAACATACAATAAAATTATCTCCATATTTGGTAAAATTTTAAAAAATTTGGAGATAAGCATGAGGTTTGATATAAAAAAGACAACTCATTCGGCAATAAATAGTGCCATATTGATTTTGAAGCTTGTGATACCTTTGTATATATTATCGGATATTTTATTATATATGGGTTGGCTTGATAAATTCTCTTTTATATTTGAACCGGTAACTGCTATCTTACATCTACCGGCAAATGCCGCCCTATCCATAGCCGCAGGAGTAACTTTAAATATTTATGCGGCTATCGCTTTAGCTGCCCCTCTTGGTTTGACACCGTATGAATGGACGGTATTGGGACTATTTCTTGGGGTGTGCCACTCGATGGTAGTAGAGAGTGTTATCATGAAAAAGATAGGCATACCATATATTTACTCCATATTTTTAAGAGGTTCTATCGGATTTATAGCTGTTTTACCTCTTTCGTATTTCCCCAAAAGTTGGTTTTCGCATGATATTGTAACAAAAAATATAGAAACTAAAAATTTTGATAATTTTTGGCAAATGCTCTACCACTCCTCTATCAACTCGCTATCTCTATCTTTTAAAATCATTTTATTGATAGTCTCTATCATATTTTTAATGGATTTTATAAAAAGTAGTAAAGTTATGCAAACATATATGCAAAAAGTTAGCACTGTTTTTTCTATAACGGCAGGACTGATACTTGGCATAACCTATGGTGCCGGAGTTTTAATCAATGAGGCAAAAAGCGGAAGTTTGACAAAAAGAGATATATTTTTTATCGCAACTTTTTTGATGATATGCCACTCTGTTATAGAGGATACTTTGTTGTTTGTTATATTTGGAGCAAATTATGGGATATTGGTTACCATAAGAGCCATACTTGCCATTGTAGTGAGCTTTACTTTTTCAAAGATAGTATTTGGCTATATCATTCCTGCTTTCAAAAGGTGACTCTTGTATCTGTTTCTCGCCAAATAGAACATTATATTTTTCATCAGATTTTGCTTTTGTAAAGGTGAGAATGATTTTTGCTATCAGCTTCATATCGCTTTCACTGACACCTTTATCACAAAGAGATACCGGAGAAGGCAGATCTTCAACATCTATAAGAATCATTTTTTCATATCCTAACTCTCTTAATTTTTTATTTTCACTCTCATTCCTACCCACCACAAGCTTTACTCCACTATCAAGCCTCAAGTGCCGACCGACTTTTAACACCTCAACATCTTCAGCTTTTAAAGTGTCATATTTTATAAAATCTCTCAATCTCTCTGAAAATTTTCTATCTGTCAGCAAACAACCTCCACCGGGATTTTCATAATCTTCAAATCCATACTTTTTTGCAAGTTCCAACTGTTTTTCTCTGTTTCTACCGCTTATATCAAGAAGTTTTTCTCTATCCACCCAACCTTCAAGCTCAGGTTTTGTAGGCTCAAGAAGTTTTGCCGATAGAGGTCTTAAAAGAAGATTATCTTCCATATCATCGGCAAGTTTTTTCACTTGTAGCAAAGCATCTTTTCTTTGGCTCATAGGTCTTTGAGCTAAAACTTCTCCGCTTATGATAAAGTGAGCATCGTATCTTGGCAGTATGGATTTTGCCACTCTTGTCATATTGGCATGACAGTCTATACAGGGATTGAAATTTTTACCATAGCCGTATTTAGGAGAAAAAAGTATCTCTTTTATAAAACTCTCCTTTATATCAACCACTTCAAAATCAGCTCCACACTCCAAAGCCCTCTCTTTGATAAGCTCCATGTTTTCCTTTGTACTTCCAAAACCGGTATCTATAAAAAGAGCTGTTACATCAATCCCCTGCTCTTTTATAAGTTTGACGGCTATCATGCTATCAAGTCCTCCACTAAAAAGTGCCAAAGCTCTATATCTTTTCATATTCTACCAACTCCCCTTTTCTTAATCTTTGCAATTTATCTTGGATTTTTCTTATATAAAAACTCTTTTGCTCAAAACCCAACTCTTTTTTTGTCTTTATTTGATTTAGCACCCTTTTATAAAAACTTGAAAGAAGTACACATAATTGCAATCTCAAATTATCTTCATCCAATTCCGCTATCTCTTCTCTTATCAAAAGTCCTCCTATAACCGGATCATCTTGACCATTTTTTAAAAGCAAAGATAACTCTCTCTTATGAGTTATAAACACATCTTCATCGACAGTATCAAGCACCATATCTAAAAATTCGGGCTTTAAAGCCGCTGTTTTGATGATAGAGAGTTCAGCCAAATCCTCTTTCGTATTACCTCTATCTTTTACCATTCGCTCTTTTTTAAATCTAATAACTCTTTTATCGACATTTAGAACTACACTTAAGTACTCTTTATACTCCTCTTGAAATACGGGCGGTAAACTTTTTAAAAATTCTATCCCCTCTTTTAATGCTTTATTTTTTTGCAGAGGATTTGATATATCATAACTTTTTGCTATCCTCTCTATAACAAAAGGAATAAAAGGCTTAGGCTCTTTAAAAAGCATATTTAACTCATTGATTTCACCATTTTGTACCATATCGGCAGGATCTTTTCCTCCATCAAATATAACAACACCACCCTCTATCGACATAGCTCCCAGCATTTTGCTCGCTTTCAAAGCTGCTGCTATACCGGCACTATCTCCATCATAAGATAGTATCACTTTCGGCTCCGCTCTTCTTAAAAGAGGTAAATGTTCTTTAGTCAATGCAGTTCCCAAGGTAGCTACACTCTCGGTAAATCCGGCTTGATGCAACATAACCACATCAAGATAGCCTTCCGTTATGATAATCCTTTCTTTTTTGATGATACTCTCTTTTGCCAAATGATATCCGTATAAAAGCTTTGATTTGTTGAAAAACGGAGTTTGAGGTGAATTTATATACTTTGCGGGGTGGTTTGAGATAGTTCTACCTCCAAAACCCACTATCTTTGCATTTGGAGAAAATATCGGAAAAGTAATCCTCTCTATAAATCTAGCATACACTCTACCGCCCTCATCAGAGCCTAAAAGTCCACATTTTAAAGCATCATTTTGAGATAAAAAATTCTCCTTTAAGTACTTTATGGTTTCTATGGAAGACGGTGCATAACCTATCTCGAACTTCTCTATGGATGACTTATATACTCCTCTTTGAGTAAGATAGGATTTGGCAGAGGGGGTATTGTTTAAATTTCTTTTGTAAAATAGATTTACCTGATGTAAAATTTTTAACTCATCTCTTTTTTCAAAACTATTTTTACTATAAGTCAATTTGATACCAAAATCATCGGCAAGCTTTTCCAAGGCTTCGGGATAGGTTAACTTTTCATACTCCATAACGAACTTGATGGCATCTCCACCGGCTCCACATCCGAAACAGTGATATATCTGTTTTGCCGGACTTACCACGAAACTTGGAGTATTTTCTCCATGAAAAGGGCATCTTGCTTTGTAGTTTGCACCGCTTTTTTTCAACTCTATATATGAGCCGATAACTTCTACAATATCTATCCTATTTTTGAGATTTTCTATCGAATTTTGTTCTATCATAGAGATATTATATCCTTTTTGGTATAATAAAGCACTAAAATAGAGGTCAAATTTAAATGGACAATTTTTATATAAGTTACAGAGATCCACTCTTTGGAATCATTGTATTTTTCTTACTTGTTTTTATGGTTTCTTTTGTCAATTACTGGTGGAGTGTCTATAAAAATAAAGATGAAGAAAAAAGTATCCAAAAATTTATCAAAAAGTTCCAAATAGAAAGCGGAGATAATGAATATAAAATAATCTTTGAAGATAAAAATTTAACCCTTGATACCATTATACTTTTAGCAAAAAGTTATGAAAAAATCGGTCAATATGAAAAAAGTATCGGTATCTATCTGTATGCCTTAGCTATTTACAAAAAAAGAAGGGAAAAACAAAATATACTCTTTTTGCTCGGAAAAGTTTACTTAAGAGTAGGTTTTTTAGAAAGAGCGAGGGAGATATTTATAAGATCATTAAAAATTTCCCCAAGGCATGAAGATTCACTAAAATACTTAACTATCACTTACGAACTTTTAAAAGAGTATAAAAAAGCGGAAGAAGTTTTAGATGCTTTAGAAGAGTTGGATGTAGATGTAAAAAAAGAGAAAACCTATATGCAGGCGATGAATATATCAAAAGAAGAAATGCCATTTGAAAAGAAAAAAAGAAGGCTGTTTGAACTTGCTACACTAAAATCAACCCAAAGAATATATATCGAATTTATACTCAAAAATGGTAAAAAAATAGATTTTCAAGAGGTAAAAAACTTTAATTTTAAAAATCTTTTCGATATTTTTTGGAGGATGGATAGAGATATGTTCGATATAGAATTCTCAAAAAACAGTCCGTTTTTACAAGAAATTTTAGCAGCAAGAGGAATTATAAAAAAAGATTTGCATAGCGAAATATTTGAACTTGAGATAATCGAACACTTAAAAGAGGCACACTACGATAAGGCTGATTTAAATTTCGAGTATTTTTGTTCAAGCTGCAAAAACAGTTATCCTTTTTATTTTTCAAGATGTCCCAACTGTCACAATATAGATAGTGTTGAGATAGTTCCTGTTTTGATTAAAAAGAGTTTTAACAATAGAGAGATGATGATATAATGAAAAAAGTTTATCTTTACTGCGACGGTTCATCTCTTGGCAACCCGGGATATGGAGGGTATTGTTCCATCTTAAAATACAAAAACAATCAAAAAATCATATCTGGAGCAAAAGACAATGCCACAAACAACCAAATGGAACTTTTAGCGGCGATAAAAGGACTTGAGGCGATAAAAGAGCCTTGCGAAATAGAGCTTGTCAGCGACTCTAACTATGTAGTAAAAGCAAACAATGAATGGCTTGAGGGGTGGATAAAAAAAGATTTTAAAAATGTTAAAAATGTAGAACTTTGGAAAAGATATGTAAAAGCTGCCCAACCTCATAAGATAAATGCTATATGGGTAAAAGGGCATAACGGGCATAAAGAGAATGAAGAGTGCGATAAAATTGCAAGAAGTGAAGCGGAAAAATTAAAAGGGAGCATAGATGGACAAATTTGATGGATTGCAAAAGTGTCTGGAGTATGAGTTTAAAGACAAATCTCTTATACTCGAGGCACTTACACATAAAAGTTGTAAAAGAGTAAAAAATAATGAAAGATTGGAATTTCTTGGCGATGCAGTATTGGACTTGGTAGTAGGAGAATATCTTTTTCATAAGTTTCCACATATTGATGAAGGAAAACTATCTAAAATGAGAGCATCTTTAGTCAATGAAGAGGGCTTTAAAAAACTGGCTCAAAGATTGGATATAGGCAAATATTTACTGCTATCAACTGCGGAAGAACACAACAAAGGAAGAGAAAAACCCTCCTTGCTTTCAAATGCTTTTGAAGCACTTATGGGAGCAATATATCTTGAAAGCGGACTTGACAAAGTCAAAAAGATCACCCACAAACTACTTGAAGAGGTCTATCCGAAGATTGATCTTGACTCCATTTTTAAAGACTATAAAACAACCTTGCAAGAGTTTACACAAGAACACTTCGGAGTTATACCTGAGTATAAAATGGTCAGTTCCAAAGGACCGGATCACAAAAAAGAGTTTGAAATGGCAGTTTTAGTAAAGGAAAGAGAGATAGCAAAGGCTACCGGCAAAAGTAAAAAAACCGCTCATCAAAAAGTAGCTCAAATTGCTCTTGAGATTTTAAAAAATAAGGAAAAAGGATGAGCTTCAATAGCTTTGGAAAGATTTTCAGGATAACTACTTTCGGAGAATCTCACGGTATAGCCATAGGATGTGTGATAGACGGGGTTCCTGCCGGATTAAAGATAGACAAAGAGTTTATTCAAGCCGAACTCAACAGAAGAAAACCCGGGAAAAGCAAGTATGAAACAGCAAGGAAAGAGAGTGATGAAGTTGAGATATTAAGCGGTACTTTTGAAGGCATAAGCACCGGCACCCCCATAGCTCTGCTTATATACAATAAAGACCAAAAAAGCAAAGACTACGGAAATATCAAAGATATCTTCAGGCCCGGACATGCAGACTTTACCTATCAAAATAAGTACGGCATAAGAGATTACAGAGGCGGCGGAAGAAGTAGTGCAAGAGAAACTGCTATGAGAGTAGGAGCTGGAGCTATAGCAAAACTTTTGATAAAAGAGATAGGCATAGAAGTAAAAAGCGGAGTCTTTTCCATAGGAGGCATAAGTGCCGAAAATATAGACTTTGACTATGCAAAAAGAAGCATCATTTACTCACTTGATGAAAAAGTGGAACAAAAACAAAGAGAGATGATACGATTATGTCAAGAAAAGCACGACTCTATCGGAGGAGCGGCTTTGGTAAAAATAAAAAATATCCCCATAGGACTTGGGGAGCCGATATATTATAAATTAGACTCGATTTTGGCTGATGCAATGATGAGCATAAACGGTGTAAAAGCGATAGAGATAGGAGAAGGCGAAGCCTCTTCATCATTGAGGGGTAGTCAAAATAACGACGAAATCACCAAAGAGGGATTTACCACAAATCACAGCGGAGGAATCTTAGGAGGGATATCAAGCGGTAGCGATATAGACATAAAAGTATATTTTAAGCCGACACCCTCTATATTTCAACCTCAAAAAACCGTGGACAAAGATGGAAATGAAACGATATGCAACCTAAAAGGCAGACATGATCCTTGTATAGCCATAAGGGGTTCGATAGTAGCCGAATCAATGGCGGCTTTAGTTATAGCAGATATGTTGCTACTAAATATGGGAAGGCAAATATCTCATATCAAAAAAATTTACAAGTATTGAAAAAGGGATAAACTTTGCAAAATAAGAAAATAACTATCATCGGTCTTGGTTATGTGGGCTTGCCTTTAGCCCATGCATTTAGCAGCAAGTATAAAGTCATAGGTTTTGATATAGCTAAGTGGAGAATAGATGAATTAGAAAGAGGATATGATAGAACTCTTGAGCTTAGCCAGAGCCAAGTAAAAGAGGCTATCAAAAACGGTATGAGATTTACCGATAAATTAGAAGATATAAAAGAGTGTGATGTCTATATCGTTACGGTTCCCACTCCTATAGATAAATATAAAAGACCCGATCTGACTCCCCTTATAAAAGCGAGCGAAACGGTTGGAAAAGTTTTAAGTAAAGATAATATAGTTATCTATGAAAGCACGGTTTATCCCGGAGCTACCGAAGAGGAGTGTGTGCCAATCCTTGAAAAATTCAGCGGATTGAAATTTAACAAAGATTTTTACTGCGGATACAGCCCAGAGAGAATAAACCCGGGCGATAAAGAGCATACGGTTACAAAGATACTAAAAGTTACAAGCGGAAGCACTCCCGAAATCGGAAAAAAAGTGGATGAGCTTTATGCAAGCATCATAACCGCAGGAACCCACCTTGCCCCCTCTATCAAAGTGGCAGAAGCCGCAAAAGTTATAGAAAACTCTCAAAGGGATATAAATATAGCTTTTGTAAATGAATTATCTCTTATATTTGATAAACTTGGAATCGATACGAAATCAGTCCTTGAAGCGGCGGGAACAAAATGGAACTTTTTACCCTTTAGACCCGGACTTGTCGGAGGTCATTGTATAGGAGTGGATCCATATTATCTAACACACAAAGCCGGGGAGATAGGATACAATCCCGAGATCATATTGGCGGGACGAAGACTAAATGACAATATGGGCATATTCGTAGCCAACAAAGTGGTAAAATTAATGATAAAAAAGGGTCAAAGGATAGAGGGTGCAAAAGTTTTGGTACTTGGAATAACCTTTAAAGAGAATTGTCCCGATATAAGAAATAGTAGAGTCATAGATGTGATAAGAGAGCTACAAGAGTTTGGATGTAATGTTGATGTATATGATCCTTGGGCAGATAATGAAGAAGTGAAAAGAGAATATAGTCTTGAATTGCTTTCAGCTTTCAGCTTTGAGCTTTCAGCATATGACGCAGTCATTTTAGCGGTTGCTCATAATGAATTTAAAGAGATAGAAGATCAACTAAAAAAACTACACGATACCAACCGTTCGCTACGAACTGTTATTTACGATATCAAAGGTCTTTTTGATAAGGATTTGATTGACGGGAGATTGTGATTGATCAAAAAGTTAAATTCACTTCTTACTAAAAGAGATAAGCAATTTTTATTGGGGCTTTTATCTTTTTCGATTGTCATATCTCTGGTGGAAACGGTAGGTGTGGGAATAATCATGCCTTTTATATCCGTAGCAAACGATTTTAGCAAAATAGAATCCAACAAATACATC
>JAMOOV010000047.1 GCA_027065125.1 Campylobacterales bacterium | reverse complement strand
TCGCAAATGTATAGAGAAAAAAATAAGTAACCTTACATTTCCGTATTTTCAGCAAAATTTAAGTTTCAGAAGTACCGAAAAATAGGCATTTGAAACTTAAAGAAAACTAAAAGTTCGCAAATCTACTCTAGGATACAAAAAAAAATGAGGTTTGCGAACTTTTTGAATCTATAACAAAAAATTATAAGTCCGAAAAATAGGGATTTGATGATTTTAAAAAGTTCGCAAATCGTTTTGAGAAAAAAATAACTTTAAAAAAAATAGATAGCATCATTCTCAAATGGTGCAGGTTCATCGCCCAAACTCCATGATTTCTCAACACAGTTTTGACATAAATGATAAAAACGCAAAGAGTCATATTTGGGTTTTAACTCTTTGAGTAAGCTCTCTTGTAAAGCTCTAAGTTGGGCTTTGCTTTTGATTTGAATTTCAAAGACCGAGTAGTTAACTCTCTTTCCAAAAGCCTCTAGGGCTTCTCCTACTTTTCTGCGTCGTTTATCATCACTAATATCATACGCTACTACATAATAAGCCATTAGTATTTTCCTATAAATGGTTTGTATTTATCTTCACCTCGCACATGACGAGCTAATAGATATGCTTGGTCTTGGATTATGGTCTCTAACTTTTTAGAAGACTTTTTATATTTGGTATATACTCCCAAACGCTCTTTGACATTTTGCACAATTAGATGACAACTTTTTTTGCTTAATTCTCCATTTTCATTGACTTTTAGAGGTTCATTTTTGTTTATCATAGAGATAACAGCTCTATCCACAACAAAAGCCCTAAACTCCTCTATAAGGTCATAAACAAGTGTGGGTTTTCCCTCTTGGAGTGAATGCAAAAATGAGATATGTAATGCTAAACCAGCTTTGAGTAGAGCATTTTGTACTCGTGCATATAAAATGGCATAACCATAATTTAATGAAGCATTTACCAAATCTTTTGCCCCTTTTGTCTCTCGAGCTTTAAAGTTGCTTTTTTCTTTTAAAATTTTTACCAATGATTGCCAATATATAGAGCTAATCTCACCCTCATAACCCATAAGTTGAGAGATAGTTTTTGTATTTTTGAGATTGTTTTTTATCTTTTGCTCCATACTCTCTATCTGCTCTTGGACATCATTATGATAACGATCAAGATATTTGAGATAATTGAGCTGATTTTTTGCTTTGCCTTGTATAAATCTTTTTGCCAATATTATACTTTTGTTTTGTTGTATCAACTCCAACTGCATTAGAGCCATCTTTGGATAGGCACTTTTGGCAGATAGCAAAGAGGCAAAAGGTTTATCTCTCCCATCTACAAAGTCATAGCAATTCCCTCCACTACACATAGATAAACCATATTGGAACTAATGGATATGGCTTTACCTGCTATAATAATCTGCTCACACTGTTTTTTTGGCATTTTTGCAATCATTTTACCTTTGAGTTTAATAGTGATACTATTTTTACTCATGCCTAGATAAGCCCCGAATTGGCTCACATATAAAACAGACGAAGAGGCAAAAGATTTGGCATACTTTTGTTTTGTGCGTTTGATTTTTTTCTCATCTTTTGTATAGCTTTTAGTTGCTAGATACTTCTCAAATCCTTTCGAGATAATTCGTTCTACTGTCTCTCTATGTTCTGTGAGAGTAGTCTCTTTGAGTAGATATAACTTCTCGAATGGGCGTTTAAAATCTTTTTTATTTTTTATCTTGCCCGATTTTTTTTGTAGATATACATATTGAGCCGAAGCATCTATTAGTCCATTATAAAGTACAGTAAACTGGGTTGATTTGGGGTCAATGATTTTTAGATAATAAAGACTCAATCCATCCAAAAAGAGATTGATTTTTTTGACAAAACTCTCTGTTTTTTTGCTCTCTCTAGCTATCTCAAAGAGTTTGGATACCTTTTTTTGGAGTTTGTTGTTATCTATAGTGATATGTTTATCTCTAAAATAGATACCCAAAAAACTAAAACCATGCTCAAAAACATTGGCTTGATAACTCTTGTCATCACCTATCTTTAGAGACAAAGTTTTCAAAAACTCTTTGAGCTCGGATACTCTCTTTTCAATATTTTTCTGCTTTTTAAAAAACAGCACAAAATCATCAGCATAACGAACAAACTCCATCTCTTTTCTCTCTAAAAATCTATCCATCTCATTTAGATAGATATTGCTAAGTAGTGGAGAGAGTATATCTCCTTGATGAACACCCTCATCATGTTCTATATAGTTACGATTTTTGAAACCTCCATTTTGTAGATACAAAGAGATAAGCCGAACTATTTTTTTATCCTCTATCTGTCCTTCTAAAATATTGAGGAGTCTATCATGATTGATAGTCTAAAGTGTAGTATCTTTTTTAAACTCATCCAAAGCCTCTTTGTCTAGCCCTGAGCCTTTGGATTTGATAAGTTTTAGTGCCTCAAATAGTGAATATTTTGAGAAGATGGATTGGTAGGGGGTTTTTAGCATTTTATTGTAAACTATCCAAATACTTTATAATTCTATTATGAAATTTATCAGCTCCTTTTTTGCTATTAACAATCTCTTTTACTCGTTCTATATCTTCCATCTCTCCCTTATAATTTTTGATTTTTTTAACCATGTTATTATCTTTTTTTTTGAACTCTTCTAGCTCTTTTATAAAGAGTTCAAAACCATCTAACCCCTTTTTTTCTCGCTCTTGTTTTCGTCTGTTTTGTCGATTATCAAATCTCTTCCAATCATCATCACTCCACTCAACAAACTGTCCATAACCAACATTAGTTTTAGCTCCTAATCCATGCCATAGTAATAAATAAACAAACAGTCTCTCTTTTTCATTGGCAGATATAATACCATCTTGAAGTTCAAAATTAAATCTAAAAGTCACACCTCCTGCAACTTCAATAATCTTTAGAGGGAGAGGATTTTTTAATGCCTTTTTATGAGGAGTAATATAATCCTCTTGTATTAAACCATCATAACCACAACGAACAATAGAAGCATCATAAAATATATCTCTTTTATAGATTGAGATATTTTTATACTCTTGACTATCTTGGTCATATCTAAGTCCCTCAAATATCTCTTTGGATAATGCTTCTATATCTATATTTTCCTCAATGCTTATCTCTTTGAGCATCTCTTTTATAAATACTTTTTTCTCTTCTTGATATTTATCTTTTTCATTCAATCCAAAAAGTGAACGAAGCACACCTTTTATTGAACTAGCAGGAATAATAGGCAATCCTGTAGTATGGTCAAAATAGAAACCCATTTTAGTATCCTCATCAGAAGATATACCATGAATATATCCACTTCCTATAATCAACCCTGGATAAATTGTAGTCAATTCAAATGAAAAATCTCCAATAGTCTCTATATCATTTTGGATAGTTGAAATAGAGGTTATTTTATGAAGAGTTGATTTTATATGAGTATCATTATTACCTTCATTATACATCTCTTTATAAAAAAGCCACCCCAAATTTGCTCTTGACATTATATCTCCTTAGACCAATTTATAGGTACGAATAGCAAGTTTTAATGCAATCGCGGCATCTTCTACTTTGGCTCTTGTACTCTTTTCTATTTTGTTGTTAGGATTAATAATATTATCTCCTATCATTATCTCTATTGCTTTGACTACCTTTTCTCTCTCTTTTTCAGCATTTGAGTTAGCATTGCCATAAAAAAGAACCGTTGCTAAAAGTCCTGCTTGACGAATACTTGCTCCAAAAGATGCAATATAACCATTGAACTGTTTGGCTACCTCTCCATTTGTTGCAATCTCCAAAGACTCTATAGCCTCTATAGCTTTTGGAATATAGGCTTCAATTTTTCTCTTTGACATTTTATAGCTCCTTGAAAGTACAAACACCATAACCAATAGAAGCATTTGCTCCTATATGAATAGTATCTTTATCATCTATTAAATAGTCATTAAATCTTTTAAACGCATTTCCTAATGGTTTTTTATCCTCATGATATAAATAAGTTGGTTCTGAAATAATTGTAAAAAGTTTACTTTTTCGTGGAAGTACCTCTTCATAAAATAGGTTTTTGGACTCTCCATTTTCAAGTTGATTTCTAGCAATGACGGGTAAATCTTTTAACAGTTCTTCAAACTGTTTATTTGGAACCAACGCTATAGGGGAACCAATCAAAGGCTCTAATACAGAGAGGTCAAGAGAGTTATTCGTTTTGGCTTTTATATCTTCTATAGTAGGTGTTCCCTCTTTTACTACTATATCCTCTCCTCTATAGTTTGATAATCTTTCTAAAGCCTCTTTGTGTTCCAAAGTTATATTAAAATTGTCTGAAAACTCTAATAACTGCTCAATGCTTTTAGGAGAGATACAGTGATAATATGGGTTAGTATCTGACCTCATAGGAACAGAAAGCAGATGAGCATCTATAAATCGTATCTTTCCAGCATTTTTTTCATCTCCAAAGATATATGCCATAAAGTTCTCTCCATCATTAGGATTGTGTTTGTGGTTACAGTACTCTCTCAATGCCCCTTTGAGTGAAGAGCTATGAATGGTTGGATAATCTGTAATAGCATCTCTTTGGATTTGATTATCAATAATTCCAAAATTTGTATCACCACTTCCTACATGAAGTGAAGTGATATTTTCAATAATATATAGTCTGTTGTTATACATTTTTTAATCCTTTAATTGTGAAGTAATGGTTAATACCTATTTTTTGTAAATGTGTTTGATTAAGCTCTTGTTCTAATGCCTCTAACTCTTCTGTATAGAGAACGGAACCTCTCTCTAGTAGATAGTATCGTTTTGATTTCTTTCCATGTTTTGCATCACTTAGTTGTCGATAAGATTGACGAGAACCATATACAAAAAAACAGCTTTCATAAACCTTTTGGCTAAGTAGTGTCTCAGAAGCTAAAACAATACGATTATAGGTTTGAGCCTCGTAACATTTTGAAAACATCTCTTTGAAATTAGTAGAACTACTCTTTATATTAAGTCTAAAAGATGATTGGTCAGCACCAAAAGTAACTATGCTCTCTTTTTCCCACTCTATAGGAGTAGAAAAAGTAGCAAAAAAAGCAAAATATGCTCCATCTTTTGGATAATAGCTCTTTTTTCTAAAAAAAGCATCATCTTGGGTCTCGCCATCTGGTGATTTTTTAATCCCTACTCTCTTAACCTCTTTAAAAAAATCTGTATAGTTTTTTCTATCTCCATATTTAGATACAAATGCAAAAAACTCGTGTGTTTTGGCATTAAAATTTTCAAAAATATATGCTTTTTGGACTCCTTTTCCAAATGAGATTTTTGATTTTGGTAACTCTTTTAGTCTCAGTCCATCATCTTTAGCATTTGCAATGTAGTTACTCTCTTTGGTCTGTATCAAAATAGGAGATAGCTCTTCTATAACTCCTAAATCAATAGCTTTCTCATAAAAAAAAGCTTCTGTTCCTACAAGTTTTTTGGCATTTGTGTAGTTACTATCTTGTGTTCCTCTACCTCTACTATCAACCCACTCTCCTTTTTTATGCATAGTTAGATTATTGTTTTGAATAAGCATAGTTTTTCGTAGCATTCCTAAAATGGCTGTTTGCTGTGGAAACTGTGTGGAGGTTGCACTATAGCGAGATGTCTCTTTGCGACTCTCATCAGCTCCAAAAGTATATTCACCACCAAAGAAAAAAGGCTCTAATGGTTTTAGTGTTATTAAATATGTGTGGCTCATTTATCTATCACCTCTTAGTATTTTTATTGTTGAAAGCATAGAAAAAAGTTTCTCTTGTTGTGATTGTTCTAGTCCAAGCTCTTTGATAAGTTTTTGAATTGATTTTAATCCATTTTTGAATTTACTCTTATGTAAATCTTCATTAAAAATATTTTCAAAGGTACTCTCTAATCTCTCTATTGGTATTGTTTCAAAAAGTTTTTGATGACTTTTAAGTTTGTGGTGAATAGCATGAGGTAGCTCTATCTCTTCATTAAGTACTTTTTCAATAAGTTCTAAAAATGTAGTATAAGCAGACTCATTTTTTCTTATACAAAATTCAAATGTCTGTCCACTATGTTTTTGAGTAGATATTGCAATAGCATTTTTGCCCTCATAATTTTTGGCTACACCAAAAAGAGCATCTCTAGCCCTTGCCAAAGCCTCATAGAGAGGATATTTATAATAGGTCAAACTCACACCAAAACTTAGTGTACTCTCATTGGTCTCTAATGCTTCTTTATAATCTTTGCTTAAATCATTTAGTAAATTAAAAACAGTTTTACCACTATTAAGTACAGGTACAAAAATAATCAAATCATCTCCACCAATAAAAATAGGTAATCCACCAAACTTTTTGATAGTTTTAGATGCTTTTTTATCAAAATCAAAAAGCTTTTTGGATACTTGTGTAACATTTGATTGACTTTTGATATATTTACCTAGACTATCTCCATCAGCATAGATAATTGCGATATATTTATAAGCATTTTTACTGCTACTCATATCTGTGCCATTTTCTTGATTTGCAATAGCCTCAATAGAGTCAAATGACGGCTTTTTTCCAAAAGAGATTTTGGCTAAAGTAGAGTTTAGAATAATATCTCTGTTTAAAAAACGCCTTATATAGTCATCATCTGATTCTAGTCGTGGTGTATGAAGCTCTATACTATCCATAATATTAGAAATATCCAAAATAGGATTTTCAAAATATTCAGTAGTCTCAAATAAATATGTTTGCAGATATTGCCTAAAAAAATCTTTAACCTTTTGTTCATCTGCTTTTATACTTTTAGCTACCATTTTAGCTATAGCATCTTTTTGCTTTAAAAGTATCTTTTCTACCTTATCAATGGTTAGTGTTTCACTTGTCAAAATAAAACGGTCATGGAACATACCTACACCATTATCTTGCTCTTTTAATATCTCATCATCTACAAAAGGAATAATAAATTTTGCATCGGTTTCCTCTCTTAGAGCTTTGATACTATTTTTCATAAAAGAAGAGAAAATATAACTTGCCATCCAAACTTCTGATGTTTTACGACCTAAGGAAAGCGTATCTACTATTGGTCCTATGGTTAGGGCTATGTGTTTCATCTTTGAACCTTTAAGTTTTGTAAAATTTTATTTAGTGTTCGATATTCATTTTCAGATTGATACTTTGACTCCACCACCTGACTTAAGTTTATAGTTTTAATAAACTTAAAAAAATCATTAAAATCAAAATCTGTAGGAGTAGAAAGTGTTAAAGGAGAATTACCTTTTGTGATGATTTTAAACTCCTCTCCTAAAATATCTTTATAGCTATTATCAGCCCAAAAATAGACCATATTTTCTACAACTTTAAAAGTTATAGGCGATTTAAATCGTTCTATATCATCATGCTCTTGCTTTACTGTTGCACTATAACTCATCCATAACTGTTCAGTTGAGAGACCAAACAAATCTCTAAGCAATTTTTTATTATTAGAGCTATAATTTATAGGAGAATTATCACTATATTTTTTTTGTTGAGTAACTAAATCAGAAGGGAAAAAGTGTTCTTTAATAGCTTTTTTATCCCACTCCCAACCTCTCTCTTTTGCATATAAAAAAATTGCAGGTTTAGCATAAAATCTTGTACCATTTCTATTTGGTAAATTGATACCTTGTCTCAAAAATGAATAAAAAAGTTTTATATCTCTATCCCAATGACCTTTACTAGAGGAAAAGCTATAAACTTTGTGTTTGACTAAATTTTTATCAAAAGATTTTCCATCAATATAAAAACTGCCAAATCCTTTAGATTGTCGTGTTCCAAAATTGGTATTGGCTAAAAAAGCTTCAAAATATTGCTCTATATACTCTTTTAATTTTATATTAAATGAAGAAAAAGATATTTTAAAACTCTCTTTATTTTCCTTAAACTCTTTATCTTTCCCATCTCCCATATTTCCAAAAAATAGAGGACTTCGTCCATCTATAGTAGTTGAAAGTGACATATTAGGCTCTATTTTCACCTTATAATCCAAAGCCCTCTCTTGCCCCAAAATCAAAAAATCTTTATAATCTATCTGCTCTTTTTCAAATATCTCTATCAAAAACCTATCAAATTTAGGTTTTAACTCCGTAGCCCTTAGTGTTGCACCACTTTGGTCACTTTGGAAGTGAATAATGGGGGTGTGTTGTTTTAGGAGAAACTCTTTTCTAAATCTGCTCATTTTTTCGTCTCCTTTTCCATAAAAAGTTTTACAATAGACGGTGAGATGATTGTTGCAACGATTGCTCCAACTAACCACCAAATACCCTCAATATCTAAACTATTTTTTCCAAAAACATTCATACCAAAAAAACCTGCTACAAGTGTAGGAGGAATTAAAAAAGTTCCAAGCCTTGTTAATTGGTTCATCTGCTCTTTCTCTTCTCGCTCTTGTTCTAAAAAAGCATAACTATTGAGAGAACCTATCTCTTGACGCAAATCCTCTATATCTCGTTTGATATTCATAATATCTATCGCCTTATCATAAAGTTCAATTCCTTGGTCTTGGGCTGTTATCTCTTTAAAGTATAGTTTATTGACAAATCTCAGATAGTTTTTATAGAGAATTGAGATATTCTCAACTGAAGGAATCTCTCCTCCTCGAACATCTGAAATAGCTGTTATCTCATCTGAAAAACGCAAAAGAGAGGCTCTTTGAACTAATAAGAGTATAACCATTTGATAATATATAGTTTTGATATGATTGAGTAAAATCTTCTCTCCAAAATAGTCTCTATTACTAAGTACCATAAATGAATAACGAGTAATTCCAAAAAAAGTGCCATAATTATTCCATCTTTTATAGGTGGCTTTTTCTATTAGTTCTTTGTGCATCTTTTTATCTTGAACTGTAATATCATTGCCATCAACAAAGACATATCTATACCAATTTTTGTTTTCTATATTCTCTTTTATGCAAGAAGAAAAAGCATTGTTTCCATACCAACAAAGCACAAACATTCTATCATCTATAATAGATTGAATATAGTGTTTATCTTTTTTAGTTCTATTAGTTGTAAAACTTTTCCCTAATATATCTGTAATATATTTAGCAATTTTTATCTCTGTATATTTGGTATCAAAAGCTTCTGTAATACCATTAATTTTTATAAACTCAGGCAAAAAAATATATTTTGTTGCTTCTGTATTAAATCCTTCTCCTAAAAATTGTGGATAAACTCTTCTACCATAATCATTGATTTTTAAAATATCATCTATTTGATTATATGTATAGTTTTCAATCTCAAAAGATAAAATACCAACTCCTGTATCAAAAAGTCTTAGATTTATTCCCTCTAATGTTAATATATATGGCTCTTTACCTTTTATTTTTAACTCAATAGTAGTATCATCAAGCTTCTTTTCAAAATAATATGAGGTTGCTCCCTCTTTAAATTCTTGTGTATTAAATAGAGAGTCTTTTACAAAATCATAAAAATAGACTATCTCATTATAATCAAGACTATTTTTTACCTCAAATTTTTGATACTCCCATTTATCCTGCTTTAAACCTTTTTTTAAATCATTATCTATTTTAACCCGTTTATCAAAACTATATTCTCTATAAAACTCATGTTTATCTTCTATCTTATCAATAACTTTATCAAATCTAAATGGGAACATAAAATTATGATAACTAATAATGCTTTTCTCTTTTTTCATCTCTATAATCTCCTTGGCTAATTTTTTAGATGAAACCAAACCTATATATTTACTATCAAATCCAAAAAAACCACGACCGTGATAGGCTTGGTTTTTTTCTACCTGCTCTTTATAATGATTTTTTAAAAAATCTATATTTCCATAATAGGTTAAACTGCTATTAGAGTATAGCAATAGAGGTCTCTTTTGAAAATTATCAACAATAGGAGAGAATTTATCAAGTGAGGTCTCTAAAATATAGATACCATTTTCCTCTTTGATATTTTTTATCTCTTCTAAAGCTATATTTTCATCTTGGGGTGTTACTCCTTGAGCTGTTCTATCTCTTTTTCTAATCTCTTTTATCTCATCTTCTGTTGCTCCAAAACATCTCATAGCTTCTATATGACCTATATCGTTTTGAGCAATAAGCTCTTGTTCTCGTGTGGCTTTTTTGCCTAGTAACTTCAAAACTTGGATAATACTCGCTTCTTTAGCCCAAAAATCATTATGATGGTCAATACGATAGTAGTTCTTTGGTGGAGTTATATCCTCTTCTAACTCTATACCATAAATTCTGTAGTCTCTAAATCTATCTAACTCATTTTTATATTCACTAAGTTTTGCTCCCCATAGCAGATTTGTATCTACAAACTCTATCTGTTCATGTTTTAATATCTTCTTGATAGCCATCATCTCCAAATCATATCCACCTAGAAGAAAAACTATTTTATCTCTATTCAATATATTTCCTAAAATTAATATTTTATATTATAACTTCATAATTTTAAATAATTAAAATATATTTTATTTTCTTGGGTGTAGATTATCTCTTTTAAATTTTTGTAACATTTTCCCAAGTAGTGACTAAAGAAAAAGAAAATGCTTGGCTGAAATGCCCCAAGAGCCTCAAACCCAAAGAGTCTAAAAACGAAAGGATAAAAATGCACATAACCTATCATGCTGCAAAGCGTTTCTTAGAGCGTGTCTTTGAGTTTACATCATATAGTAAAGAACAGATTGTGAATGCTATGAAGCTTTTAGAGCGAGACCTACTTAATGTAGAGTTGCGTTCTAAGAGTAGAGTAGTATTGCCTTCGTTTCCTAACTTTCATGGTGTATTCGTTGAGGAGACGCTTGTAACAGTCATTCCCAAACGACCCAACGCGACACTATAATGGTTGCTATTTCCCAAGTGGTGACTAAAGAGAAGAGATTGCCTGAGATGGTTAATGGATACTCAAATAAAAGAGTTCAACAGATATTAATTATGAAAGGATTTTAATGATTCCAATTCCAATATGTGCCCAAATTATTGTGGCTGTAGTAACGGTGGTTGCTGGTAAAGAACTTCTCGAAGAAAAGTAGAGATTTTCCCAACTGGTGACTAAAGAGAAAGATTGTCTGAGATGACTAAGCCCACTCAAATTCAAGAGAGCTAACACAATTTAATATAATAAGGAGAACACAATGACAGATACACTATGTAAATTAGCTTGTATTATTCTTAAAAAGTAGTACAACCCTATCTGACTCTAAACCCTCTTGCCCCTCAAAAGGCTAACCCAATTCAAATTAAATATAAAGGATACTTATGATTATAGAATACCCAACAAAAGAGCTTATCTTCTTGCCTCCACTTCCGTGGCTATTGGCTTAGGAGGTGGTTTTAACTCTTGCCTGAGATGGTCAACAAAAGAAGCGAAATGAAGCTTCTTCTTTTTTTATGCAAAAAAGTAGTCCGATTTCAAAATCTCATTTAAATCAAAATTATCTTTATCGATATAAGAAATCTTTTTTTGTTTAATTCCAAAGCACTCTTGCCAAAAATCTGTTAACTCTTTTAGTATCTCTTTTTGATGTAGTGATATAAAAGCCTCTCGTAAAGTTATAGATAGAACCTCCACATTATTAGCATGAGTAGCAAAGGAGTCATGAACTGTAACAATATCTTTTATACCCTTTTTTACCAAACTATTAATACTCATCATTAGATGTGAAGCATCTAGTGAATGGATAAAATTGGGAGAGAGTCCTTTTTTGTGTGCTGTTTTATCCAATTTATCTGTAAAAGTCTTAAATTCAACTTTTCTACCATTGGCAATAGAGACTTTAACTCTTTTGGCTTGAAAATCAACCTGTTTTACCTCTAATCCTAATGGGGTTTGCCATACTATAGGATTATCTCCATTAACAATATCTGAAGCATATCTTTTCATCCATCTTTTATACTTTGCAGGAGAGGAGGAGACGAGACTTAGAGCATCTTCTAAAAGTTTTGTTATCTCAAAAGCTACTAAATAACGATTATCTTCAACCAAATTAGATAAAACTCCCAAAGCTTCTATCTTCTCAAGAAGTGCTTTTGCTTTTCCCTCTCTACTTGAACCATAAGATTCTGTCATAACAGGAGATTTGACAAAAGAGCGATTGATTAGGTTTTTATCTATCAAGCGTGAATATAATGATGATGCTTCAAGTTTTAGCTCTTTTTTTATACTAAAAGCTTTCCCATTTTTCAAGAAAATATCCTCTCTTCTTTTAGCTCTTTTTGCTTTTTGAATTAAAGGATAAAACTCATCAATTATAGATAATTTAATCTCTTCTAAATCATCATCACCTACCTCTTTTCTCACTTTTCTCTCTATAGTCTGAACAGCTTTTTCAATCTCATCAAACTCTTTTATAGTAAAATTCATCTCTTTGGAGAAGTTATCAAATAGATAAGTGGTATAGTATTGAAGAGGTTTTAGACTATTTTTATCTGCCTCTTCTAAATATTTTGAGATGGTATCAAGATGATATAGAGGCTCAAAAATTTCTCTTTCTTCTTCTCTAAAAAAAAGTCCATTTTTCTCAATAAAATTCTCTTTTTGCTTTTCAAATTTCTCTATCTCTTTTAATATAAGAGATTTTAACTCTATAGCAACCTCAGCATAAAAATCACTCATTTTTAACTCACATTCTTTATTATAAGAGGGTAACACATTAACTTTTTTTGCCCCTTGGGTATCTCTAAGAAGTGCTGTGATATGCTGAAAACCATTATTTGAGCCATCTATTGCTATGGGGATACTTGTAGTAAATGTTTTTGGATTTTTGATATATCTCTCATACTCAAAACACCATGCCAAAAACTTAAAAGGGTCACCTGCTCTTTTCCAAAAGTTTTCACTTCTATAATCTTTGGCACAAGATAGGATAATATCATTATGCTCTTTTATCCACTCTATTCGTTTTGAGAAAATCTCTTTATCCACCTCACCATAACAGTTTGCTCCATGTATCAAAAACCACTCTTCTCCTTTTTTATCCAATGGTTTCTCTTTTGCAAATAGTAGTAGTGATTTTGGCATATCTCCAGCTTGTGGGTGAAGTAGTGTCTGTTGAGGATAGAGCCGTCCTCTAAAATCCATTCTCCATACAAAATAAAACTGCTCAAATCTTTTCATCTCTTTGGCTATCTGAATAATAGTATCAAAGCCTTGTTTATATTTGGCTATCTCATAATAAATCTCACTATCTAATCTAAATCTCTCTATATCTTTAGATTTTTCTATCTCTTTTAATGCCTTTTTAATTCTCTTTTTATCGGTTTCATATAGTTCATAATCTTTTACTTTGATATATTTTGTATTTTTAAAATGTTTTTCTATCTCTTTTTGAGTTTTATTGTAAAGATTGGCTGATAGTATCTCTCTTAAAATTCTATAATAGGCAAAATCAACACGATTTTTCTTTTTCATATAGTTAATATCACTATGATAATCAAGTAGTACATCTAATATTTTTCCGTTGATTTTAAATGGGGTATGTTGTAGATTATTGACTGCTTCTAAAACAACTTTTGGTATCTCTTTTTTGTGTATTGCTTCTCTATCTTTTTTATTAGAGGCTTTTATAAAAGATAAATCAAAACGACTCTCTATATTATCATCAGCCAAAAATCCACCTCCATACATTCCTCCCCAATCCAGAGGCTCTATTACCATTGGTTTATAAACCATTGATGCTCCATAAGCGATTTGTTTATCGGTAGAGTTCATCTGTTTTAATAGTTCAGAGTTTAGTTTTAGATAATTGAAATTTTTTTCATCATTTGGTTTGCTATATTCTTTTATTACCTTAGCCTCTAGTGCCAAATCTAGCATCTTTTGACCAATTTCAAGTTCTACTTTTTCACTCAAAAGAGGTTTAGATAGCTGTTCTAATGCTTCAAAGTTATTATTTTGATACTCTCTATATGCACTTTTAAGTTCATCGCCTTTTAGCTCTTCTACATCTTTAAAATATTTTTTTGCAATTAATTCATGAATAGCTACACCTATATCTCCACCAAATGATTGTCGGCTATTTGCTGAATTTTCATCATCAGCATTATCCTTTTGTTGTAAAGATAGTAGATAGACTACTACAACATTGACAATCTCATTACTATTTAATTGCCAAATAGCTAGTGCAACTCTTTGGGGACTCTCTTTGAATATTTTATTTGGTTCATTGGATAAATCCCTATAATAATCAGCTCCAATATTGATATATTTGGACAAATCATCTATAACATTTTGAATAAGTTTTCTTAGATGTTTAATATCTTTGGTTTGAAAATCTCTTTTGCTATTAGAGATTTCATCTACTGTTCTACTCATTTTACTCTTATCAAACATAGCCCACGATAGAGGTTTAGCTATAGCATCATGAATATTTTTATACTCTACTTCCAAGAGTTTAGCATAGTGGTTATTGTCTTGTTGAATAACCTTTCCAATAACTTGTTGTAGATACTCCAATATAAAATTATTGACTGCTTCTATAAAATTTTTGATATAAACCAAAAGCCCTTTGGCTTTAGCGAATGTTTGAAGATGAGAGTCTTTATTGGTGGTGAGTTCTTCTATTCTCTTTTTTAAGAGATTATAAGAGTCCTGTTGTAGTTTTTTTTGTTCTTTATATAAATCCATCATCTCTCCCATTTTTGCACCAATTCGTTTAAGCTTTTTCTCTTTTCGGCTTCTAAAAACTCTGGTTTTATATCAACTTCAAATCTCTTTTTGACTTTGTTTCTAAAACTATTTCGACTAAAATAAAAGGTGTTATAGATACTCACTTTTTTAGTCTCTGCTCTAAGGAGAATAGAAGCTCCAAAATTCATTTTACTTTTTTTGTTTTTGAGATATTTTTTGCGTTCTATATTGACAATCAAACTTGATGCACTCTCTCCAAAATACTCCATAATAGAGTCACTCTTATAGACTGTGCCTAATGGGTCATGAGAATCTCCTACTTTACACTCTATAAAGCCTATTTTATTCTCTTTGATAACTAATATATCAAACTCATTAGTCACTTCTATATTTCGTCTAGCTACTTGTTCTTTGTCAAAGCGTATTTTGACTCCTACTTTAATATCATCAAAATCAAATCCCTCTAACTGTAAATAGATAAATGCCTCAAAAAGATAACCAAATTTTACAAAGCCCTCTTGTCCTTTAATTATATATTCATCATTGACAATACCTAATGTTTTTAGTGCTTTTAATATTTGTGGATAGCGTTTTTTTAGCTCTTTGGTCTTTCTCTGTTTAAGTAAAAACCGTATATCAAACATTCTTTTGACATCTAAAAAGAGTAAATTTAGTGCATCTTTTTGAGCTAAAATTTCTCCTTTGTTCATCTCATCAAGTATCTCTTCACCCATCAAAATTATAAAATCTTCTAGGTTCATACTATTTTTGATTTTTTCATTGGTAAAACCATTTTGAGTAATGATATTATAACTATTATCTTCATTATCATATGCCAAAACTTTTCCATGATTACGCAAAATAATAGAAGATAGCACTGTAAATAAAGCCGTATCAGCTCCTGCTCCATTTAGATAAATATCATGACTTTTTCCCTCAAACACTTGAGCGATTTGTTGCATATCTTTTTTGCTATCTTCATCTATTTTTATCATTTTGATTTCTGTTTTAAGATTGTATTTGGCATATAGTTTCTCTATTGAAACTTTTAGCTCTTGGGCAAATGCTCTTTCTTGTTTGGCATGGTCGAAAAAAAGTATATGCCGTTTAATTTTTCCTATAAAAGCATAAATAATAGGTATATACTCTATCTTTTGTGAATGAACAATAGTTAATAATTCCATATCTTCCCCTATTCTTTGTTTTACAAAGTATAGCAGATTTTATTTGATGTTTTTTTTATATATCGGTAAATATGCGTCTCGAAATTACCTCCCCACCAATAGGTGGGGAAACAAACTTAAAATGTTTTTGGTAAAAAACAGCGACCGTCTCGAAATTACCTCCCCACCAATAGGTGGGGAAACTCATCAACGAATTAAACAATGCTCTATTCCCTAACCTGTCTCGAAATTACCTCCCCACCAATAGGTGGGGAAACCCTATTAAATAGGGGATTTAAAAGTAGAACTTTATAATTTATCAAAAAAATAAAAAGCTTAACAACACCTAGTTATAGAGCTTTTGAAGCTTTTTTATAAAAAAAGTTCTCAAACCTCCAC
>JAMOOV010000046.1 GCA_027065125.1 Campylobacterales bacterium | reverse complement strand
AAATCATAGGATTTTTACCCTCTTTTAAAAGATCGGGGTTGTATCTAAATATCGGCCACAATCCGCAATCAACCGCCAATTTTTGATGATCCATGCCGTATCTCATATCGTATCCATGAGCAACACATTGAGAATAGGCTATGATAAGCGAAACTCCGTCATATTTCTCAGCCTCCATAAAAGCTTTGACTGTTTGCTTACTGTTTGCTCCCATTGCAACTCTTGCTACATAGACATTTTCGTAAGCTATCGCCATCATTGCCAAATCTTTCGGCATCGCAGCTTTTCCTCCCGCTGCAAACTTGGCAACCGCTCCGGTCATAGTCGCTTTTGACTGCTGTCCGCCGGTATTGGAATACACTTGTGTATCAAGCACCAATATATTGACATTTTTGCCGGTTGAAAGCACATGGTCAAGTCCACCATATCCTATATCGTAAGCCCAACCGTCACCGCCAATAATCCAAACGGATTTTTTCACAAGATAATCGGCAACATCAAGCAAAGTATTCGCATCTTCGCTATCTATCTCTTTCAATCTCTCTTTTAGCTTCGCAACTCTTTCTCTTTGAGCATTTATCTCCTCTTCGGTATACTGTTTTGCATTTATGATCTCATCTGCCAAAGATGCATCAACTCTCTCTTTCAATCCCTTTAGCAACTCTATAGCCAACTCTTGATGTTTGTCTATCGTAAGTCTCATTCCAAGTCCAAACTCGGCATTATCCTCAAAAAGCGAATTTATCCAAGCAGGACCTCTTCCCTCGGCATTTTTCTTCCAAGGAGTAGTCGGCAAGTTTCCGCCGTATATTGAGGAGCATCCGGTAGCATTAGAAACAAGCATCCTATCTCCGAAAAGCTGACTAGCAAGTTTGATATATGGAGTCTCACCACATCCCGGACATGCTCCGCTAAATTCAAATAGAGGCTCAAGAAATTGGGCTTCTTTCATCTTTTCATGATTTAATTTGCTTCTGTCGAAATTGGGTAGCTTCATAAATGCATCCCAATTTCTCGCACCCTCTTCCCTTAAAGGCAACTGCTCGTGCATATTGATAGCTTTTAGTTCGGGGTTTTGTTTGTTTTTGGCCGGACAAACCTCGACACACAAAGTACATCCGGTACAATCCTCCACAGAAACTTGTATGGTAAATTTCAACCCTTTAAAATCTTTGCCTTTAGCATTTGCCGTTTTAAATCCCTCCGGCAAAATAGCAAGACTCTCATCCTCTATCAATTTTGATCTGATAGCACTATGAGGGCATACATAGACACATTCGTTGCACTGGATACAAGTATCCGGATCCCAAACCGGAACTTCAAGCCCTACATTTCTCTTTTCATACTGAGTAGTACCGCTTGGCCAAGTTCCATCCGCCGGCATCGCACTTACCGGCAATTCATCACCTTTTCCTTCGATAAGGGTTTTGGTAATTTTTTGCACGAATTCAGGTAAATTTTCACCTTTGATAACCGGCTCTAAAGGTATGTTGCTTGTTATCTTCTCAGGAACGATAACTTCATAGAGGTTTGCCAAAGTGTTATCGACCGCTTGATAGTTCATCTGCACTATCTTATCGCCCTTTTTGCCGTAAGTTTTATGTATCGCCTCTTTTATCTTTTTGATAGCTTCATCTTTTGGCAAAATACCGGAAATTGCAAAGAAACATGTTTGCATTACGGTATTGATCCTTGCTCCCATGTTGCTTTTTTTGGCAACACTATAACCGTCTATGACATAAAATTTCAACTTTTTCTCTATCATCTCCTCTTGCACTTTTCTTGGCAATCTGTCCCAAACCTCATCTTTGGAATATGGAGTATTTAAAAGGAAAGTAGCTCCCTCTTTAGCATATTTGAGTATCTCGAATTTCTCCAAAAATACCGCTTGATGACAAGCGACAAAATCGGCTCTTTTTATAAGATATGTCGATTTGATAGGTTTTGGTCCAAATCTCAAAAATGAAGTTGTAACTGAACCCGCTTTTTTGGAGTCATACACAAAGTAGCCTTGAGCATAGTTTGGTGTCTCTTCTCCTATGATTTTGATGCTGTTTTTATTGGCTCCGACCGTTCCGTCGCTTCCGAGACCGAAAAATACCGCTTTGAAAGTATCTTGATCGTCTATCGTAAAGTTATCGTCATACTCAATGCTAGTATGTGTTACATCATCTACGATACCGACCGTAAAGTGATTTTTAGGTCTATCTTTTTCAAGTTCGTCAAATATACCCTTTATCATCGCAGGTGTAAACTCTTTAGATGAAAGACCGTATCTGCCTCCGACAACCTTCGGCATATCAAAATCAAGCTCACCCATCTCATTCATTTCACTTAAAGCTCCGATAACACTAAGATACATAGGCTCTCCGACGGCTCCGGGCTCTTTTGTCCTATCAAGAACCGCTATCTTCTCCACCGTTTTAGGTAATGCTTTGACAAAAAGCTCTCTATCAAAAGGATTGAAAAGTCTTGCTTTAATAACTCCTACTTTTTCACCTTTGTTTACAAGATATTCGACCGTCTCTTCGGTAGCTTCGGTAGCAGAACCCATAATGACTATCACTTTTTTAGCATCTTTTGCTCCGTGATATTCGTAAACTTTATACTCTCTGCCTGTTAGCTCGGCAAATTTGTCCATATTTTTTTGCAATATTTTAGCAACTTCGTCATAATATTTATTGACCGTTTCTCTACCTTGAAAATAGACATCGGGATTTTGAGAAGTTCCTCTTATGAATGGATTGTCCGGATTTAGAGCTCTTTTTCTATGGGCTTTTACAAACTTCATATCTATCATTTTCTTCATAATCTCTTCATTAAGAAGTTCTATCTTATTTACCTCATGAGAAGTCCTAAAACCGTCGAAAAAGTGTACGAAAGGTATCCTTGACTCAAGTGTGGCGGCTTGAGATATGAGAGCAAAATCGTGAGCCTCCTGAACGGAGTTGGAGCTAAGAAGGGCAAATCCTGTCTGCCTTACCGCCATAACATCCTGATGATCTCCGAAAATCGAAAGTGCTTGAGCCGCAAGAGACCTTGAAGCCACATGAAAAACGGTCGGCGTTAACTCTCCGGCTATCTTATACATCGTAGGGATCATCAGCAAAAGACCCTGTGAAGCCGTAAAGGTTGTCGTCAAAGAACCCGCTTGGATAGATCCGTGAGCCGTAGCACTCGCTCCGCCTTCACTTTGCATCTCCATTATCAAAGGAACGGTGCCGAAAATATTTTTTTCACCTTTAGTCGAATAGACATCACTAAGCTCAGCCATTGGAGATGACGGTGTAATAGGGTATATCGAGATAACCTCATTTATCTTATGGGCTACTCTCGCAACCGCTTCGTTTCCATCAATTGTCGCAAATTTTTTACTCATACTAACTCCCTTTTTTTATAGTTGACTAATTTTAACATATTAATCTTTTTATTTTAATAACAATCCACAAATATAGCAAATTTATTTTTTCAATCTATGCCCTACAAGCGGTTTTATACCATTTTCTTGCCCAAGATACAGACTAAAACCAAAACTTGTGATATAACTTGTTATAACCGCTGCCGTCATCGGTATAACGACATCTGCATGACTCATCTCAGTTATCATAACTATAGCGGCAAGCGGTGTTTTAGCCCCTGCCGAGAGAGCCGAACCCATACCCGCAAGAGTAAACATAACCATCTCGTTTGGAAAAAGATGACCGAACATATTGCCTGTTGCCGCACCTATTAGAAGATTTGGCAATACCAAACCTCCCGGTATTCCAAACCCTATGGTAAAACTTGTTATAAAAAGGGTTAATATAATAATAGCTATATCAATTTGAACAGAAAATGGAACTTGAGCAAGTTTTGATATGATACTCATATGTGCCGGAGCAGAGAGAATATCTATATCATTGGTCACATAATACAATCCCGCAAGAAAAGGAAATGCTATCAATGTTCCTATTATCGGTCTTCTCATCGGAGATATAATCTTTGAAACATCTATACTAAAATGAAACAAAAATGTATATACATAGGTAATAAATGAAACAAGAAGCCCCATTATAACAATATAGGGGATACTTGTAAGTGTCCACATAGGCTTATCTACCAAAAGTATAAACGGATGAGTTCCTCTAAAAAACGAGAATGTCAAATAGCTCACAATAGAGGCGATAATCATCGGAGCAAAAGGACGATAGTCAAAATCATACATATTTTCAAGCTCCATGGCAAATATAGAACTTCCAAGAGGAGCTTTCAAAAGTGCTCCGGTAAATGCACCTCCTCCTATAAGACCAAGACTGCTTTTAAATCTCTTTCCAAGTCCGTAAGACTTGCCTATCCATTCGCCAATCCCAACACCAAGGAAAAATGATGGACCCTCACGACCGGCTATAAATCCTCCCGATAGAGTAAAAATAGAAAGTAAAAATTTCATAAAAAGAGACTTCAATTTTAAATATTGTTTAGATTTTAGATGCAGTATGGAAAATCCTATACCTGCACCCGCTACAGCATCATCTTTTGAAATAGCCATGCCAACCAAAATAGAAACAAAAATAGGATAAACTAAAAGCAAAATAATATTTGTAGTTAAAAATTCATTTATATTAACTATAATCAAATCCATAAGTGCCGCCATTATACCGGTAATAAGACCTACCGCTATAGCAAATGGTATCCATCTGCCAAAAAAGTGAGCTATTACCAAAAGATCAAATTTTATCTCTATATTATGATTAAAACATCTTGCAATATAAGCTTTATAATCCTTTTTATGTTCGATAGAACAACTCTTTTTATCCTTGTTTTTTGACTCTTGTTTATCTTTTTCTTTTGCATCGCTCATTGCTTTTTCCTTATCTACAAACTTTTTTCCACCTCAATAAGCTCTTTTACACCATTATAAAGGTCATAGGCACAGTCAACTTCACTAACACCAAGTCTTCTTTTATTACTTATATCAAAAATACCACCTTCACTCTCGGAATGTTCGCCGTGAACTCCTCTTATCTGAAGATGATTTTTGTCTGTTATCTTTTTAAATAGATCCATATCTCTTGAAAGCTTGGGTAACTTTATATGAACACTTGCTCTCATGGCCGTTCCAAGATTTGTAGGACAACTTGTTATATATCCGAGATGTTCGCTTTTCATAAACTTTACACTATTTTGTATAAAATCCACCGCTTTTGCCAATCTGTCAAAAACCTCTTTGATATCTCCGCCTTGTTGCATAGAGATAATCCTAAGTTCATCCTCTTCATTTATCCATACTAAAAAAGTTTTATCGTCATTATGGTATATTCCCCTGCCCTCAGGCCAATCTCTATTTAACCCCGCAGCCTCAAGAAACCTATCCCCCTCTTTAAACAGAAAATGATCTTTTATGAGTTGTTCTTGAATATCTTTACTCATTCCTTTTAAAGGATAATAGCTTCCACTCAACTCTCCGTCGAAAGATTTTAATGCATCGCTCACTCTTTTTTCCACCTCATCTCTTTGTTCTTTTGATATGATAGTACCAAGTGGAAAATCAGCCAAATTTCTACCTACTCTTATCCTTGTGGATAGGATATATTGACTGCTTGGATCTGGATTGGTCATCTTTAAATCTTTCGGATTGAAATTACTTATATGTTTATCACTCTTTTCAAAACCGTGATACTCTTTTATAATAGGATCAAATAAAGGAGCAAAAACATCATAACTCTCTTTATCTCCTGCATAGACTCCTATGCCACTGTCTATATTTTTAACTCCAGAATTAATTGCTTTTTCTATAGTAAAACCGTTTGGTGTCTTTTTGTTCTTTAACTCTTCAAAAACCTCTTTTGTCAAGTATTTGCAAAGTAGAGATTTGCAATCTTTTGGAAAATTTGGAAAATTCATACAAAACCTTTTTGTGTTATTTTTATCTTCGATTATGTAAGTATAGGATAAGTTATGTAAAAATTAAATTAATAATATAATAATTTAGGATTTCAGAAAGACATCAATAGGTTTCACACATATTTCGTTAATCGCTTTTTGTTAACAAATTAGTCCTACAAAACGATTGTCTCATCTGAATAAAACCTATTGATATTATAAAAATTTCTACTGTGCGGTGGTTTCACAGTACTCTCATGATTTACTTTTTGATAGATAGATAATTATTTAAAGCATTTATATAGGCTTTCGCACTTGCTTCCATAGTATCAAGGCTAAGTCCATGCCCCATAACGGGAGTTTTACACTCTTCAAACTTTACTTTTACTACAACTCTTGCCAAAGCATCCTTTCCCTGTGTTACAGAATTTACCTTATACTCTTTAAGCTCTCCATGAATATTAGAAACTCTATCTATTACTTTAAAGACTGCATCCATAGTACCATTTCCTATGGCAGCATCTGTGATGGTTTCTCCGCTATGTTCTATAGCAACTGCTGCACTCGGAACTCCGCCACTACAATCGCTAAGTTGCATACTGACAAGCTTATACATCTCTTCTGTTTTTGTTATTTGACTTGTTACAATCGCTCTAATATCATCATCAAATATCTCTTTTTTCTTATCTGCCAAATCTTTAAATCTCAAAAATGCTTTATTGATCTCTTCATCATTCAAGGAATATCCAAGTTGTGACACCCTATCTTTAAAAGCATGACGACCGGAGTGCTTACCAAGCACCAATGAGTTTTGGCTAAGTCCTATATCTTCAGCTCTCATTATCTCATATGTATTTTTGTGTTTTAAAACTCCGTCTTGATGGATACCGCTTTCGTGAGCAAAAGCATTTTTACCAACTATCGCTTTATTGGGTTGAGGATTGATACCAGTTATATTTGCCACAAGTCTGCTGGTAGGATATATCTCTTTTGTGTTTATATTGGTTTTAAATCCCTCAAATTTATCGCTTCTTGTTTTTATCGTCATTACTATCTCTTCAAGTGCAGCATTGCCTGCTCTTTCGCCAATACCATTTATAGTACATTCTACCTGTCTTGCTCCGGCTTGAATACCAGAAAGTGTATTTGCTGTTGCCAAACCAAGATCATTATGGTTGTGAAGAGATACTATAGCTCTATTTCCTATAAAATTACATACCTCCTTGGTTACCTCATATATCTCATCAGGCAATAAATAACCAACGGTATCGGGTATATTGATAGTATTGGCACCGGCTTTTATGGTAGCATCGATAATCTCTTTCATAAAACTCATCTCACTTCTACAAGCATCTTCCAAAGAGAACTCCACATCATCTACAAAAGTTTTAGCATACTCCACGGCCATTACAGCTCTTTTTATCACCTCTTCGGGCTTCATTTTAAGCTTATACTCCATATGGATGGGGCTTGTAGCTATAAAGGTGTGTATTCTTCTTTTTTTGGCATTTTTTATGGCTTCACCAGCCTTTTTTATATCATTTTCCATCGCTCTTGCCAAAGAGCATACCGTGCTTTCATCCACAACGGAGGCTATTTTGCTTATAGCATCAAAATCGCCCTCGCTTGCCGCCGCAAATCCCGCCTCTATGATATCAACTCCGAGTTTTTGAAGCTGTAAGGCTATTTGGATTTTCTCTTCAGTATTCATCGAAGCTCCGGGGCTTTGCTCACCGTCTCTTAAAGTCGTATCAAATATTTTTATAGTTTTATCTTGCATTTATTTTTCCTTATTGTATATGATTTTTATGATAGATTGTGTAAAATATTAAAATTGTAGTAACAGTAGAGAGTTTTTTGTCTCAATTTTTGGTAAATATTTGATGGCTTTTACCGTGCCAGTTATTGTACCTTGCATATAACTCTCCTTGAATTTTGATTTATTATACTAAATTTTACCATTTTTTGCAATTTTTCTTCGTTTTTGAAAACTTTTATATCCTCTAAACAAACCATACAAAATATACAAAGTAAAAAATAGTACTATGGATTCTATCAAAAACAAATATACAAAAGATAGTAATGCTATAAGAATTATCAAAACCTTTTTTATATTGGCTTTTTTAAAATCTATCTTTTTAAAACTGGGGTATCTTATGTTGCTAACCATCAAAAAGGATACAAGAGTGATAAATATCAAAATTATCCAAGAAAATTTTCCATCTACCATATGGTATTTTATACCAAAAAGTATCCAAATGCTTATAAAAACTGCAGCAGTTGGGATAGGAACCCCTATAAAAACCGATGGTTCACTTGTAGGTATCGTTACATTAAATCTTGCAAGTCTTATAGCTCCAAAAAGCACATAAATCGCAGTTAACAAAGAACCCAATTTGCCATAGTGTACACCAATATTATAGTAAAAAAGCATAGCAGGTGCAACTCCAAAAGCTACCAAATCAGCAAGAGAGTCAAACTCGGCACCAAATCTTGAAGTGGTTTTGGTTAGTCTAGCTACTCTTCCGTCAAGTCCGTCAAAAAGCAAAGACAACAGTATGAGATATACTGCCTTTTCGAATTCCCCTTTTGATGAGGCTATAATACTCAAAACTCCCGTAAAAGCACTTGCAGCAGTAAATAGATTGGGGATTATATATATTAGATAAGATTTATTTTTATTTATCATCTAAAAAATATCCAAGAATACTCTCTCCGGCTTTTACTTTTTCACCTTCGACAACTTTTATCCTGCATTCAAGAGGCAAAAAAAGCTCAACTTTTCCACTTGTTAAAATAAGATATCTATCACCTTTTCTTACTTTTTTAAAATTATTACATATTGTATGTATCTTTCTTGCACATTTTCCAGCATAAGATACTATAAGTACATCTTTTTCTTCATGCTTTGATAAAATTTCCACTCTCTCATTTAAAGTTTTTGATTTATTTGATTTGATATCTATACTCAATCCGTGAGTGTATAATACATTTTCAATATTCATATCAAATGGATTTCTTTGCAAAGATACATCACATATAGAATTATCTATAGAAACTTTTAACATCTCTTTTTTAAGGTATTTATCCTCAACAGTTTTTCCTATGTATGAAACCTTACCATCTATTGGTGCAAGTATGGACATTTCATCAAATTCATCAGGAATTCTTTCTGGATTTCTAAAAATATAGCCAAAAAATATAGCCAAAAATGCAAAAAATAGTGCAAAAACAGTACATCCCACAAGAGCAAAAAATAGAAATAAAACAGTAAAAATCGCTGTATATTTCCACCCCTCTTTTGCAATTATCTCAGTTTTTCTACAAATCATTAAGACTTTTTATCCTCTTCATTTTTTTTATCATTATTAGCATTATATTCCGCTTTTTGTATATCACTTTCCTCATCATCTTCCCTTTGAATACCATTGGCTTTTTCAAACTCTTTTATAATTTTCCTAACAAGTGTTCCTTTTATAGTCTCTTTTTCAAACAACTCTTTAACGATATTTTCAATTGCTTCACTATACTCTCTTAAAGTTCCAAGAACCCTTTTATATCTTTCATCAAGCATGGTTTTTACATATTCGTCAAGATTTTCAGCCATCTTGTCGCTATACTCTTTTACAGTAGCTCCTGGCATAAATCTGTTTTGCTGTTTTTCAAGTACCATAAGTCCGGCAACTTCGCTCATACCATACATACTAACCATAGCTTTTATGATATCGGTCGCTCTTTCTAAATCATTTCCCGCACCAGTAGATATCTCTTTTATAAAAACTTCCTCAGCCGCTCTTCCGCCAAGAAGAGTATCGACTTCAGCAATAAGTTCATGTCGTTGCATTAAAAATTTATTCTCTTCCGGAGTATTTAGAGTATATCCAAGTGCAGCAAGACCCCTTGGAATGATAGAAACTTTAGAAACTTTTTTAGCCCCTTTTGTAGTCTCGGCTATAAGTGCATGACCGCTTTCGTGGTAAGCTACTATCCTTTTCTCTTTTGAATTTATTCTTCTGCTTTTCTTTTCAAGTCCGGCTATGGCTCTTTCAACCGCTTCAATCATATCTTTTTGTTTTACTTCGTCTTGATTGTTTCTACCTGCAAGAAGTGCGGCTTCATTGATAATATTTGCCAAATCTGCCCCGGCAAGTCCTGCCGTAAGTCTGCCTATCTCTTCAAGATCTATATCTTTAGCAAGTTTTATACCTTTTATGTGAACTTTTAAAATTTCAACTCTACCTTTAAAGTCCGGTTTATCTACAAGAACTTGTCTGTCAAATCTTCCAGGTCTAAGCAAGGCTGGATCTAAAACTTCCGGTCTATTTGTAGCTGCAAGAACAATAACAGGAGAATTGTCTGAGCTAAATCCATCCATTTCTGCTAAAAGTTGGTTTAGAGTTTGTTCTCTTTCATCATTTCCTCCGAAATTTCCTGCAGCTGCTCTACTTTTTCCTATGGCATCTATCTCGTCTATAAAAACTATGGATGGTGCCTCTTTTTTTGCACCCTCAAACAAATCCCTCACTCTACTCGCTCCTACTCCAACAAACATCTCTATAAATGATGATCCAGAAACAGAAAAGAAAGGTACATCAGCCTCTCCTGCTACAGCTTTAGCAAGAAGAGTCTTACCTGTACCCGGAGGTCCTACCAAAAGTACACCTTTTGGTATCTTTGCCCCAAGTCTTAAGTACCTATCGGGATGCTTCAAAAAGTCAACTATCTCTTTTACTTCATCTTTAGCCTCTTCAACTCCTGCTACATCAGAAAATTTAGTATTTGGTTTTTCAGAATTTATAAGTTTTTTACTGCTTCCCATACCAAGTATCCCACCTCCGATATTTTTTTGCATTCTGTTTGCCAAAAACATCCATATACCAAAAAATATAAATATAGGTAGCACCCAAGAAAAGAGAAATTCGCTTAGCCAAGTTGTTTCACTAAAAGCTGCATAAGAGATATGATTTTTCTCAAGTAGTGGTATAAGAGTAGGATCATCTCCTACTTTTTTAGCTATATATACGATTTTCATACCATTTGTATCGGATACGGCCTTTATAATAGTTTGACCTATAGCTACACTATTTACCTCTTTTTTTTCGATAAGATTTTTTATCTTAGAGTAACTTACATTTTTACTGATAACTTTTTGATTGTTGTCAAACATACCACTTTGCATATTGTTAATACCTGTTGCAGGATTTACAAAGCTTTTAAAAATCAATATGACAACTATAGAAAAGATTGCAAATACTAATAATGGATTGTTATTAAAAAAATTATTATTATCATTTTTTTGATTATTGTTTTGTGCCACTATTTTCCCTTTTTTAAATGAAGAGTTATCCACTCCCCTTTTTTAATATTTTTCATGATTTGAAAATCATTATATTTTAATAATATTTTATCCAAATATTTATCCAATATCCCTGATAATATCAGATTGCCATTTTGCTTTACAGCTTTTTTCAAATCTCCACTTATCATAACAAGAACATCTGCCACAATATTGGCTATAACAGTATCATATTTTTCTTGTGCAAAATTTGCCGAACCTTCCCAAATATTGTTATGTGCAACATGATTTAATTCAAAATTCTTTTTTGCACTCTTCACACTTAAAGGATCAGTATCACATAGATCAACTAAGGCACCAAGCTTTGCAGCAGCTATAGAGAGTATGCCGCTACCACAACCAACATCCAAAACTGTGTCTTTTTCCTTAACAATATCCCCTATGATCTCCAAGCAAGATGAAGTACTTTCGTGATGTCCGGTCCCAAAGCTTAAAGCGGGATCAATCAAAATATTAATAAACTTTTCTTTGTCATCTTCCCAAGTAGGGTGGATATAAAATTTTCCAATTTCAACAGGCTGAATAGAATTTTTATATTTTTCAATCCAATCGATATTTTCTTTTTGTGTTAAAATTTGAGAAACATCGACTTTTTCACTCACAGCATTCGAAAGTTTTTTGGCAAATTCTTCCACTCCGAACTTAATTTCACTTAAATCCTCTTCACTTCTAACGATTATGGAACCATTCTGCTCTTCTATCGCATCTACTCCAAGCTCAAGTATAAAATCACAAAAAAGTTGAAAATATTTTGAAGGAGTTACGAGAAGTTCATTATAAGTTTCAAGCATATATCAACCCAATACATCTTCAAGCTTCTCTTTTAAAACTTGTGGTGTAAAAGGTTTGACAATATAGTTATTAACTCCTGCCTTAAGTGCAGTTATAACCTCTTTTTTACCGCCTTCAGTTGTTACCATTATAATAGGAAGATCTTCGTATTTACTTTCTGCCCTAACCTTTTTGACAAGTTCAAGTCCATTCATTTCAGGCATATTCCAATCAGTTATAAGCACATCAATATCAGAATTTTCCTGCATAATTTTCCATGCCTCAAGACCATGCTCTGCTTCAAGTACATCTTTATGTCCTATTCTTGCAAGAGTATTTTTTATAATCCTTCTCATAGTTGAGCTGTCGTCTACTACTAAAAGCTTCAATGTTTTTCCTTTTATTTTAGTATTTTGGTAACTAATTTTTTTTAATTTTATCTTATTTTAGTTTTAGATTACTTTAAATGCTTTTTTTAAGTCTATCTTACCTTCATAAAAAGCTTTTCCAACTATCACACCCGCTATTTTACCGCTTTCTTTGCACTTTATGATATCTTCTATGTCTTTAACTCCTCCGCTTGCAATGGTATCTACCCCGCTTGCTTCATAAATCTCTTCGGTAAACCTTACATTTACACCGCTAAGCATACCATCTTTGCTTATATCGGTACAAATGATGGCTTCCACTCCTGCTTTTGCAAACTCTTTTGCCAAATCAGTAGCTCTCATATCGCTAACTTCAGCCCAACCCTCCACGGCAACCATGCCCTCAATAGCATCTATACCTACCACGATAGGATACTTTTTTGCCATATCTTTGACAAAATCAGGCTGTTTAAGAGCTATCGAGCCGAGTATTACTCTGTTTACTCCGAGATCAAGATACATCTTTATCGTCTCTTCATCTCTTATGCCTCCGCCAAGTTCCAACTTTAAATCGGTATTTTTTCGTATTTTTTTAATTTGCTCCAAATTTTTAGGCTCTCCCGCAAAAGCTCCGTTTAGATCCACAAGATGAACCCATCTACTTCCCATCTCTTCAAAGCTTTTTGCTACCTCCCAAGGCTCGTCGCTATATATCTTTGCACTATCCATAAGACCTTTGCTGAGCCTCACGGCTTTTCCATCTTTTAAATCAATGGCGGGTAAAATATCCACTATACTTCCTTTATAAAATTTTCTATGATTTTTAGTCCATTGTTATGTGACTTTTCGGGATGTGGTTGAAAACCGTAAACATTCTCTTTTTGTACTGCACTTGCAAACTCATATCCGTAAAAAGTTTTACCTATGGCATATCTATCATCGCAAACGGCATGATAAGAGTGGACGAAATATAGATAAAAACTCTCTTCCAAACCTTTCAAAAGAGGAGAGTTTTTTTGTTTAAAAAGTTTATTCCATCCCATGTGGGGTATCTTAAGCCTTTTTTGAAACTTTGATTTATCAAAAAATCTTACCTCCCCGGGTACCAAACCAAGCCCCAAATGAGAACCAAACTCTTCGCTTTTATCAAAAAGAAGTTGCATGCCAAGACAAATCCCAAGCAGAGGTTTGCCACTTTTGGCAAACTCCTTTACCGCCTCGTCAAGCCCTCTCTCTTTTAGATGCTCCATAGCATCCCCGAAAGCTCCTACTCCGGGAAGTATAAGCTTATCAAACTCTTTTAAACTGTTCGCATCTCCTTCAACTTGCACCTCTATCCCATATTTTAAAAAAGCATTTTTCACACTGCTTAAGTTGCCCATATTATAATCGACTATACCTGTCTTCACAAACCCATCTCCCTATCCAAATACTCTTTAAACACTTTAGCATACGACTTTTTATCATTCAAAGCTTCTTTAAAAATCATAAGATTATCAAAATACTCCTCTTTGGTTATATTGCCTTTTAAAAGCTCATACTTTAGATATAGCCAATAGGTGTTTAAAACATCGCTTTCGCAATACTCCTTTATCTTTTTAAGCTCATTTGTATAGTAAAGCTCACTTACCTCATCGCCATGCACATCATATTTTCCGGGAAGTCCCGCCATTTTACATAATAGATCAAGCTTTAAGCCCCTAACCGCTCCGAACTCCCCTATATGATCCATCAAATCGACATGAAATCTATCGCTATATCTTGAGCGGTAATTGTCCCATTTGCTTTTATTTGTATCGCGATTGTCTTTTTCAAAATATGCAAAGCAGGAGAGATTGTATTTCATAGCTCTTATCATAAGCATCGGCATATCAAAAGCCCTGCCGTTGAAACTAACAAGCTTAGGCTCTTTTTTATCTATAAAATTTAGAAAATTCTCTATCATCTGCTTTTCGCTCTCCCCCTCTATGGAGCTAACTTTTTGAAACTTACCGAAATCATCGCAAATAACGGCGGATATAGCAACTACTTGATGAAAAGGGATAGGCAAAAACGAGTATCCGCTTTTTTCCTCTTGCAATCTAAAAGCTTCGTTGGTAATTTCCAAAGAATCGCCCTCAAGAGCAAATTCACTCTTGACAAGCTCAACATCAGGAATAGTTTCACAATCAAATACACATATCATTTATCTTCTTTTTGGCTAAATTTGATATAATTGTATCTAAAAAAGGGTAAAAGTGAGATTAGTTAACCTATGAAAGATAAATTAGAGTATTTTGCCGTCAAATTTCTTGTGTATGTAGCCAATTTGCTACCTCAAAACTTTGCATATTCGCTTATGAAATTTATCTCAAGAACTATATTTAATTTTGAAAAAAGAAGAAGAGAACTAACTCTAAAAAATCTCTCTCTTGCATTTAAAGAGAAGGATGACAAAGAGATACGAAAACTTGCCGTACAAGCCTATGAAAATGTAGCTATCACGGTAAGCGAAATACTATTTATGATAAATGACAAATTAGATTTGGACAGTATGATAACGAACAAAGATGAAGTCATGAAAAAACTTGATAATTTAGAGCTTGATAGAGGCATCATATTTGTAACCGGACATTTTGGCAATTGGGAATTGATGGCTCACTTTTTGGCAAAAAACGGCTATCCTATGATAGTGATAGGCAGAAAAGGCAACAACGAACTGATAGAAAACCATTTTACAACCCCGTTTAGAGAAAAATATGGCAATAAAAATGTATATAAAAAAAATGCTCTCATCTCCATGGTAAAAACTCTTAAAAGATCAAAAAATATAGGATTTATGGCGGATCAAAAAGCAGGCGGAAGCAGTAGTATCAAAGTAAACTTTTTTTCTCATCCCGCCGATACGGTAAGCACGATAGCCTTTTTAAAGCTAAAATACAATCCCCTCATCATACCCACATTTGCCATAAGAGAAAAAGATGGAAAATATAAAATAGAGATTTTCGAGCCTGTGGAGTATATAGCCGATGAGTGCGAAAACGAAAAGGATAAAATAGCCAAAATGACTCAAAAATATAACGATATTTTAGAAACCGTTATAAGAAAATATCCCGAGCAGTGGTTTTGGATGCACAATCGCTGGAGATTGGCTATTTGAAAACTCTTATTTTAAGCGATCAAAAAGCGGGTCACCTAAACCAATCTATTGCATTTTGCAAATTAAAAGGGTTGGATTATGACATTGTCGATATCAAAAACAATTATAAGTTTTTAACATATATTTTTGATTTTTTACGATTTTACCCCTCTTTTTTACTACCGAAAATCCCAAAAAAGAGGTATAAAGCCGTTGTATCTGCTGGTTCGGCCACCTACTATCTAAACAAAGCTTTATCAAAAAAACTAAAAGTCAAATCGGTAGCCATAATGCTACCAAAAGGTTTTAGATACAAAGACTTCGACTATATCGTAGCCCAAAGCCACGACAATCCGCCAAATCTAAACAATATCATAACCATACCCGTCAATCTATCATACATAGATGACAAAACCGATAACAAAATAGACACAAAAGATGGCATAGGGATTGTCATAGGAGGAGATAATAAGATATTTTCCATGCAAAAAGATGATATAAAAAGGGTTTTGGATGAGATATTTACAAAGTTTCCTCATAAAAAAAAGTTCGTAACTACTTCCCGAAGAACTCCAAAAGAGATAGAAGAGCTTATAGAAAGCTATGATTTTGACTACAAGATTATATATTCTAAAACTCCCGACATCAACCCGATACCCTACTTTTTAAAGAGTTGCAGAGACATATATGTTACTATGGATTCCACCTCTATGCTTAGCGAGATAAAAGCAAACAGCAGTGCAAACCTTCACATTATAGAGCTTGAAAGTAAAATAAAAGATACCAAATATCACAAACTTGCTAAAAATGTAGAGCAGTTAAAGGGCAAATTCGACTACAAGCCATATCTTGAGAGGATCAATCTATGAAAGTGGTGCAACTTTTACCCGAACTCAATGAAGGCGGAGTCGAGAGAGGAGTTGTGGAACTCTCAAGAGAGCTGATAAAAAGAGGATTTAGCTCCATAGTCATAAGTAACGGCGGAAAATTGGCAAAAGAGATAGAAAACGATGGAGCAAAACATATAAAATATGATATTTGTAGCAAAAATCCCCTAAATGCTCCGTATAGAGCGATGGGTTTGAGAAAAATCTTAAAAGAGATAAAGCCCGATATTTTACATGTCAGAAGCAGAGTTCCGGCATGGCTGACCCACTTTGCAAACAATAGTTTACATATCCCTATTGTATCCACCGTTCACGGCTTTAACAGTGTGAGTTTTTATAGCAAAATTATGACAAAAGCCGACAAAGTGATATGTGTCAGCACCGCCATAAAAGAGTATATACAAAAACACTACGACACACCCGAACAAAAGATAACCGTTATACCAAGAGGAGTGGATCTAAAAAAATTCAATCCTAAAAATATTGATATTGCCTTTATGGATAAATTTATAGATAAATACGGCTTAAAAGACAGTTTCACGGTCTCTACGGTGGGTAGAATAACTCAGCTAAAAGATATCGAAACTTTCATAAAAGCTATATCATTGCTTCAAAAAGATTATTCCTCTATAAAAGGTTTGGTAGTAGGCGGAGCAAGAGAGGATAAAAAGGAGTATTTTAACTCTCTGAAAAATCTCTCAAAAGAGTTAAAGGCAAATATCATCTTTACAGGAAGCATCTCAAAAGTAGCGGAAATATACCATATAAGCGATGTGGTGGTAAGCGGCTCGAAAAAACCCGAAAGTTTCGGAAGAAGTGTAGCCGAAGCTTTGGCACTAAACACTCCCGTCATTGCTACCAATCATGGCGGAGTTTTAGATATAATACAAAAAAATAA
Source organism: Campylobacterales bacterium (assembly GCA_027065125.1). Lineage (GTDB taxonomy): Bacteria > Campylobacterota > Campylobacteria > Campylobacterales > JALSKU01 > JALSKU01. The sequence goes on along the minus strand of JAMOOV010000046.1, from coordinate 38,470 downwards.
AAACGGATACTTTTTTAGCATAGGAGATCACAAAGAGTTGGCAGAAAAAATCATAAAAGCAAAAGAGTTGAAATTTGACGGATTTGAGTATATAAAAGAGAACTTTTCGCTTGAAAATATGGTAGAAAAAACGGTAGAGGTGTATAAAAATCTCATTTTGGAGAAGAGATCATGAATAAAGAGATCATAGAAAAACTCAGAGAGTTAAAACCGATACTAAAAGAGAGATACGGCATAGAAGAGTTTGCGGTTTTCGGCAGTGTTGCCAAAGGCTGCGACACAGAAGATAGTGATGTGGATATCGCCATACTAAAAGATAACAAAAAAAGCTTTTTTTTGCTTTTAAGGGCTAAAAGTTTTTTAGAGGACAGACTAAATAAAAGTGTTGATATTGGAGATTTTAACAGTATGAAAACTTTTATAAAAAACAGAATAAAAAAGGATTTTATCTATGTTTGATATAAATAAAATAGATAGACCTATAGGTATGTTTGTATTTGACATCTATATAGCAAGTCTAAAGATAAAAGAGGTAGTAAAAGATTTTGACAACATCCAAGACCTACTTTATGATTTTCGCTCATGGGATACAATTATAAGAGAGTTTGAGATCATAGGAGAAGCGAGTAAATATCTGCTTCGAGACAAACTCATAGAAAAAGAGTATCAAATAGTTGTGGATTTTAGAAATTATATTGCCCATGAATATTTTGGAATAGATAAAGATAGAATTTGGAACCTTATACATAAAGATTTAAATGATTTTATAAAAATTATTTTAGAACTTATAAAAAACATAGAGCCAAAAACAAAACAAGAGTTAATAGAAGCTTTTATAGAGGACAATCACTATCTTGATTTTGTTGTAAAAGAACTTGAAAAGTTGTAAAAAAAGATAAGGACATATAAAAATTGCATTTAAAAATTTTGATGATAAGTTTAGATTTTCCTCCTACTGTCGGAGGCATATCTGCACATGTTTATGAACTCTCCAAAGCTCTTTTAAAACTTGGCAACAGTGTCAGTATAGCAACCAAAAGAGTAGATAAAAAACAAAAAAGATATGAAGAGATTGAGGGACTTAAAATATATAGATTTGATTTGAAATATATAGGATTTATATACGGGATGCAGATAAACAGTTTTGCAAAAGAGTTAAACAAAAAAGAAAACTTTGACATTATCCATATTCACGGGATGAGACCTTTGGAGTTTTTTGATATAAAAAATACTCCCTTGGTATATACCAATCACACCTCCGGATATCTAAAAAGGATTAAAAAAGGCGGATATAGGGTAGCTTTAATGAAAAAACTTTTTCAAAAGCCTGATCTTTTTTTAGCTCCAAGCAAAGAGCTTTTAGAAACTCCTTTTAAAATCCATGCAAAAAAGAGATATATCCCAAACGGTGTAGAGATAGACAAATATAAAAAAGATATAGAAAAAAGAGCTATTTTAAGAAAAAAACTCAATATCAAAGATGATGAAATAGTAGGCATTGTAACAAGAAGAATGGTTTGGAAAAATGGAGTATTATACCTTGCAAAAGCAACAAAATATATAAAAAACAAAAAAGCAAAACTTCTTTTTATAGGCGACGGGGAAGACTTTGCAAAGATAAAAGAGGAATTATCCAAAAATTTTGAAGATAGATATATACTTCTTGGCTCCAAAAAACATGATGAAATCATTCCATACTATAGTGCAGCCGACTTTTCCATACTTCCTTCCATCATGGAAGCTACAAGTATAAGCGGACTTGAAGCTATGGCGGCATCTTTACCTTTGGTGGGGACTATTACCGGAGGTATTCCTGATCTTATAGAAGATGGGAAAAACGGATTTTTATGTAAAAAAGAGGATGAGAAAGATTTGGCAGATAAGATAGATATTTTACTTGGTAAGGATTTAAAAGTTATGGGCAAAAACTCTTATGAAAAAGTAAAAAATGAGTTTAGTTGGGATATAATCGCTAAAAAAACTTTGGAAGCTTATAAGGAAATTTTGTGAAGAGCATTTTAGTAGTTTTCGGTACTCGTCCGGAAGCGATAAAAATGGCACCTGTTATCAAAGAGCTTAAAAAATATCCAACAATATTTAATACTAAAGTATGTGTTACCGCTCAGCACAGAGAGATGCTGGATCAAGTTTTAGAGCTTTTTGAGATAAAACCGGACTATGATCTAAACATTATGAAACAGGGGCAAGATCTTTACGATATTACGATAAATATTTTGCAAGATATAAAAAAAGTATTAGAAGAGTTTAAACCCGATATAGTTTTAGTCCATGGAGACACCACGACAACAAGCACGGCAAGTTTAGCGGCATTTTATCAAAAGATAAAAGTTGGACATATTGAAGCCGGACTTAGAACTTGGGATATATATAATCCTTGGCCGGAAGAGGCAAACAGACAAATAACAGGCATTCTATCAAACTATCACTTTGCCCCCACTCTTACAAGCAAAAAAAATCTCTTAAAAGAAAACAAAAAAGAGGAAAATATAATAATAACCAGCAATACCGTTATAGATGCACTATTTTTAGCTCTTGATAAAATCAAGTCAAACAGAGAATTAGAAAACAAAATTAACTCAACACTCAAAACTCAAAACTTAACACTCAAAGATGATCACAAGGTTATCTTGGTTACCGGTCACAGAAGAGAAAACTTTGGAGAGGGATTTATCAATATATGTGAAGCTTTGAAAGAGATAGCACTAAAAAATCCAAATTTCAGTATCATATATCCCGTTCATCTAAATCCAAATGTGCAAAAACCGGTAAAATCGATATTGAAAAATATCAACAATATTTACCTTATAGAACCGCTTGGATATGAAGAGTTTGTCTATCTTATGGACAGATCATACCTTATCATCACCGATAGCGGAGGAGTACAAGAAGAAGCTCCCTCTCTTGGCAAACCGGTACTTGTTATGAGAAATACCACCGAAAGACCCGAAGCTTTGGAAGCTGGAACTGTAAAGCTTGTAGGAACGGATAAAAATAAGATAGCAAAAGAGACACAAAAGCTCATAAATCAAAAACAAGAGTATGAAAAGATGAGTCAGGCTCACAATCCTTACGGAGACGGTAGGGCAAGTGAAAAAATAGTAGATTTTTTAAGGCAATATTTATGAAAAACATACTTATCATTCGTTTCAGCTCCCTTGGTGATTTAGTAACACTTGAGCCAACTTTTAGAGCTATAAGATATTTTTACAAAGAAGCAAATATAACTTTTATAACCACCAACATAGGAAAAGGATTGTATGGAGATAGTAATTATTTTGATGAGTATATAATCCATAAAAGTCTTTTTGATACGATTAAATCAATTCCAAAAAAAAGGTTTGATTTAGTTATTAATTTACAATGCAACAAGCCATCTCACTATATAAATCTTTTTGTTAACAAAAACAAAACGGTAAATAAATCATTTAATTTAATTCAAAAAATATTTAAAATTAAAACTCATTCTAAAACAAAAGAAGAACTACTTATATCTTGTGATATAGAAGAAAACATCATATATGATTATTTTAAAAAAAATTCTTTAGTAAATCTTCCTTTTAAAGAAAACACAAACATCAAAAAAGATATTTATTCTAAATTTAAAGATAAGAAAATCATTGCTATATCTACCGGATCAAGTAAAAAATGGAAAAGTAAAAAATGGGGAAAAGAAAAATATAGAGATCTTATATTGGAACTTAAAAATCAATTCGGAATAGTATTGATAGGAAGTAAACTTGAAAAAGAGGATGAAGCATTTATACTTGAGGATTGCAAAGATTACATTATAAGTTATGTGGACAAAACAGACTTAAATGATTTAAAAAATGTACTAAAAATAGCAGATTTATATATAGGAAATGACAGCGGACCTTCTCATATCGCTGCTGGAGTAGGAACATCTACTATAACAATCTTTGGATCTACTGACATAAAGCATTGTGTCAGTTTTCAAAATTACAAAGGAGTACATATGTATATCAAACCCTCAGAATCAATAAAATGCCATCCATGTTATAAGACAGTATGCCCTACACAACATGAATGCATGGAAGACATAACAGTAAAACAGGTACTTTTTTTAGTAAATAAAATAGAAGATATTAAATGAAAATAGTTCATTGTGCAAATTTTAGCGAATCCAAAAATGGATCGGTTTATTATTCAATTGATAGAAAAATGAGTAACGGTTTCATCAGAAACGGACATTTTGTTTATAATTTTAGTTATAGAAATATTGCCAAATTTGCCACTATATTTAAAAGCAAAAAATTTGGCATTACTCCATTGAATAAAGCTTTAATAAAAACTATATCAAATATAAAACCTGATTTACTTCTTTTAGGACATAGTGAACTCATAAAAGATGAAACTATTTTAAAAATCAAAGAAATACAACCAAATATAAAAATAGCAATGTGGTGGGTTGATTGGGTATTTAATTTAAAAAACATATCCTCAAGATTGGAAATTATAGATAATTTTTTTATTACCAGCGATCCTAATGAACTAAAAAGAATAAATATAAAAGAAAATATTATCAATAAATGCGAATATTTGCCAAACTTTTGTGATAGTTCTATAGATACTTTTAAAGCTTATGAGCAAAAAAATTATAAATACGATCTATTATTTATAGGTAGATATGACAAAGAACGAGAAAATTTTATAAATTTTATAAAAAAAGCTTTTCCTGATTTAAATCTTGGATTATTTGGTTTAGATAAAATGAGTATTATAAGCGGAAGTGATTATTTTGATACCATCTCTTCTTCTAAAATAGGCATAAATTATAGCAGAAACAATAAGATTAGCATGTACTCTTCAGATAGAATTATACATTTAATGGCAAATGGGGTATTGGTTTTTTCTCCAAAAATACCAAACTTAAATAAAATTTTTACCGATAATGAAATAGTTTACTTTTCAGACAATAAAGATTTTAAGCAAAAAGTTAATTACTATCTATCTCATCCTAAAGAGAGAATAAAAATAGCAAAAAAAGGCTGGGAAAAGGCACATACTTGCTTTAATGAAAAAATTATTGCAAACAACATAATTAAAACTATATTTCAAAAAGCATAATATAATGTATATTTTACCTACACTCTTTAAAATCTTTCTTTTTATATGGATAATTTTTATTCCTATGAAAACATTTTTTTATCCGTTAAGTTATGTTTTTATGGTTATTATATTTTTAGTACATTTATTTAGAAATAATAGAATTTATAAGTTCAAGGAAATGCTTTATACTTATAAAAATATTCTTATTGCATTTTTACTAATCATTATAAGTATGACGATTTCAAACATATCAAGTCCGCTTTCAAACTTATTATCTTGGCATACAGAATTTAACTATATGTTTAGATATCTATTTATCTTTTTAATATTGTCTTTTTTATATAAGGAAAAGTTTTTTTCAAAAAAATTTATCTTAATCTCCATCCTGTCTTCTTTACTTCTTCAAGCAACAGATGGCATTTATCAAGCTATTTTTCATTATGATTTTATCAAACATCATGTTAGCTCAACGGCAACAGGTTTAACGGGAGCAGTTTTTCATAGAAATCCATTTGGAATGTTTATGGCAATTGGTGCTAGCATCAGTTTTGGTTTAGTTTTTTATTACAAAAAATTTGAATTAAAAAAAATGGAAATTTTCTTTCTTTGTAGTGCTTTTACAATTTTTATATTTAATTTATTATTTTCATATTCGAGAGCATCATGGTTATTTTTTCTAACATTTCTTGTTGTTTTACTTGTTCAAAATTATAAAAAACTAAATAGGTACCATATTGGTGCATTAATCTCAATCTTAGCATTAGTTATAATTGTTTTTTTAGACAATGAACACCTGTTATCAAGATTTAATAGCCTAATTAATGCCAATAGTTCTCATAGATTTGCAATCTGGACACACACTATCAACTTGGCAAAAGAGAGAATTCTTTTAGGACATGGACTGATGACATTTGCAAGTACCTTGGGACAAATAAAAATCGGGGGTATACATCATAGTGGTGTCCACAACAGTATACTTGAGATATTTTTATTTCTTGGACTATTTGGCTTAATTGCTTATACATTTTTGTTATGGAATATTTTTAAAAGAATTCTTCTTAATCAATCAGCTATCCAACTATCTCTATTTTTTGCTTTTTTAGTTATAACACAATTTGATCAAAGTGTTATAAAAGGTATAATTCCTCTATCTTCTTTGGTGCTATTTGCTTTTTTTATATTTTCTTATAAACAAAATCAGAAATTGTCTTGACTTTTGTGATCGAGATAAAGTTTACCCCATCATTTTAGATAAATTGGAAGATAATTTTGGTACAATATATTATTATAAGATAGATTGGGTATTTTGTAATAAAAATCATATCAAAAAGCAGGGATTAGTTTTTTAAATTAATTTAACTTAAATTATGAGTTATTTTTAGTAATTTGCAAATAACCCATAAATACTATCTTAAAAATTAAAAAAGAGAAAATATAGTAAAAAATATTTAATAAAATTATATATAGCCCAAATATTTTAAAAAAATTCTCGGATATTTAGGATTGTAGATGAAAGTACTTATAACTGGTTCAAGAGGATTTGTAGGAGGTAGCTTAAAAAAAAGATTGATAAAAGATCAATTTATAGTTTATGAATTTAACAGGCATGATTCTCTTGAAACTTTAGAAAAACATATCAAAAATAGTGATATTATATATCACTTTGCAGGTGAAGTAAAACCATCTTGCAGTGATAAAGATTTTTTTACAAGCAACAAAGGCTTAACGGAAGAAATTGTTAAAATAATTAAAAAACTAAAAAAAGATATTCCCATTATATTCTCCTCTTCCATACATGCTAAATTTCAAAAAAACAGTTATGGCAAAAGCAAAAAAGAAGCAGAAATATTATTGGAAAAATATGCAAAAAAAAGCGGAAATAGTGTAATAATTTATCATTTACCTCACCTTTTTGGCAAAGGATGTAAGCCAAATCACAATTCGGTTATTACAACTTGGATGCATAACTGTATAAAAGAGAAAGAGATGGTGATTTATGATGAAAATATCAATATAAGTTATACATATATAAATGATTTGATAAAAGATTTTATGCATGATCTCAAAACTAATAAAAATGGCATTTTTTTTAAACAACCGTCTATCATTTATCAAACAACTTTAGGAGAAGTTGCAAAATGGATTTGTCAATGCAAAGAATATATCAAAAAAAATAAAAATCCAAAAAATATGCAAGAATTTAAAAAAAAGATTTTTGAAACTATGAAATATTATTATATGGAGAATATATGATCACTGTACTTATAACCGGAGGGGCAGGATTTATAGGAAGCAATTTTATTCCTTACTTTTTAGAAAAATATCCCGATTATAATATAGTTAATTTAGATTTGCTCACATATGCCGGAAACTTGAACAATTTAAAAGAAGTTCAAAACAATCTAAGATACAAATTCATAAAAGGTAATATTTGCAACCGTGAGTTAGTAGAGTATATATTTGAAGAGTTTAATATAAAAGGAGTGATACACTTTGCGGCTGAAAGCCATGTGGATAACTCTATTAAAAATCCCGAAGTATTTATAAAAACAAATGTAAATGGAACTTATACCTTGATAGATATAGCAAAAAACTATTGGATGAAAGCTCCTTTTAAATATAAAGATGAATACAAAAAATGCAGATTTCTCCATATTTCAACTGATGAAGTATATGGAACTCTTCCAGAAGATCCAAATGTATTATTTACAGAAAAAACACCTTATGCTCCCAATTCCCCATACAGTGCCAGCAAAGCAAGTAGTGATATGATAGTTAGAAGTTATCATCATACATATGGTATAAATACGATTATTACAAACTGCTCGAACAATTACGGACCGAAACAACATGATGAAAAACTAATACCAACAATCATAAGAAATGCTCTAAATGGTAATCCTATTCCGATCTACGGAGATGGAAAAAATATAAGAGATTGGTTGTATGTACTTGATCATTGCAATGGAATTGATCTCACATATCATAAAGGAAAAGCTGGGGAAACTTATAACATAGGCGGAAGAAATGAAAGAACAAATATCTATATAGCCGATAAAATCTGTGAGATTTTAAATGAACTTCATTCAAGAAAAGATGGAGATTATAAAGATTTGATAACATTCGTAAAAGATAGACCGGGACACGATAAAAGATATGCGATTGATGCAAGTAAAATAGAAAATGAGCTTGGCTGGAGGGCAAATGAGAATTTTGAATCTGGCATTCTCAAAACTATAAAATGGTATTTAAAGAAATATAAATATGCTTTTTAACAGTTATACATATATATTTTTCTTTCTGCCATTAGTGTTTTTTATATACTTTTTTCTTAATAAAAAAAGATTAGTTATTGCATCAAAAGGTTTTTTAGTTTTTGCTTCTCTCTTTTTTTATAGCTGGTGGAATATATCATATCTTCCCCTGATTTTAATCTCTATGATTTTTAATTATATCATAGGCAAAAACATAAACAAAAATAAAAAAATTGGCAATAAATTAGTTTTAACGATAGGCATTATTGCAAATTTATCTCTACTTGGATACTATAAATATAGTGATTTTTTCTTAGACAATATCAACACTATATTTCATACTCACTATCCTTTGCTACATCTAACTTTACCTCTGGCAATATCTTTTTTTACATTTCAACAAATAGCATACCTCGTAGATAGCTACAAAGGAGAAACGAAAGAGTATAATTTCCTAAACTATGCACTTTTTGTTACTTTTTTTCCTCAACTCATAGCAGGTCCTATAGTGCATCACAAAGAGATGATGCCTCAATTTGCAAAGATTAGAAATAAGGCTGTTAATTATAAAAATATAGGCTATGGACTTTTTATATTTTCTACAGGTCTTTTTAAAAAGGTTATGATTGCAGATTATCTTGCAAAATGGGCAAATGCCGGTTTTGATACAGCTACTACATTAAACTTTTTTGAAGCTTGGTCAACCTCATTGGCATACACTTTTCAACTATATTTTGATTTTAGCGGTTATACCGATATGGCTATAGGAGCGGCACTACTTTTCAATATAAAACTTCCTATCAATTTCAACTCTCCATACAAAGCCATATCTATTCAAGATTTTTGGAGAAGATGGCATATAACATTAACTAGATTTTTAAGAGATTATATATACATACCTCTTGGAGGAAATAGAGTAGATAAATTAAAAGTATATAGAAATATAATGGTAACTTTTTTACTTGGAGGCATATGGCATGGAGCGGGATGGACATTTGTATTTTGGGGATTCTTACATGGCATAGCTCTGTCTATCCAAAGAATTTGGAAAAGTATGGGTTTCAAGATGAATAAATTTTTAGCTTGGTTTTTAACTTTTAACTTTGTAAATATAGGTTGGGTTTTTTTCAGGGCTAAAGACTGGGCGGATGCTATAAAAGTACTTAAGGGAATGGCTGGAGTTAATGGGATAGTATATACGGAGAGTGTTTATTTTGATAGAGATTATTTATGGAAATTTGCTCTATTGATTATTTTTTGTGTAGTATCCAAAAATACAATTGAAGTAATAAATATATATAAATTATCATATAAAACTCTTATTGCCGGTATAGTTGTATTGATAATTAGCATATTGAGACTTCAACATGTTTCTGAGTTTTTATATTTTAATTTTTAAAAGGCTATAGCGATGTTATTAACTTTTCAAAGAGATAACAAATGAATCCAAAAAAATATGTTATTTTTTTTACAACAGTAACCCTTGTAGCAATAAATCTTATAGCAATGCTAAATTTTTATATAGATCCATATTGGACATTTAACCACTCAAACTTTTTAAACAATAAACAGATAGACTTTAATGAAAGAGAGCAAAAAACTAATTTTTTATATTTTATAAACAATCAATTTGAAAGTGTTATGCTTGGTAGCAGTAGAACAACTTTTATAAATCAATATAACTTTAATTTCAATCTTTTTAATTATGCCTCTAACGGTATGTATCCCTATGAATATGAATACTTTATCAAAACTTTTGCCAAACTTACACAAAAAAATCCAAAAAAAATTATCCTTGGAGTTGATTTTTTCGGAACCAATAAGCAAACCAATAAACATTCCAAACAAAACTTTTTACAAAAAAGTAGTTCCAAATTTTATAGATATAAATTACTTTATAATTACGATATTTTGAGATACTCAATAAAAAATATAAAACAAAATTTTAAAATAACTCATGCATATTACACAAGAAACAATATCAAATATCCAAAACCGACCAAAGATTTAGAAAAAAAGATCAAAAAAACTCTTAAAAAAATAAAAAATTACCAATATGACGACAGCTTGATAGAATATTGGAAAAAATTAAGAAGGGAGTTTTCTAAAAGCAAATTTATTATCTTTACTACACCCGTTACCATAGATCAGCTTTCCATTTACAAAAAAGAGAAACTTTTTAAATATTATTTTAAGTGGCTAAGAGAATTGGTTTTTGTGTATAAAAAAGTTTATAATTTTATGATTATAGATAAATACACAAAAAATCATAATAATTTTTTTGACTCAAACCATATGAAACCCGCTCTTGGCAATCTGATAGCAGAAAAAATAAATGGCAAAAATATAGATTTTGGTATAATACTAACTGAAAAAAATATAGATAACTATATCAAAAAAATGAAAAAACAAATCAAGAAGTTAAAGTGACAAGAAAAACTAAAATTTTAGTCATAGGTAAAAAAAATCATCTTGGATGGATAGAACATACGATAAATGGTTTTCGTCAAAATGACTGCATTGTGGATAGTTTTTTTACAAATATATTGCCAATAAAAAGTTCTATTAAAAAAGCTATATTAAAATTAAAAAAAGATAAAAATGGAGAAATTTTACTACAGCTTGATTGGTTAAATAAAAAGATAAAAACTTTTAAACCGGATATGGTATTTTTTATAGGTTTATTCTTTACAAATGTTACTTTGCTTAATTTTTGCAAAGAAAAACATATCGTAACGGCCGGTTGGGTTGGAGATAGATTTAACAATGATAAAAAAATATACATAGATAGCTTAGATCATCTATTTCTTAGCGATTCTGCTTTTATGCAAATTGCACAAGATATAGGATTTGAAAATAGACATTTTTTACAATTCGGCTATGATGAAAACCTGCACAAAGATTTAAATATCGATAGGAAAATGTCGATAAATTTTGTCGGTTCATATACCAAAGAAAGAGATGAAATATTTTCATATTTAAAAAATCAACATTTAGAAATTTACGGAGCAAAATGGAATAACTTGAATACAAAATCAAATAAATGGAATATATCAAATAAAAAAATATCTCAAAAAAAAGTGGTACAAATTTATAATTCGACGATTGCAACTTTAAATGTTGCACAAAAAAATAATATTATCAATATGGTCAATATGAGAACTTTTGAAGCTATAGCTTGCGGAAGTTGCCTTTTAAATGATAATGTAAAAGATATAGAGTTGTGTTTTGAGCCTAATAAAGAGATATTGGTTTATAAAAATCCGGATGAACTACAAGAGTTATCTGACAAGGTATTAAAAGATAAGCATTTTGCTCAAAAAATAGCAAAAAATGGTAAAATTAGAGCAGAAAAAAGTGGATATTCTTATAGAAATAGAACAAAAGAAATTTTAACTTTATGTGGCTTTAGAGGATAAATTATGTTTAAAAAATTAAAAAGATATATTAAAGAAAAAAAGCATCCTTATTATATGAAAGATAATAAAAAGTATAAAAATTTCGACATTGGAGAATATACCTATGGAAAACCTGCAGTAATAGCGGAAAAAGGAATGCTTTCTATAGGCAAATTCTGCTCAATCGCTGCAAATGTAAAATTTTATGCTGGAGCTGAACATCACTATGATTGGGTTAGTTCATACCATTTTAGTGCAAAATTTAAATGCAAAGAGTGTTCTACCACTAAAGGAAAGGTAATTGTAGGGAACGATGTATGGATAGGGGATGGTGCCTTTATACTATCTGGAGTTACCATCGGTGACGGAGCAGTCATAGGTGCAAGAGCAGTAGTTACAAAAGATGTCAAACCCTATGAAATAGTTGCCGGAAACCCTGCAAAACATATAAAATTTAGATTTAATCAAAAACAAATAGACAAATTATTAAAAATCAAATGGTGGGATTGGGATATAAAAAAGATAGAGGAAAATTTCGATCTTATTTTAAGCAATAAAATAGATGATTTTATAGAAAAATTTTACAATAAGGACACAAATTGAAAGGTATTATCTTAGCCGGAGGAAGCGGAACAAGACTTTATCCGATTACAAAAAGTATAAGCAAACAATTAGTACCCATCTATGACAAACCTATGATATATTATCCTTTATCGGTTTTGATGCTATCCGGAATAAAAGAGATACTAATCATATCTACCCCGATAGACATACCTCGATTTAAGCATCTTTTAGGCAATGGTAAAAAAATAGGATTAAATATATCTTATAAAGAACAACATCGACCAAACGGCATAGCAGAAGCTTTTATCATAGGAGAAGAATTTATCGGAAAAGATGATGTCAGTTTAGTACTTGGGGACAATATATTTTATGGACATGGATTAACCTCTTTGCTTTTACAATCAGTAAAAGATGTGCAAAATCAAAAAAAAGCTGTCATATTTGGATACTATGTTAAAGATCCCCAAAGATACGGAGTTGTAGAGTTTGATAAATACAGAAATGTATTAAACATAGAAGAAAAACCTAAAAATCCAAAAAGCAACTATGCCATAGTAGGATTATACTACTATCCTAACGATGTTATACAAAAAGCAAAAAAGATAAAACCAAGCCAAAGGGGAGAACTTGAGATAACAACCTTAAACGAACTATATCTAAATGAAAAAAGATTACAAATAAAATTAATGGGTAGAGGATATGCTTGGCTCGATACAGGCACCCATGAAAGTTTACTTGAAGCAAGTCTTTTTATACAAACCATAGAAAAAAGACAGGGCTTAAAAATCGCATGTATTGAAGAGATAGCTTATGAAATGGGATATATACCAAAAGAAACTCTTTTGGATCTTGCAAAACCTCTAAGCAAAAATCAATATGGTCAATATCTAATCAATAGAGCTAAACAGGGGAAAATATATGGAATTTGAAACAACAAATATTGATGGTGTTATTATAATCAAACCAAAAATCTTTTACGATGAAAGAGGATATTTTTTTGAATCTTTTAGACAAGATGAATTGGAAAAATTTTTAGGATACAAATTAAATTTTTGTCAAGATAATGAATCAAAATCATCCTATGGGGTTTTAAGAGGTCTTCACTATCAAATAGAGCCATATGCTCAAACAAAACTTGTTAGAGTTATAAAAGGAAAAGTTCTTGATGTAGCAGTAGATATAAGGAAAAATTCTCCTACCTATGGGAAGCATATATCTGTAGAACTAAATGAAAACAATAAAAAACAGCTTCTTATTCCAAAAGGATTTGCTCACGGATTTGTTGTACTTAGTGAAGAGTGCATACTCTCTTATAAAGTTGACAACTATTACTCCAAAGAACATGAAAGAGGCATAGTATTTAATGATGAAAAACTTTTTATAGATTGGAAATTGCCTAAAAGCAAACTAATACTTTCAAAAAAAGATATATCATTGCCAAATTTTAAACATATGGGAGAAAAAAATGCAAAACTATAAAATAATCAAATTCGTAACAAGAGGCTCTACTAAACAAGCAATATCTTTATATATTTACCTCTCTCCGCATAATGAAAATATATGGAAAAACTGTAAATTTGTTTATGATCCGACCATCGAAGAGTACGACTGGTATGTAGCATTTGACAATATACCAAATATGCTACCTGGAGGAGTAGAGCATTTAAAATGCCCGAAAGAAAACACTATACTTGTTACGAGCGAACCGAGCTCTATAGCAAGATATGGCAAAGGTTATGCCGGACAGTTTAAATATCTCATAACAAATCATAATGAAAAAGTCTTACCTCATCCAAATGCAAAAAGAAGTCAAACGGGGATTTATTGGCTATATGGAAAACATTTTGACGATATAGTAAAAGATGATTTTTTACCGAAAACTAAAAAAATTTCCACTATATGCTCCGACAAAAAAGAGGGACACACAATGCATAGAAAAAGATACGATTTTACACTTCTTATGCAACAAGAGATACCAGAGCTTGATAGATATGGAAGAGGTTTTGAATTTGTAAAGAAAAAATATGAAGCCATAGATGATTATGAATTTCATGTAGTTATAGAAAATCATATAGAAAAGCATATGTGGAGTGAAAAACTTGCTGATGCTTTTTTGGGTTTTTGTGTTCCTATATATTGCGGATGCCCGAATGTTTATGATTACTTTCCAAAAGATAGCCTTATCACTATCGACATAGATGATCCTAAAGGCTCCATAGAAAAAATCAAAAAGATCATTTCAACTCCGGGAGAGTACGAAAGACGATTTGAAGCGGTAAAAGAGGCAAGAAGAAGAGTTATATATGAGTATAATCTCTTAAATATGATCTGCGAAATTGTAAACAGTTCAAAAGAATATGACTTTACTCCAAATGCTAAAATTTATTCAAAAAGAATGATGAGAGCAAGACACATAGACGATCTTTTAAAATATTTTGGCTTTAGAATCGGTAATTTTATTAAGGGTTTTTTAAGATAGAAAAGTATTGTCTATCGCTTGGCAAATAATATGCCCTATCATGATGTGCATCTCTTGAATTCTTGGGGTATTGTCTGAGGGAACTATAATATTTAGATTGCAAACTTTATTCATTTCTCCACCACCTCTGCCACTAAGACCTATAGTTTTACAACCAAGCTCTTTTCCAAGAGATAAAGCTTTTATCACATTTACACTATTACCACTTGTGGATATACCGATAAGCACATCCCCTTTATTTGCCAAAGCTCCAACCTGTCTTTCAAAGATTTTATCATAACCAAAGTCGTTTCCTATAGCTGTCAAAGCCGAAGTATCGGTAGTAAGAGCGATAGCCGGAAGTCCTTTTCGTTCCGTTTTATACCTTCCGGTTAATTCTGCTGCGATATGTTGAGCATCCGCCGCACTTCCGCCATTACCAAAAAGCAATATCTTTCCTCCGTTTTTCAAACACTCAGTAGATATAATACAAGCCGTATAAATATAGCTTTGAAGCTCATCTAAAGTCTTTTGTACTGTTTGAATATGTCCCAATATCTCTTCATTTATCATCTGTATCATCTATTTTTTCCTATCTTGCCTATAACTTTAGTTGTACTTTTTCCTTCAACAAAATCCACAAATCTAACCTCTTTTGCTATATCGCTACCGACAACATTTTTATACCTATAGTCTCCGCCTTTAACTAAAGCATCAGGTTTTACTATCTTTATAAGCTCATACGGAGTGTCCTCATCAAAAATCACGGTATAATCCACACATTCAAGAGCAGATAAAAGATATGCTCTATCAAACTCCGGATTTATCGGTCTATCTTTACCTTTCAATCTTTTGACAGACTCGTCGCTATTGACCCCTACTATCAAAACATCACCCATCTTTTTTGAAGCCTCAAGGTATTTAACATGTCCTAAATGAAGTATATCAAAACAACCATTTGTAAAAATTATCTTTTTATTCTTCTCTTTTAATGATTTGACTATACTTTCTATCTCAGAAAAACTCTTTATCAACTCTTCACTATTTTCTTTATGGAGAGATTTTTTATACTCTTCAATTTCGGCCAAAGTGGCCGTAGCACTTCCAACCTTGCCTACAACTACTCCCGCAGCAAGATTGGCAAGTTTTGCAGCATCGCTCAAACTAAGTCCGCAAGCTACTCCATATCCCAATGTAGCAAGCACGGTATCACCTGCACCGGTTACATCATATACCTCTTTTGCAACCGTCGGTATCTTTAGCATATCATTCTCAAATATCGCCATACCCTGTTCACCAAGTGTTATAATGACACTTTTTAGATCATATCTCTCTTTTAGTTCAAAACCGGCTTTTTTCAAAGACATATCATCTTTTATCTCTAAGTTTATCGCAAGTTCTGCCTCTTTTTTGTTTGGTGTTACAAGAGTGGCTCCACTATATTTACTATAATCTCTATCTTTAGGATCTATAAAAACAGGGATATTTTTCTCATTCGCAAAAAAAATAATCTTTTTTGTCAGCCTATCAGTCAATACACCTTTTGCATAATCCGACAGTAAAATAAGATCATAATCTTCTTTTAAATTACTGACAATCTTATCTTCGCTATCTTTTAATATACTATTTTTACTCTCTTTATCAAATCTGACTATCTGTTGGTTTGAAGAAATGACTCTTGTTTTTTTAGAGGTATATCTTCCTTTCTCTTCTAAGACAAGAGAGATATCTATAGCTTTACTCTGCAATCTCTCCTTAACCCACAAACCGTTTTCATCATCGCCTATTACACTTGCTACACTAACTTTTGCACCAAGGGATAGAAGATTATTGACAACATTTCCTGCACCACCAAGAAGACTCTTTTCTTTCTTAACCTCAACAACTTGCACCGGAGCCTCAGGAGAAATCCTATCAACTTTACCAAAAAGATAGTGATCACACATCAAATCTCCGACAACCAAGATATGAGGGATAAAATTTTTAAGCTTGTTCATGTTTGTATATTCTTTTAATTTCCGGTATATAAGATCTTATACCTTTTTCCAGACTAAATCGAGGATTATATTCTAAAAACTTTCTTGTATCTGATATGTCAGCTTCGGTAAAAAATTGATACTGTTTTTCATAGGGATTTAGTATACACACATCTTCTTTTTTTATATTTAACTCATTTTTTAAAGTATCAACTATATCTTGAAAACTTCTTGCCTCTCCCGTTCCGACATTATAGATCCCATTTTTTCTTGACTTACAAGCTTTTATATTGGCTTGAATGACATCCTCCACATAGATAAAATCTCTCTTTATCTTGTCACTACCCACAAAAAGTTTTGCACTCTCTCCTCTTAATAGTTGAAGTCCAAATTGTAAAACCATAGAGGCTGTTTTATTTTTAAAAAATTCTCTCTCACCGTAAACATTAAAATACCTTAAACCGACTATAGAGATATCACTCCCTTGCATATATTTTTTAGCTATATTATCCATCATAAGCTTACTAAAACCGTACACATTATTTGGCTTTTCATACCCCACTTTGAAAATATCGCTATCCCCATAAGTGGCGGCGGAACTTGCATATACCATGGAGGCTTTCATCTGTTTTGCCATTTCAAGCAGATCGACAAAAGCATTTACATTGGTATCTATCATAATCTTTTGATCACCCACGGTAGTATCACTGATGGCCGCCTCATGAAAAATATAATCAAACTTATATTCATTTAATCTTTTCAAATCCTCTTTATCAGTTATATCTCCGCTTACAACTATACCTTTAAAACCCAATAGATTTTTAAAATGACCAAAGCTTTTAAGATTGCCATTGTCAAATGTTTCACTACTTCTAAACTTGTCAAAAATCACCACTTCGCAATCAGGATAGTTCTCTTGAAAATAAAAAGCCAAATTACTGCCTATAAAACCCGCTCCGCCTGTTATCAGTACTGTTTTATCGTTGAAGTTTATGTCACTATAACACATAATTATTCCTAATATTTTATGATATTTATTATATCATAAATACTATTAGTGCAAAATTTAGTTTTTTGACTTTTATCCTCGGAAATTAAAATAGTATTTTCAATGCCGCTTCTGTTCGCCGCCTCGATATCGCTCAGTTTATCGCCTATCATCCAAGATGATTTTGGATCTATATTAAATTCATTTATAGCCTCTTCAAGCATCCCGTTTTTTGGCTTTCTACACTCGCAGTTATCTTCCGGTTTGTGAGGACAGTAGTAAACTTTGGCTATATTTATACCTCTTGTCTTAAACTCTTCAACCATAAAAGATGTTAGCTTTAAAAAATCCTCTTTCGTATAGTATCCTCTGCCTATACCGGATTGGTTGGTAACTATTATCAAAATATAGCCTAATTCTTGTAGCTTTTTCAGAACATTAAAAATCTCACTTTTAAAGACAAAATCATCTATCTTATAAACATATCCTCCATCTTCATTTATCACACCGTCTCTATCGAGAAATATCGCTCTACTTTTTTTCCGTTTCACTATCTAAATCTTTCATATACAGTTCATACATCTTTTTAGAAAATTTAGATTTTTCCGCTTTACAGAGTATTTTGGCTTTTTGCAAATATCTTTTTGCTTTATCTTTATCTCCTATTTGATACTCAAGTATTTTACCGGCATAATAATAGGCATAGAAATTGTTTTTATCTTTTTTTATAATATCACTTAATTCTTCAATTGCCATATATTTTTGCCCCACTCTTGAAAGAGCAATTGCAAGATTTAGTTTAGGCTCTATTTGATCGGCATTCACTTTTAAACTGTTCCTGTAGCATTTTATAGCCTCTTTAAAAAACCCCATTTTATAATAATTCAACCCGAGCAAATTCCAATACTTAGAACTGTTTGTTTCTTTTGCTTTTTGTTTTAACCGTGTTATATATTGAGCTACATGAACTATTTTATAAATTTTTTTAGTTTTTATAAAATCAGGGTCTTTTTTATATGCACGAATTAAAAGCTCAAAACCTTTAGATACTTTTCCTTCTTTAAGATAAAGATTGATAAGTTTCACCAAGCACTCCATATCATTGGGATTTTTTTGTAAAATCTTTTGTAGCGAATTTATAGTATGATTATTTTCTTTTTGAAAAACAAGATAATTTCCCTCTGCACATTTCGAATCTTCGGCTAAAAGTATAATGGGAAATATAAATATCAATAACAAAAGAGAACTCTTTTTCATTTCCAACCTTAAAATATTTTTTTTATTATATTAAAAAAATATATACTAACACATAAGTTCATAAAGCTTACTTTAAAAAATAAGCTTTTATAAAGAAAAAATAGATATAATTATAAAACTAAATTAAAGGAGATTATATGAAAAAATTAACAATTGTTGCTTTAATAACTGCCGGTGCTTTATCATTGATGGCTGCTGACGGAAAAGCTTTGGCTGCAAAATGTTTGGGATGCCACGGAGCTGATTTTGGTAAAAAAGCTCTTGGTGCATCAAAAGTAGTAAAAGGTTGGTCAGCTGATAAGATAGCAAAAGCTCTTGAGGGCTATAAAGCCGGAACATACGGTAGAGCTATGAAAGGTGTTATGAAAGGTCAAGTAGCTACTTACAGTGATGCCGATATAAAAGCGGTTTCTGAATATATAGCTGGTATCAAGTAATCAATCAGGAGGAGAATAATTTTTCTCCTCTTTTTTCTTCTTTTTTTGTATTATCTTTTTTTTTCTTTTTTCTAAAGCAATTGCATCTTTTAATTCTTCTTCTGTATCATATTTAGCACTTTCAAGAAACTTTTCCTGATCATCAAACTGTCCTGTTCTTAAACCCCACAAAAGAGCTAAAAGACCTAATGCTCCAAGAAATGTAGAAACTCCGAGCATCATAGCAAGTATATTACTACTCATTTTAACTTCCTTATCCTAAATGAATTTCCAACTACTATCAAAGAACTCAAAGACATAGATAATGCAGCGATAAGAGGCATAACATATCCCATGACTGCAAGAGGTATAGTAATGGAGTTATATATAACCGACAATGTAAAATTTTCCTTAATAGTTGCATAAGCTTTTTTACTTATCTTTAAAGCATCTAAAAGACTTTGCATATCATCATTTAAAAGCACCACATCACTCACTTCCACACTTACATCGGCACCATTTCCCATACTGATGGCAATATCGGCTCTTGAAAGTGCCAAAGCATCATTAATCCCGTCTCCTACCATTATAACGATTTTTTTATCTTTGTGAAGTTTATCTATCATATCGGCTTTATCTTTTGGAAATAAAGAG
Source organism: Campylobacterales bacterium (assembly GCA_027065125.1). GTDB lineage: Bacteria > Campylobacterota > Campylobacteria > Campylobacterales > JALSKU01 > JALSKU01. Next base: position 18,417 of record JAMOOV010000046.1, on the reverse strand, counting down.
TGATGCACCTCATCTATACCAACCTCTCTTGCTATCTCATTGGCAACCTTTTCATTGTCTCCGGTTAGCATTATGGGTTTGATACCTCTTTTTTTTATTTCCTTTATTACTTCTTTCGCATCTTTTTTTAAAGAGTCTTTAAGTTCAAAATAGGCTACAGCTTTTTTATCAATCACAAATACAAACACGGTACTATTTATATCATCATCAAAATCTACACCAATCTCCTTAATAAGCTCTATGTTACCCCCAAATAGTTTGTGTTCTTTATATTCTCCGCTTATACCTCTTGCTTCTATATTTTTAAGATTTGATAAATAATACTCTTTGATATTTTCATCAGATTCTTTTAAATATTTCACAATCGCTTTACTAATAGGATGTTTTGAGCTTTTTACAAGTGAATATAGTAAATTTTTATCAAACGGATGCAACACTTTGGAATTTATAACTTTTGGTTTTCCTTCAGTTATGGTTCCCGTTTTATCAAGCACGATAGTATCACTTTTTGCCATAGTTTCTAAAAATTCCGCCTCTTTAAAGAGTATTCCTTTGCTTGAAGCAGTATTGATACCTATCAGAGCAGCCATAGGAGTAGCAAGCCCCAAAGCACATGGACAAGCTATAACTATGACTGAAATTCCTATGATAAGAGATTTTTCAAATCCTACTCCATGTATATACCAACCGATAAAAGTCAATAATGCAATACTCAATATAACAAGAGAAAAATATCCGGAAATGGTATCTGCCAATTTTTCAATAGAGGGTTTTTTAGATATAGACTCTTCAAGAAGTGTAACAATACTTGAAAGCATAGAGTGTTTAAAATTTTTGGTAGCTTTATATCTTATAACCGCATCAAGACAGATAGAACCGCTTAGTATCTCATCTCCCTCTTTTTTATATACAGGTTCGCTCTCTCCGGTTAGACTTGAAAGATCAAAATTACCTTCCCCGTTTACAATAATCCCGTCTATCACTATCTTATCTCCGGGTTTTATCTCTATTATATCACCCTCTTCAATCTCTTCTACAGATATTATACTTTTTTCTTTATCTTTAATTATTGTAAGCTCCGTAGGTATGGAACCCATTAGATTATCCATAGCATCAACGGCTTTTTTCTTGCTTAAAACTTCAAGATATTTACCCACAAAAACAAAAGTTATTATCATAGTTACCGAATCAAAATAAACCTCTCCGGTATGGGTAATCATAGCATAAACCGAATAGGCATATGCCAAACTTGCACCTGTTATAACTAATACATCCATATTTATAAATTTATTTTTTAAAGCAAAATAAGCCCCTCTGAAATATATCCAACCGGTATAAAAAAGAGCCGGGGTAGCCAATACAAACTCTGCAATATTTAAAACATTTTTCATATCACTTCTTATGCCTGTAAAATATCCGGCATATTGAGCTATGGCTATCCACATGATATTCATAGTAGCAAAGATAGCCACAAGAAGTCTTGCATAATAATCCCTTCTTGCCTTATTGGCTCTTTCCTCTTGAAGTTTCGGATCATAAGGGTATCCATTGTATCCTATGCTTCTAATTTTCTCTATAATTTGAGAAAGTTTTATAGTATCTGGATCCCAGACTATTTTTGCTTTATTATTGGTATAATTTATCGTAGCTTCAATTATCCCTTCCGTTTGATGTAAAACTTTTTCATTAAGCCAAACACAAGCCGAACAGTGGATACCTTCAATGATAAGATTTATCTCATAAAAACCATCTTTTTCTTTGATATATTTATTTTTAAACCCTTCAAGATCGAATTTATGAAGATCATCATGTATATTTTTTGGAGGCTCTAACTTATTGTTGCCAACTTTCTCATAAAAATCATCAAGCCCTTCACTTCTTAAAAGATGATAAATCCCCTGACACCCTTTACAGCAAAAGTATAAAGTTTCCCCATTGACTTCATCTTTTATCATCACTTTTTCATCAAATTCCAAGTGACAATGATCGCAAATAACTTTAGCCAATATTTTATTCCTATATTTTTTATCGTATTATAAAACAATTTAGCTGAATATTTAGACCTTGTTATAATATAATTTAAGACTTAAAATAGTACAATAGTTTAAAAGTTTTAAAGGAGGTAGCAAATATGGGTTTTTTTGGAAAACTTTTTGGAAGCTCCAATGATACTTTAGCAAAAAAAAAGACATCGCAAACACCTCAAAAAGACGGAATTCCTTATAATGAGGGATTGATACTTCAACTTATAAGCGATCACAAAAAATTAGTTGAAGAGTTTACAAAGATATCAAAAGCTACACAAAGCAAAAAATATAAAACTTTAAAACAGTATCTAAAAGCCTTTAAAGTCAATTTTGAAATACATAATTATAGCGAAAAGATACAGTTATACACATATTTAAAAAATTACTATAAAAATACGGAAAATATTGATTTTATAGAAGATATGGCAAAATCAGCAGAAGAGATATATAAAGATGTTTTTGCATTTTTAAAAAAATATGAAACAATAGAATTTAACGACCAATACCTTGAGCTTTTTAAAAGAGAATTTGAAGCTATAGGAAAAATTTTACAATCCAGAATAGAGATTGAAGAATCCGAATTATACACCCTATACAAAAAATGATTTGACAAAAAACTCAACTTATTATAAAATACCATTATCAAAATTTTAGCAATCTGTGAATAGAGATAAATCTTATTTTAAAGATATCTGCATTGCATACTATTAAATCTTATAAACAAAAGAAGGCACAATGAACACTTCAGAAAATACAAAACGAGGACAAGCCAAAAATGGCAATACTCCAAATAAAAAATATAATGGAAAAAGAACACATATTCCTGTTGACGGATACAAAATAGAAGAGCTTAGAAAAAAAAGCATAACCGAACTTATAGAAATAGCCGAAAAGCTTGACATAGAAAATCCAAATCAACTAAAACGACAAGATATAATGTTTGAAATATTAAAGTCCCAAACAAGCCAAGGTGGATATATACTATTTACAGGCATACTTGAAATAATGCATGACGGGTATGGCTTTTTAAGAGCAGTAGATGAAAATCTAAGCGATAGTCAAAATGATGCATATGTAAGTGCTACTCAAGTTAGAAAATTTGCCCTTAGAACCGGTGATGTGGTCACGGGACAAGTTAGACCTCCAAAAGACCAAGAGAGATATTATGCACTTTTAAAGATAGAAGCCGTCAATTATCTACCACTAAAAGAGAGCAGAAACAGACCACTTTTTGAAAACTTAACTCCACTTTATCCTACCGAAAGGATAAAACTTGAGTATGACCCCTTAAAGTTAACGGGAAGAGTTTTAGATCTATTTATACCCATAGGAAAAGGACAGAGAGCTTTGATAGTAGCTCCTCCGAGAAGTGGCAAAACAGAACTTTTAAAAGAGTTAGCTCACGGCATAACACACAATCATCCGGAGATTGAACTTATAGTTTTACTTGTTGACGAAAGACCTGAAGAGGTTACTGATATGCAAAGAAGTGTCAAAGGAGATGTATATAGCTCTACATTTGACCTCGCAGCAACAAACCATGTAAGAGTAGCGGAACTTGTTATCGAAAAAGCAAAAAGACGAGTAGAGATAGGCAAAGATGTAGTTATACTTCTTGATTCCATAACAAGACTTGCAAGAGCATACAACACAGTTACTCCAAGTAGCGGTAAAGTTCTAAGCGGTGGTGTCGATGCAAATGCTCTTCATAAACCAAAAAGATTTTTCGGTGCAGCAAGAAATATAGAACAAGGTGGCAGTTTAACCATCATTTCAACCGCACTTATAGATACCGGTTCCAGAATGGATGAAGTCATATTTGAAGAGTTTAAAGGTACAGGAAACAGTGAAATCATACTTGATAGACACATATCAGACAGAAGAATTTATCCCGCTATCGATATAATCAAGTCCGGCACAAGAAAAGAGGAGCTACTTGTAGATAAAAATGATCTGCCAAGAATTTGGGCATTAAGAACAGCTATAAGCCAAATGGAAGAGATAGAAGCTTTAAAATTCTTGTATTCAAAACTCTTAAAAACAAAAGACAACAAAGAGTTTCTTTCGATAATGAATGAGTGAAAAGATGCTAAAAGCGGGGGTTTTCGATAGTGGTATCGGAGGCTTAAGTGTTGTAAAATCTCTTATCAAAGAGGGGTTGTTTGAAGAGATTATATATTATGGAGATACTGCGAGAGTTCCTTATGGTACAAAAGATAAAAACACTATCATAAGATATGCACTTGAAGCTCTGGAATTTTTCAAAAACTTCGATATAGATATACTTATAACGGCTTGTAATACAGTCAGTGCTTATGCAATAGAAGAGTTAAAAAATCAAGCATCATTCGAAGTTGTAGGGGTTATAGAGCCAGGTGTTGTTGCATTGAAAAATAGAGTAAAAGATAAAAATAGCAATATCCTAATAACCGGTACAAATGCTACCATAAAAAGCGGTAAATACAAAAAACTTTTGCAAAACCAAGGCTACAAAAATCTACAAGAAAAGGCTACAGGACTTTTTGTTCCTATGGTTGAAGAGGATATTTATAATGGAAAAGTTGTCGATGCTATAATGCACCACTACTTCAAAGATATTCAAAAGCCGGATGTTTTAATAATGGGATGCACTCATTTTCCATTGATAGAGAATGAATACAGAAAATTTTTTAAAAATACCATTTTAATCCACTCTGGAGAAGCCATAGCAGAGTATCTTAAAGATAAGTTTGTTTTTAAAAATTTTTTTTCAAAAACAAATATCAAATACTTTGCAACTGAAAATCCAAACCACCTTAAAAAAACTGCAAAGAAGTGGCTATCTCTTTAAGTTTTATCCCAAATTATATTTTTATGGGAATTGCTACTATACGGTATAGTTTCATTATTAAGCAAAATAATTGTATAATTGTACTTATTATAATCAACAGAGGATAGATATGTCGGAAGTTTTAGCACTAAAATATAGACCAAAAACATTTGATGAACTCATAGGACAAGATTCTATAGCTCAAGTTTTAACAGGTGCACTTAAAGGCAAAAGACTTTCTCATGCCTATCTGTTTTCAGGTTTAAGAGGAAGTGGAAAAACTTCTACTGCAAGAATTTTTTCAAAATCTCTTGTATGCGACAACGGTCCTACTGAAAAGCCTTGCGAAGTTTGTGAAAATTGTAAAGCGGCCAATGAAAACAGACATATTGATATCATTGAAATGGATGCAGCAAGCAGTAGAAAGATAGACGACATAAGAGATTTGATAGAACAGACAAAATATAAGCCTACGATGGCTAGATATAAGATATTTATCATAGATGAAGTTCATATGCTAACCAAAGAGGCTTTTAATGCTCTTTTGAAAACTCTTGAAGAGCCGCCTGAGTATATCAAGTTCATACTAGCTACAACTGACCCTCTAAAACTACCGGCTACCATACTTTCAAGAACACAACACTTTAGATTTAAAAGAATTAGTGAGAAAAATATCAAACATCATCTTGAATATATTCTTGATAAAGAGGATATAAAGTATGAAAGTGAAGCCCTTGAAATGCTCAGTCGATCAGGAAACGGATCGCTTAGAGATACTCTAACCCTCTTAGACCAAGCCATTATCTACACAAAAGGCTTTATAGATACAAAAAGCATAGCCGATATGTTAGGTTTAATTGATCCGAGTTATCTTGATAATATATTTGATGTTGTGATAAAAAATGATAAAAAAGAGTTACTAAATATCATAAAAGAGCTTGAAGAGTATGAAAGCGAAGTTGTGATAGATGAGATGATAGCATATCTTAAAAACTCTTTTTTTAATGAGGATGCTAGATTTAGCACCATTTTATACGATAGGTTCTTTAGGATATTAAGCGATGCCAAAAACCTACTTTTTCTAAATGCCGATAGTGGGTTTATTCTGTCTTTGCTATTTTTTAAAATGTTAGAGGCAACAAAGTTAAAATCCATAGATGAACTTATAGAATCTCTTGAAAAAGAGGAGGAGATAGCAAAAAAACCTACCTTAAACAAACAAGAAAATCTTGAGATAAAAAACACCCAAACCAAACCAAACCAAACCCAAACCAAACAAGAAGCCCCGATAGCTACTCAAAAAGAGGATAAATTCAAACTCTTGATAAAAGCTATCTATGATAGAAACTATGAAACGGGCAAATGTTTTGAAGAGGGTGTACACTTTATAAAATTTGAAAATGATACGATAGAGCTTGAGAGTTGCACCAAAGATGAATGCAAAAATATCCTAAGGCATGCTTCCGGCATCATCAAACATTTTGTAAAAGATATTTACGGCATAAATACAAAAATCTCTATGAAACCGTGTACTCATACAGAAAAACAGATAGAAAATACAAAACCCAAACAAGAAAAAGAGCAAGAAGAGATGCCGTCCTCTTGTGTGGCATCGCATATTGAAAATCCAAATAATGACTCAAAAAGAGAGAGTATTTTGGATGATCCTTTTGTGCAAAAAGCAAGAGAACTCTTTACTCCAAAAAAGATAACGATACAAAGGAAAGTATAGAGTTTTTAAGATTTAAAACCTATGATATAATATGTCTCTTTGCCGTCAACTTTTTTTATATCTATTTTATATTTTTTAGCCCAGTCATTAATCATCTTGTCAACTTCTTTCAAACTCTGTTCATCAGACTCATTTTTTATCTTTAAATAATCATTTGAATTAGACATTGCTATATAAGCCTGAAAGGGTTTTAAAGCATCGTTTAACTGTATGATATGTTTTTGTATTTCGTTAAAACCTTTCGTATTTTGAATAATTCTTTTCATTTGCGACATAACACTATCATTTATAGTATAACCAAGTTGTGTTAACATAGCTTCCGCCGTATATCTCATAAAAGCCTCCGTAATTTAATTTTGATTGCTAACTGTTATCAATACATCCTCTAAAACTTTCGTAATATCTCCGTCAAGTATAGCATCGACATTTGAGTATGCTTTGTTACTTCTATTATCTTTTACTTGTCTATATGGAGCCAAGACATAACTCCTTATCTGATGTCCCCACCCTATCTCACTTTTTTCAACACCATCCTTTTCAGACTGCTGTTTCATGAGTTCAAGCTCATATAGTCTTGATTTTAACATCTTTTCCGCTGTAGCTCTATTTTTATGTTGACTTCTATCATTTTGACATTGCACTACTATACCTGTTGGGATATGTGTTATCCTTATAGCGGAGTCTGTCTTGTTTACATGCTGACCACCTGCACCGCTTGCTCTATAAGTATCCACTCTTATATCTTTATCTTCTATGACTATATTTATATCATCATCAACTTCAGGGCTAACCATAACAGAACAAAAGGATGTATGCCTTTTTGCATTACTGTCAAACGGTGATATCCTGACAAGTCTGTGTATGCCATTTTCCACCTTCAGATACCCATAAGCATTTTCACCCTTGATAATGAAACTTACATCTTTTATACCGGCTTCCTCTCCATCCTGATAGTCAAGAACCTCAACCTTAAATCCCATTCTCTCAGCCCATCTTAGGTACATTCTGTATATCATACTGGTCCAGTCTTGACTCTCTGTACCTCCGGCTCCGGGATGGATAGATATGATAGCATTTTTATCGTCATTTTCGCCGCTTAACATCATGGTAATTTCAAGCTTAGTTATCAACTCTTCAAGTTTTGGAGCATCATCAAAAAGTATCTGCTTTGTTTCTTCATCATTCTCTTCATTTGACATTTCTAAAAGCTCTACAGCATCTTCAAGTGCATTTTTAGCCTTTTTGAATTTAGATAACATAGATAAAGCTAGATTTTTCTCTTTTTGCAAAGCTCCGGCTCTTTTGGCATCATTCCAAAATTCATTAGAACCCTCCATCTGCTCTATCTCTTTAACTCTATTTTCAAGCTTTTGGGGATTTATAATTTTTTGTATATTTTCAATCTTTGTACTCAATCTTTTCAAAAGTTCATTATATTCGTAATTATCCAAAAAATCTCCTAAGTTATGTTATAATTTGAAATCTATTTTACAAAAAAGTTGCTTAAAATGAAAATATTTACAAAAACAAAAAATTTAATTGAATATATATCTCAATTCAGGAATAAACAAATAGGCTTCGTACCCACCATGGGGGCATTGCATAACGGACATATCTCTTTAATAAAAAGATCTGTTCAAGAAAACGATATAACAATAGTTTCTATATTTGTAAACCCTACTCAGTTTCTTGAAAATGAAGATTTCGATAAGTACCCGAAAAAGATTGAAGCGGACAAAAAAGTATGCAATTTTGCCGGAGTTGATATACTTTTTATACCGTCAAAAGAGGAGATATATTTTAAAGACGAATTGTCTATCGTAGCTCCGAAAACAAAAGGTTTTATACTTGAAGGATATCATAGACCGGGGCATTTCAACGGAGTTTTACAAGTAGTGTTAAAGCTTTTAAATATCACTAAAGCAAACAAGGCATACTTTGGAAAAAAAGATGCTCAACAACTCTATCTGGTCAAAAAGATGGTAAATGAGCTATTTTTACCTACAGACATCATAGAGTGCGAAATTATTAGAGATGAAAACGGTTTGGCTTTAAGTAGCAGAAATGATTACTTAACATCAAGTGAAAAAGAGAGAGCAACAAAAATATCACGATCCCTAAAAAATGCCGCAAAACTCATATCAAACGGAGAAAAATCATCAAAGAAGATAAAAGAGAAGATAAAAAATGAGTTACAAGATATCAAAATCGAATATGTAGAGATAGTGGATAGAGATTTTAATATACAAAATGAGATAGCTATAGGTGACAGCATCATTCTCATAGCTGCTTTTGTAGGTATTACAAGATTGATAGATAATATTTGGATATAAGGAATAAAATGATATTTGATGATGAAAAAACAGAACTTTTAAGGATAATGTAAGTGAAAAAATTACATCTTGTAAGTCTTGGCTGTACTAAAAATTTAGTAGATAGCGAAGTTATGATAGCTAAATTAAAAGAATATGAGCTAACGGACAATCCCTCAGAGGCGGATTTACTCATAGTCAATACTTGTGGTTTCATCAATCCTGCAAAAGAGGAAAGTTTAAATACAATCTTTGAACTACACTCTCAAAGAAAAAAGGACTCTTTGCTTGTTGTTAGTGGTTGTTTGAGCCAAAGATATAAAGATGAACTCCAAAAAGAGTTAAAAGAGGTTGATATTTTTACAGGTGTTGGAGATTATGACAAGATAGATAAAATTGTAAAAGCAAAAAAATCTATGTTTTCTACTAAAACATATCTTTTACAAGATGAAGAGAGGGTTATAACAGGAAGTGGATCTCATGCATATATAAAACTAAGCGAAGGGTGCAATCAAACTTGTAGCTTTTGTGCAATTCCGGGTTTTAAGGGAAAATTAAAATCAAGAAGCATAGATAGTATAGTCGCTGAAGTTAAAAGATTGGTGGACAAAGGATTTTTTGACTTTAGTTTTATTTCTCAAGACAGTAGCTCATACTTAAAAGATTTTGATGAAAAAGATGGATTGATAAAGCTAATTGATGAGATAGAGAAAATTAATGCCATTAAAAGTGCCAGAATTTTATATCTATATCCCACTACCACAAGCAATGAATTGATAAAAAAGATAGCTAACTCATCTATATTTCACAACTATTTTGAAATGCCAATTCAGCATATTAGCGATAAAATGCTGAAGATCATGAAAAGAGGTGCGGGAACAGATAGGATAAAAGAGCAATTAGAACTTATGAAAAGTTTTAAGAATAGTTTCATAAGAACATCTATCATAGTGGGGCATCCGGGCGAAAATGAGGAAGATTTCAATGAATTAAAAGATTTTTTAGAAAAATTTGATTTTGACAGGGTTAGTCTTTTTGCATACTCTGATGAAGAGGATACTAAGGCTTATGAAATGAAAGAAAAAGTTCCACAAAGTGTTATAAACAAAAGAATTGATATCCTTGATAAAATTGTAGAGAAAAAAACAAACAATAGCTTAAAAAAATTTATAGGAAAGGACAGATTGGTCTTAACTACCGGTGAAAGTAGCGAAGGAGAGTTTTTTATGGGGGCTAGAGATCTTTTGTGGGCTCCGGAAATTGATGGTGAAATACTTATAAATGATACAGAAATTCATCTTGAACCGGATTGTATATATTTGGCAAAAATAGAAAAATTGGTAGGAGATAAATTACTTGCATCAGTTAAAAAAGCTATATAAACTCTCTGAGAAATCACTAAAAGCCTTAAGGACAGGGAAAAATTTACTTGCTTTTTCGGGAGGAGTTGATTCTTCGGCATTGTTTTTTATATTAAAAGAACATGATATTACTTTTGACATGATTAGTGTAAATTATCAAACAAGAGATGAATCTGATAAAGAAGAAAATTATGCAAAAGAGTTGGCAAAGAAATATAAAAAAAAGATATACATAAAAAAAGTTACTATCCCTAAAAATAATTTCGAATATAATGCAAGATGTATAAGATATGACTTTTTTGATAAAACGATCAAAGATATAGGATATAACAATCTCATAACAGCACACCAGCTTGATGATAAACTTGAATGGTTCTTGATGCAACTCACAAAAGGAGCCGGATTGGTAGAACTTTTGGGATTTGAAGAGATAGAAAAAAGAGAAAATTATACCTTAATCAGACCTCTTATAGAGTATTCTAAAGACGAATTAATAGAATTTCTACAAATAAACAAACTAAATTATTTTATCGATAAAAGCAATTTTGATTTAAAATACAAAAGAAACTATTTTAGAAAAAGTTTCTCTTCTCCTCTTATAAAAAATCATAAAAACGGTATCATCAATAGCTTTAGATACTTAAAAGCTGATAAAGATAAAATTTTCAATCAAAAAGAGATAAAGAAAATAGAAGATTTATACATCATCGAAAGATCGTTTGATGACATTTTAGAGATAAGAATTATCGATAATATTCTTAAGCATTGCGGATATTTACTCTCAAAAACACAAAGAGACGAAATAATACAAAAAAAAGATGTAGTAATATCAGACAGATTTGCTATAGTTTTAGATAAAAATTCAATATATATCTCACCTTATATCAAAACAAAGATGGATAAAAAATTTAAAGAAAAGTGCAGAATAAAAAAAATACCGCCAAAAATCAGAGGTTATTTATATAAAAAAAATATAGACTTATTTACCTTTTAAAGTATAGACTTTTAAATTAAAAGTAGTATTTATATCATCCCCTACCGCTCTCATGTGGATAGGAAAATTAACTTGAATAATATTATCGTAACTATTTATTGCTGTTAAAAATTTATAAAATACCGCCGGATCTGCTATTTTAGAAACTGTATTGAAGCTGTATTGGATAAAATCTTTTTTATATGTTTTTTTCTCATTTTTTATCAATTTTGCATAAATAAAATATTTTTTAGAAAATTTTAAAAAATCATTTTTATCAAAACTATTATCAAAAGCTCTAATTATTTTTAGATTGTCATGCTTTAATTCTTTTAATTCTTTCTCTTTTGATTTTAAAGTGTTATTGGTATAACTATACACATTGTATGCCTTCTTGCTTTTAAATCTTGCTGTTTTTAACTTTTTTATATCCGGCACTATAAATATAAAAACAATAGAGAATACAACAAATATAAAAATAAATAAAAATGTTAAAAGCTTTAATATATTTATATTTTTCATAACCCATCTTCTTTATTAATTATTTTATTGATACTAACAAACCTATACCATCCATTATCATTTAAATAAAATATTGTATTACTGCTTTGAAAAATAGATTTCAATGGAGAACCGAGTAAAAAATTAAATGTATCTTTTGATGGGGTAATACCGTATAAAGTTAAAGAATTTTTTTTCATAATAACTTGACTTAGTGTTATTTTATCCGGAACGAGATCGAAAAGATTTTTTATACTATTTTTTAAAATCGTATTTGATGCATAAATATCTTCAGCTTGAGATTTTTCTTGATTTAAAAAAACAATATCTTGCTGAAGCTTTTTGATTTTCTTTTTAAAATTAGAAATTTTTGCTGTATTTTGCACTCTTTGTTTATTTAAGGAATTGATTTTAAATTTTATCAATACATCAAAAGAGAAAAGAAATATAACAACAAATACAATAAAGCCGAGCCACATTTTTGAAGTAGTATCTATCAACTCTTTTTTGCCGGGTTCAATAAAGCTATACTTCAAAAATCCACCTCTTCAATAGACATATTTATCATTTCTTCCTTTGCATCTACGGTATGAATCTCTACATTTAAAAATAAATCGTTTTCAATCATAGTTATTATATCATTACTAATATTAGAATCATTATAAATAATAATATCTTCCAAAAATTCACTTTCATATTTATCGTTTTTATAATACTCCTCTATGGCAGAGTGAAGATATTTAAAGATTATCATCTCTTTACCATAAAGTTCCAAATCCTCTAAAGCAGAAGATTTGATATCTTCTTTAGCACTACTTAGTATATCATCCTCTTCATCTATTTCATCATCACTATCATCATCTAATTTTGCAATATCAACAAAATTTTCAAATTCATCCTCTTCAGATTCAATATTGTCAAGCTCAATACCATCAGAAATATCTTCACTACTTTCAGGTTTGAACTCTTCATCATTGTCAAAGTTAAACTCTTTATATGGGATTTTAAAAAAAGCATTAAAAATCAACTTTTTTTCATCAAAAATCAATATCGTTATAGAATTTTCCATGTATAAAAAATGCAATGTTTGTTTATTGCAATCTTTATTTTTATTTATAAAATTATTTAAAACAATATAAGGAGAAAAGATAAAATCCAACCCTATATCTCCAAAGAGACTTTTTATCCACTTTATATCCGTTTTTGATGTATATACCATCCAACTATTCTCTACACAAACTTGAAAAATATTATTTTTATCTATTTTATACTCTTCAATCTTTTCATTCGAACAAGTAGAAATACATCCTTGTCCAAGAGAATCAAGCAGATAAGATATATAAACAAACTTATAATCTTTTTGAAAAGAGTGCAAAAATCCCTTTGTATCAGAAGATAATTTTTTATCTTCTCCCATAGAAAATCTTTTTTCATCTTTAGAGACAATATTCCCTTTTTTTACAACAATATATTTTATAACATACTCGTTTTCTTCAGAGACTATGGCAACAAAAATATTTGCAAACCTTTTTTGTATCATTTTGCTAATTTTATCCATAAATTTCCTTACATAAAGGATGTGCTTTTTTATAATTTTCTATCTTATATCCACTATTAAGTTTTGTATATATTTGAGTAGTAGATAAAGAGCTATGCCCCAAAAGCATACTAACATCACTTATTCTGCTACCATTGTTTAACAAGTCAGTTGCATAAGAGTGCCTCAACTGATGAGGAGTCACTTTTATACCAATATGCTTAAAAATTTTATTTACTCTATATCTTAGACTATTTTCGCTTAATTTTTTTCCTTTTTTCTCAAAAATATACAAAAAAGTTTCATTTTCATTCAAAAATTTATCAATTTCTTCTTTGATTGAGGGCAATAACGGTATATTTCTTGTTTTTGAACCTTTTCCCACAACTCTTATCCAACTATTTTGAATATCACTTTTTTTTAAATTTGACAATTCAGATATCCTCAATCCAAGACCATATAAAAGCAAAACAATAAGCCTATCCATAGGCTCCGCTTCCAAAAGAACACTTTTTATATAGCTAAAATTTATAGGTTTAGGCAAAGTTTTAGGAACCTTTACCAACTCATCCCCTACAAGTTTAATGTTTTTAGAATTATCTTTTAAAAATTCTATAAAACTTCTTACAATACTTATCTTTTTGGCTATAGTTTTTTTCTTATTATTGGAAATCTTTACTCTATACGGCATAAGATTAACAATTATTACATCTTCATTTTTTTCAACCCCTATGTATTTACAAGCCTCTATCAAATTTAACTTATAAGTCTTATATGAATTTTCACTAAAACCTGCAACCTCTTTTTTATATCTTAAAAATTTATCTATCTCTTTTTCAAAAAAGTTCATTATATATTTTCTCAAATTTTTTATATAACTTTGTAGCTTTATCACAAAGAGTATCATTATTTAAAACTGACGATTTAAGACTTTTATACTCTCCCATCGCAACTTCACAAATCAACTTTATCTTTATCAAATCTTTCTGAGATATTTTGTTAGATGAGCTTATCATTTGTATCTCTTTTAGATATTTCTTAGCATTTTTTATATATTTTTCATAAGATAGTGCTATTTTACTTTGAGTCATGATGGTTAAAGCCATCGTATTATAAGAGTTTTTCAGATAGACTTTTTTTGATAAAGAATATGCTTTATCATACTCCCCAACAGTATAATAAAATCTTGCCTTCAAAGACTCTTTGTAAGAGTTATCAAACATAAAAAAGTATGTAGTTCCAAGGGTCACTATCATGATGATAAAGATATAAAAAAATCTTTTATTCACAGCACTATATCCTCTCTCTTCATCAAGACCTCAACTATCTTATCTTTTGCAACATCCATATCTAAACCTTTTAAGGAAAAAGGCTCATCCGCATACAAATATATAGTAGAAAATGGCTTGGGGATCATAAAACCATCCCAACTCTTCAATCTCCAAAAAGAGTTTGCATAAAAATTACAAGGCACGATTGATAAATCTTTCTTTTGAGCTATAGCTACCGTACCATCAGCCACACTATATTTGGGACCTCTTGGCCCATCAGGGGTTATCCCTATATCATATCCTTCGTTTACTTTTTTAAAAGCCTCTTTTAAAACTTTAATGGCTCCCTTTTTACTACTTCCTCTAATAGAGTCAAATCCAAAAAATTTTACCATCCTTGATAAAACTTCTCCATCAAAATGCTCACTTATCATAGTGGCAACTTTATGATTCTTTCTAAGCTTTTTATATAAAAATGGCTGCATCAAAAGTTTTCCATGCCAAAATGCTATAATACAAGGCTCATCTCCCAACTCTTTAGTCGGTAGAAAAAACTTCTTTCTGCAACTTAGATATATCAAATTTATTATTGCATAGCCAATAGGAGGAGCAAGAAAAAGTATCAATTTTCTCTTAAATTTCCTGCTCATGTCTTGACAATATCTCCATAAAGAACCATTCTTCTCGGGTTTGTGATTTTGACATCTGCAAATTTACCCAATAACTCTTTGTTACCATTAGTTTGTATCATAAAATTATTATCACTTCTTCCGGCAACCATATCGTTTGATCTCAACTCTTCAAACAAAACAGTATAAATCTTTCCCTGCTGAGCAAGGCTGATTTCATCAAGTATATCGCTATGCAAATCTTGAAGAGTTTTCAATCTTTGACTACCTATATCACTTGGAATTTGCTCTTTAAATTCAGCTGCTTTTGTTAGCGGTCTGGGAGAATACTTAAAAGAGAACATTTGCTCAAATCTAACTTTTTTAACAACATCCAAAGTATCCTCGAAGTCTTCATCACTCTCTCCGGGAAATGCCACTATAACATCCGTACTTATATGAACATCTTTTACCATCTCTCTTAGTTTAAAGGCTCTATCTAAAAACCATTCTTTAGAGTAGCCTCTCTTCATAGCCTTTAGTATCTTTGTAGATCCGCTTTGTAAAGGCATATGCATGGATTTGCATATCTTTGGATTGGATGCGAAGACCTTTAGAAACTTATCATCCATATGCAAAGGATGAGGAGATGTAAATCTTATCCTCTCTACACCTTCTACCTCCGATACCATTTCCAAAAGATCGCTAAAATCCATCTTTTTTAGAGTTTTATCTCTAAATCTAACTCCGTAGTTGTTGACATTTTGTCCAAGAAGAAATATCTCTTTAGCTCCCGAATCAACCGCTTTTTTAACTTCATTTATGATGATATTAGGAGGTATGGATATCTCATCTCCTCTTGTATGAGGAACTATGCAATAGGTGCAACTTTTATCGCATCCTATAGATATATTGATATATGCCTTATATGGGGAACTTCTAAAATCCCCAAAGGCATACTCGCTCTCATCATAATCTATATCTACATCTACAAAATTTTCCGTTTTTATGGCTTTAGATATCTTAGATACATTTCTAGCACCCAAAACAAAACTAACTGATGGAGCTTTTTTAAGTATCTCTTCTCCAAGATGACTTGCTGTACAGCCACAAACCCCTATCTTTGCATCCGGTTTTTTCTTTTTATTGAAAACCCCTATCTCGGAAAAGAGTTTATGTACCGGCTTTTCTCTGACACTGCAAGTGTTAATTAATATCAAATCGGCACTCGAAATATCTTCTACTACTTCATACCCCTCTTTATCTCTTAGTTCTGCTATGATATGCTCGCTATCTCTAACATTCATAGCACAACCGATAGTTTCTATATAGAGTTTTTTACCCATGTCTGTCCAAAACTACAGTATGTGTATCTCATAAATATAGTCATTTTCATCCAAGGTGTATTTAACCTCTCTTAGATAAACACTATATCCAAGCTCTTCAAAATGCTCAACTAAAGATACTAAATCCTTATGAGAGTTACTTTTGTCAAAATAAAATATCTTCTGCCCTTCATTTTTTAAAATCTCTTCTATCTTTTCAAGTTTAATTTTTTTTACTTTCCCGCCAAGTTCCATTTTTGCAAGTTTTAATTCCATATTTTCCTCTTTCAGTTATTATAATGGATATTATTATACCACTTTGATAATAAATTGCCAATTAAGTAGATTTTCTGTATAATAAATATCTGCAATATAAAAAATCATTTTTTCTCATTGCAAAGAAAAGTTTAAAAGGTTATGGAATTATATTATGGAAAAAATCATAGACATAGTGGAATCAATAGCTCATGAAAAAGGGTTAGATAAAAAAAATGTAAAAGAGGTAGTTGTCAAATCTTTATACAATACTGCAAAAAAAGTATATGGGGATGAGTATGAGTACGAAGTATATATAGACGACAAAACAAAAAATTTACAACTTTTTCAAAAAGTATTGGTTGTTAGCGATAATGATGAAAGAGCAAAAGAAAGCAATGAAAATCATATGGTTTTATCTAAAGCCAAAGAGATAGATTCCGATATTGAAGTGGGGGACGAATTGACTTATAAACTTCCTCTTGACAATCTCGGAAGAACTGCTTCAGCAGTACTTCAAAAAGAACTTGAATTTCATATACAAAGACTTCTTGAGGATAAAATATTTGAAAAATATCAAAAAATGATAGGACATATAATATCCGGTTCCGTAGTCAGAGTTGATTTTGAAGAAAACACTTATATAGAGATAAATGAAGTAAGAGCCATACTTCCAAGAAGAAATCGTATAAAAGGCGAGAGTTTCAAGGTTGGAAATGTTGTCAAAAGTGTTATAAGAAAAGTTTATATAGATGCCGGTAGAGGTATGGTAGTGGAACTCTCAAGAACAACTCCTAAATTTCTTGAAAAACTGCTTGAACTTGAAGTTCCTGAGATAAAAGATGGCAATGTCATTATCCACGATGTTGCCAGAATTCCGGGAGAAAGAGCCAAAGTATCTTTAAGCTCATCACATCCGAATATTGATCCGGTAGGAGCCGCGGTAGGAACAAGAGGTGTTAGGATAATGGCGGTTAGCAAAGAGCTTAAAAATGAAAACATAGACTGCATAGAGTACTCCTCTATCCCTGAAATATATATAACAAAAGCTCTAAGCCCTGCAATAGTATCCGCAGTTAAAATAGAGGGTAAAAAAGCCATAGTAACCCTGCCTGCCGACCAAAAATCAAAAGCCATAGGCAAAAGTGGTATAAACATAAGATTGGCTTCTATGTTAACAGGCTATGAAATAGAGCTTGTCGAAAGAGCAGGAGGAGCATCCGAACAAAATAATGAAAATAGAGAAAAAACTATGGATGCAAATGCTCTCAAATCACTTTTTAACGAGTAGCTATGAAAAAAGAGGTGTTATCGGATATCGAAGCAAAGAGATATGCAAGACACATATCTCTTAAATATTTTGGCTTAGAAGGGCAATTAAAACTTTTAAATTCGAAAGTGCTTATCATAGGAGTAGGAGGTCTTGGAAGTCCTGTTGCTCTTTATCTTGCAGCCACAGGAGTCGGTACCATAGGTATAGCTGATGGTGATGAGGTGGATATATCTAACCTACAAAGACAGATAATCCACTCTACCGATGAGATAGGAGTATCCAAAGTAGTATCTGCTAAAAAAAGCATAAATGCTTTAAACCCCGATACAAATGTCATCACATACGACACTTTTCTTGATGAAACAAATATGATAAAAATTATACAAGAATATGATTTTATCATTGATGGTACAGATAATTTCAAATCAAAATT
>JAMOOV010000045.1 GCA_027065125.1 Campylobacterales bacterium | reverse complement strand
TTCATCCGTCATAATTGAAAAAGTCACACCCAATAGGTGAAAGTTTTAGGTGTGTCTTTTTCGCTTGAAGATACCTAATTATAGAGCAAGTTGGCTTGTTGTCTAATTTGGTATGGAATTATTTGGGAGATTGCAATGGCACTCAAACCTGTTGGTGGAAAATACGAAGGTGTTTGGATAAATGAGCTCAAAAATGGTGATATATCCTACTACATCAATTATCGTGATGAAAACGGAAAGCCCGTAAAGGTACAAGTTGGCAAAAAAACTGCCACTTCTGATTTTACAACAAGAGATGCATATGCAAAACTCATCGATATTAAATATAAATTGCAACATGACCAGGCACCAACTATCAAAAATGGGCGAGTTGCCAAAGTAAAGCTAGATACACTCTGGGAGGAGTTTTTGATCTATGCAAAGGGCAATAAAAAATCCTGGGTTGAAGATCTGCAAAACTACAACAAACATATTCGACCTGTATTTGGAAACAAAAGTGTAAAACAGTTAAAGCCTTTAGATTTTGAGAACTTTAAGCAAAAGCTGTTTGAACAAGGGCTTGAAGCACAGACTGTAAAGCATCAACTAGTCTTAGTCCGTACTATTGTAAATTATGCAATCAAGCATGAATTAATCAAAAATTTTACCAATCCTTTGTGTAAAGTAAAAATGCCTGAGATTGATAATAATCGTCAAGGGTATTTAACAAAGGAACAAGCAAAAAAGATACTTGAGATACTAAAATTAACACATATACCCACCTATCATTTAACAGTTCTCTTGCTGTTTACTGGTGCCAGGTTCAGTGAAATTACCGGTGCTGCATCTCAAAAGAACAAGCAAAAAAAAGGGATACCACTAAAATGGTCAGATGTTAATTTTAACAATGGAACTATATTTTTTAAAAAAACAAAAAGGGGTAATGAACGCCATATTGCCATTAATGAAATTCTTTTAGAAACATTGCAGGATTTATATAAAAATAAAATAAATGACAATGTAATTTCAAACAGTGCCGGTGGCATAGTTTTACGAATGCCAAAATATTTTATGGAGGCAGTTGAAATCGTTATTCCAGGAAATAAAGAAAGAGAAACCAGACATAAAATCACAACACATTCTCTGAGACACACACATGCAAGTTGGCTTGCGGAAGCAGGGTTGGATCTTTTCCAAATTAAAGATCAGTTAGGGCACAGACGGATTGAAATGACGATGCGCTATGCTCATTTAATTCCGAATAAAAGACACAAAGTGACAAAATCTTTGAAATTATAATTTTATACACTTTAAAATTGATTTATACAGTTTATTTTACAGGCTCTTAAAAATCAATATTTTCTATCAACTCATTCATATTAAAGTTGATTAAAAATGAAGTATATTGATGCTCAAAGATACTTTGCAAGTACTCATTAATTTCCAATTCATCACTGTCATCACCCTTCAAAACTTTAAACTTACTATTTTTATTGATTGAATACAAGAATAAAGTATGAAAATATACTTTAGCAATATATTCTTTTTCTGCTTTTTCTCTAGCTTCACTGCTAGTAAGTTTTGATTTATGGTTTTTTAAAACTGTACTATCAAGATTAATGTAGATTTTTTCTAGCATCTCTCCATCTGGAGAATAAATGTACATAATATTATCATAATCCATATCAGTAACTTCACTTAGTTTTTCCCACGAAACTATATTGTCTTCAGTTGGATTTTGAGCTACTAACACCAATTCTGGTAAGCCTATCTTTTGAGGTTCTTCTTGTTTTTCTTTTTGAGTTTGTTCTTTTTGGGGTTGATCTATTTCAATCAAGATTGTTTCTTCAAAATCACCACTTGGAGAAGTAAGATCTATTTTTATCTGTACTTCATCTCCAACATCAAGTTTATCTGTTGGTTGTAGTGTTACTTTTATTTTTCCATCTTCTGGGCTCGTTTTTGAAACATCAAACACCTCACTTATATCTTTAGGTGTACCTTTTTGATCACCACCCTCTGCTTCATTCTCACCTACATCAACTAACGATATTTTTAATTCTCCTTGATCATCATCTCTATCAAAATAGTGATTTTCAACATCTGTTTCAAACTCAAGAGTTTTACTTTTACCTTTTTGAATACTAACGGCATTTGTACCTTTTTTAGAGTTTTTAAATTTAAAAAATGAAGGAAATCTTTGTGGTTCAAATTTTTCTTCTTCAGTTACTTTTTCTTCTTTTTTATGATGTTCTTTTTTTCTCTTCTTTTTTTCTTCTTCTTTTTCAATATCAAAAGTATTATTAAGGAGTTTTAGAAGATCACTGTTTAAAGGAAGGTTCTTTGTAAAGGAGCGAATAAGGTCATTAGTATCCGCACTATCTACCGATATAGAGTCTTTTCTTGCTTTATGTATAGTCTCTAACTTACTATTTTTTAACTCTTTTGTGAGCAGGTCTCTAAGATCTCGATACTCTTCACCTTCTTTGAGTCTATCTCTACTTGCCATAAAGAGCTGACTTCTAAAGTCATATTCCATATTGGTACAATCTACATGTATTAGAAGATGATCTTTAAGCAGTGGAAATTTTAACGATCTAGTAATAAATTCAGAAGTTAAATGACCTTGCACTTGCCCGTTCATTGTAAATACAACATACATCTTACTTCTAAAAAATTCATTACGTATGGTATTTTTTGATTCTTTAATATTTTTATCACCAACTTTTGTTTTAAATACATAAGAAGTAACTTTCATATTACCTATTTTAGAACTATTGTGTTCTAATGTAAAGTAATCTTCAATATATTTACTCTCTTCTTTTTCAAGTCTTCTTTTAAGTCCAAAAGATACTCTTTGCAACTCTCTATCTTTTGGATATCTCTCTTTTTTATCTACCATCAAAATAGGTAGAGCAGGCTCAAACAGATACTCATCTACCCTATCTTTTAAATCTTTAGAAATAACAGATCTTGCACCTTCAGGAAGGTCGTAAGAGTAAAGTTTTATAATTGATCCTGTCTGAAACTCTTTCTCATGAAGCCCTACATCTAAAGTGTCAATAGGAAATGATGGTATTTTTCCATCTATTTTAAGGTATTCATACCAAGTATTTTTTTTAGTTTTTTTATCTTCTTCACTAAAAGGATGTTTGCGTATAAGTG
>JAMOOV010000044.1 GCA_027065125.1 Campylobacterales bacterium | reverse complement strand
AAAGCATGTTCTATCACTCCACTCTCTAGCGTATATCCACGAACAACTGCTATATAAGTTTTTTCTGTTTTTCTATCACGAAATTGTTCACTCATCAAAGAGGCTGTTTCTTTATCAAGTGCAAAAACCAATACACCAGAGGTTGGTTTATCTAAACGATGGATGGGATATACATACTGTCCTATCTGGTCTCGCAACTCTTGAATGGCAAATCTTGTTTCATGTCTATCTATTGGGGAACGATGAACTAACAAACCTGATGGCTTATTGATAGCCACCAAAAAATCATCTTGGTAAAGAATCTCTAGCAAATTCTAATTGCCATCTCTTTTTGTAGTTCGTCTTTTTTTACCTGTTCTTTGAGATTCAGAATTTTTAGCTTTTTTCAAAGATTTTGCAGTTACTTTTTTAGATTCTTTTGCTTTTGTAAACTTTTTCTTAGTTTTTGCATGTTCAGATTTTAGTTTTATATCTTGTACATCTTTTCTTCTGATTGTTGGATCAGGCTCAAACCCTTTAACACTCTCTTGAGGAATTTTTATCCCTATAAGTTTTTCAATCTCTTTAATATCATACTTTTCATAAATGTCTATCAGAGAAATTGCTTCACCGTTACGCCCAGCACGACCTGTACGACCAACACGATGAACATAATCTTCAGGGATTGATGGAAGCTCATAGTTAATAACATACGGAAGATGTTCTATATCTAAACCACGAGAAGCTATATCTGTTGCTACAAGTACTTTTATCTTCTCTTCTTTAAATTGCATTAGAGTTTTTGAACGATTTGCTTGAGTTTTATCTCCGTGAATTATTCCACATTTCAGTCCATCTTTTTTAAGTTCTATCACTAACTCATCAGCAGAAGCTTTTGTGCGAGTAAAAACCAATACTTGCCTAAAGTTTCTTGAACCAATTATATATGCTAATAGCTCAGCTTTTCTCTCTTTATCTACAAGATATACTTTTTGATTAATAGTATCAACCGTTGTATTTTTCTTTGCAGTTTCTATGAATGCTGGACTTCTAAGTAAAAGTTTAGATAATTTTCTAACTTTTTCACTATATGTTGCTGAAAAAAGAAGTGATTGATGTTTTTTTGGAAGTATTGGATGGATTTTTCTTATCTCTTTTACGAAACCCATATCTAACATTCTATCTGCTTCATCAAGAACAAATATCTCAACACCTTTAAGACTTACTCCACTCTCAGCGTGTTCAAGCATTCGTCCAGGTGTAGCGATGACAATGTCAACACCCTCTTTTAAAATTTTTTGTTGAGATTCTAAATCTTTACCGCCAACTAAAAGTGCAATTTTCACATCCATATATTTTGCAAAATTTTGCATATCTTCAAATATCTGCATAGAAAGTTCACGAGTTGGAGAAAGAATCATTCCACGAATAGGTCTAGAAGAATCTTTCTCATTTTTTCTAAGTCTTTGAATCATCGGCAAACCAAAAGCAGCAGTCTTTCCAGTTCCTGTTTGTGCAGTTGCAAAGATATCACTTTTACCTAAAACCAACGGGATTGCTCGTGTCTGGATAATTGTAGGTTTTTTATAGCCCAAATCGTTAATAGCTCCAAGAAGTGGTTTCATAACTCCAAGTTTTTCAAATGACATATATACCTACTTTTTTATTTTATTAATGCAATTTTAACATATTATAGAGTCTATTTTGCTATAATCTTTTTACTTTTAAAAATGGCATATATAAATGGTAAGAAGAACTCTTAAAAAAATCAGCAAAAGTGAAAAGCTAAAAGCTTTAATAAAAAAATCAAAAGTACCACCTGAGTTTCTATCTACAAATAGAAAAATGGTAAGTAAGGGTGTACTTATTGGTCTTTTTATAGCTTTTATACCAATGCCTATGCAGATGGCTGCAATTTTAGCAGTTATGCCGTTCACTCGTTTTAACGTACCAATAGGTCTAGCAATGTGTTGGCTAAGTAATCCTTTTACAATGCCACCAATGTACTATATGGAGTATTTAACTGGTTCATTTTTCTTAGGCACAGAAGTGCAAGCAGTTGAACTGACACTTGAATGGTTTTCCGATAACATTGGAAATATTTTTATACCACTTTATGTAGGGACTGCATTTTATTCTATCTTTGGTTCTATTGCTGGTTATTGGTTAGTAAATCACTTTTGGAAATCATCAGTAGATAGAGATAAAGAGCTTCACTATAAAGATAGAAAGTAGTTATTTGGCTTTTTGCTTCATCGAGTAAACTATAAGTCCTAAACCTATAAGCAAAAAAGGTAGGCTTAACATCTGTCCAGTATTTAAGAAAAAATCACTCCCATAAGAGGCTTGTCTCTCTTTTACAAACTCTATAAGTAATCTTGCTGTAAAAACAAAAGTTAAAAATAAACCAAATAAAAATCCAGATTTTAAATTTTTGCTAAATTTATATACAGAAAATAGAAGTAAAAATATAAAAAAGTAAGAGATTGCTTCATAAAGTTGTGCTGGATGACGAGGTACATTATCTACTCTTGCAAAGATTATTGCCCAAGGCACATCTGTCTCTCTTCCTAAAATCTCAGAGTTCATAAAGTTACCCATTCTTACAAAAAACGCAAATATAATGGTTGGTATAGTCATTCTATCTAATAACCATAAAAAGTTTAGTTTATATTTCTTCACAAAAAGGTATAGTCCGATTATAACGCCTAAACCACCACCATGAGAGGCTAAACCACCCTCCCAAACAGCAAATATTTTCATAGGATTTGCAAAATAATAAGATGGGTCATAAAATAAACAATGCCCTAACCTAGCACCAACAACTATACCTATAAAAGCGTAGGTAAAACCACTGTCTACCAACTCTGCATTTTTACCCTCTCGAGCAAAAATCCACTTCATAAGCTGAGTTCCGAGCAAAATAGGAGTAGCAAAAAGCAAACCGTACCAAAATACTCTTAGGGTTCCAAACTCAAATAAAACAGGGTTAGCATTCCAAACAAAATAATCCATTATTTTCTCAATGCCTCAGCAATAAGCTCTATCGGATTTTTAAATACTGTCGTAGTCTCCGTATATCCTAAAGATGCATTTATCTGCATACGACAAGCTGAACACTCAGCAGATACAATATCAGCCTTTGTTTCATTAATCATGTGAGCTTTT
>JAMOOV010000043.1 GCA_027065125.1 Campylobacterales bacterium | reverse complement strand
GGTACAGCGAAAACCTTAAAGCCTATAAGTTTTAATTATATATTTTTTAAAATCCCAAAATTTAGGGCTTTAAAATTGGTTGCGGGAGGAGGATTTGAACCTCCGACCTTCGGGTTATGAGCCCGACGAGCTACCAAACTGCTCTATCCCGCGATATGTAGTAAAACTGGATGGGGTAGAGGGATTCGAACCCCCGAATGACTGGACCAAAACCAGTTGCCTTACCGCTTGGCTATACCCCATCAAGTTAATTGAGGTAGAATTATAGTGATATTTTTCTTAATTGTCAAGGATACAGACAGAAAAGAGTTGCATTTAAACCATTTTATTGTATAATTTTACCAAATATATAGGAAGATATTTTGAAAAAAGCAACGAAAAAAGATATAGCTCACATAAAAGAGAAATTTTTAGAACACTATAAAGATGCAAAAACGGAACTCAAATATGGCAATCTTTATGAATTAATAGTTTCCGTAATGCTATCAGCTCAATGCACCGACAAAAGAGTAAACATCATAACTCCAGCTCTATTTAAAAAATATCCAACGACAGAAGCACTCTCAAAAGCAAATATTGATAAAGTGAAAGAATTGATAAAGAGTTGCTCTTTTTTTAACAACAAAGCAAAAAATCTCATAGGTATGGCAAAAAAAGTGGTAGATGAATTTGACGGAGAGATACCACTTGATGAAAAAAAGCTCATAACACTCCCCGGAGTCGGACAAAAAACAGCTCATGTAGTGATGATAGAGTTTACAAATGCCAATCTCATGGCGGTAGATACCCATGTATTTAGAGTTTCTCACAGACTTGGACTAAGTGATGCCAAAACGGTAGAAAAAACCGAAGAGGAATTAGTAAAAAAATTAAAAGACGATCTTCACATATTTCATCAAGCTATGGTGCTTTTCGGACGGTATATCTGCACCGCCAAAAATCCAAAATGCGATGAAAAATGCTTTTTAAAAGAGGTTTGCAAAACCAAAAAGAGCTTCAAAGCCTCTTAACCCAAAACCGTATCTTTCCATTTTATGGAGCAACCCATAGAGGGGTATTGCAGTTTTGGTGACTCCTTGTCAGTAAAAAGAAGCATCATCGCATCTTTTAGTTCCTCTTTTTTAACATTTTTTTCATCTTGCCAGTTATCATCTATCCTGCCGTGATAGTAGAGCTTTGCATCTTTATCAAAAAGATATATATCGGGAGTACAAGCAGCATTTAAAGCTTTTGCAAACTCTTGAGTTTCATCTACAAGATATGGAAACTCTATCCCCTCATCCTCTACCTTCTCTCTCATTTTGGATGGCGAATCTTCAGGATAGTTGGGATGAATATTCGGGTTTACTGCGACCGTATTGATACCAAGCTTTTTAGCAAACTTTGCTATCTCTTTTACCCTATTCCAAACGGCTATAGCATAAGGGCAATGGTTGCAAGTCACAACAACAAGCAAACCTGTCTTGCCAACCTCGTCTTTTAGGTTATAAATTTTACCGAAAGCATCTTTTAGTGTCAATTCCGGAAGTTTTGTTCCTAATGGTATATCTTTTGACTCCAATAACGACATTTTTTCACCTCATCAATTTTTCAACTATATCATACACTCTCTTCACAGACTCTATCTCGCACTTTTCATTTACCGAATGCGGATAGATGATATTGGGTCCGATAGAGACTATCATCTTCTCTTTGCCAAGCTTTTCCAAAAGCACACCGCACTCCAAACCCGCATGTATAGCACTATAAGAAACTTCGTCAAATACCTCTTTACAAATGGCGAAAACCTCTTTTGAAAACTCATTTATTTCCGGTTTCCAAGCTCCGTATTGAGAAGAAAACTCTACGATATATCCCATATTTTGAAAATATGATTTTATCTCTTTTTTTATCTTTTCAAGAGATAGATCATCATTGGCTCTTGGAAAAATTTGTAAGGATATAGTATCATCAATAGTTTGAATTTTTGCTAAATTGACACTAACAAAAGGCAGACACATATCTTTATCATAACCTCTCACTCCATTGGCAAAACCGCATATTATATCTATTATCTCTTTTGATTTTTTAAAGTAGCTATCACTCTTATACGATTTTAATTTTTCCACTTTAACCATATTGCTTTTCGGAAGATTTTTACCCGGCTCGAGAGCCACAACGACTTCGACACTTTTAGGTATGGAATTTAGTGCCTCTCCTCCTTTTATAGAGATGATCTTCGGATAAAATTCTGCAAGATAGTATCCCATCTCTTTTATGGCATTTGGAATATGTTTATCTATGTCCACTCCGCTATGACCTCCGGGCAATCCTTCTATCTTTAGCCTATAGATATCTTCATCAGTCAGTTTAGCTTTATCATATCTCTTTTTAACCCCTATATCAACTCCACCGGCACAGCCTATATATACCCTGCCCTCCTCTTCGGTATCAAGATTGAGTATCTTGTTTGATTGGATTTTAAGTTCAAGCCCTACTGCTCCTATCATGCCCACTTCCTCATCAGCAGTAAAAAGCAACTCTACATTATCAAATCTCTTTGCCATTATGAGCATTATGGCTACTCCTATGCCGTTATCAGCACCCAAGGAAGAGTTTTTAGCTTTAATATATCCATCTCTTTCTATCACTTCTATATCGGGGGCATTACCTACACAAACCATGTCATAATGTGCCTGTAAACAAATCTTGGGTTTACCTTTTTTGCAATATATATTTCCTGCTTTATCGCTTTTAACTTCACAATTACATTCTATACAAAAATCCTTTATATATTTTTTTAACTTATCACTATTTTTAGAACAGTGGGGAATCAAGCATATTTTTTCAAACATTTCTATAATTTCCATAGCGACTCCTATTGTAAAATATCTCTCATTATGTTATCATTTTCACTATGAAATATTTGTTAATTTTGATTATATTATTTTTATTTACCGGATGTTTTTATGTAAACGATAGAGGTATATCAAATAGATACTATAACGATTGTCATGAATACTATGATGGCATGGGTATATATCATAAAGATTGTCCCAAGAACTTGATAGACTTCAAGAATAGAAAGAAAAAATTTGATGATTGAAAGCATAAAAAGAGAAAGAGAAAAATCCTTAAATTATAAAAATATCAAACCCATTAGAGAAAAAATCGCATCTTTACCAAATATCAAAGATATAAAATTACAAATCGGAAATATCATAAAGATAAGCTCATCTTCCATTTCACAAGAGCAAAAAGAGTTAATCCAATCTATTGCTAAAGAGTTAAAGCCATGGAGAAAAGGTCCCTTTGAGATATTTGATACTTTCATAGACTCCGAATGGCAAAGCTTTTTAAAATATAATCTTTTAGAGCCTCATTTTAGCCTACAAGATAAAAAAGTTGCTGACATAGGATGCAATAACGGTTACTATATGCTTAGAATGTTAGAGCAAAAGCCAAAAAAGTTAGTCGGTTTTGACCCCTCGCCTCTTTTTAGAACACAGTTTGATTTTATAAACCATTTTATAAAAAGCGATATCATCTATGAACTTCTTGGAGTAGAACATCTCGATATATATGGTGAAAAGTTTGATACTATTTTTTGTCTTGGAGTTTTATATCATAGAAGTGATCCCATCGGAACCCTTAAATCCCTAAAAAAAGGACTTGAAAAAGGCGGGGAACTTTTTTTGGATACATTTATTATAGACGGGAGTGAAGATATAGCTTTGACACCCAAAGATAGATACTCTAAAATCCCAAATATTTACTTTATCCCAACAGTTTCAGCACTTTCAAACTGGCTCTATAGGGCAGGTTTTAAAGATATAAAACTTCTTGAAATAAAAAAAACCGACATAAACGAACAGAGAAAAACTGACTGGATAGAGTCTCAAAGTTTAGAAGATTTTCTCGACCCACACAATCAAAACTTAACAGTAGAGGGATATCCTGCACCAAAAAGAGCATATGTTAAAGCTTCTTTATAATAATCCGATATATGCAATATAATTAAAATTTTACAAGGAATATAAATGCCTGAAAATCCGGAAGAAAATAGTACCGAAGAGTTAGTTCAAGACAATGATGATGATATCGTTAGTTTAAAAACTCATACTAAGATAAAAAAATACCTTAGCGGGGAGATAGATACTCTAAAAGAAAATTATGCAAAAGTTAGACTAAATTGCACAAATGAAATGTCTGTTGATGAAATGGGATTGGTGCATGGTGGATTTACATTTAGTGCGGCTGATTTTGCGGCTATGGCGGCAGTCAATGAGCCATATGTTGTACTTATCGGATCAAACAATAAATTTCTCGCTCCGGTAAAAGTAGGAGATACTGTTATCTTTGAAGCTCATGCAAGATTTGAGGAAGCAAGAAAAAGAGAGGTTGATGTTGTGGGCAGCATAAATGATATAAAAGTTTTTGAAGGCACTTTTACAGCAGTTATACTACCAGAACATATTCTTAAATTGAAACTTAAAAGAAGTAAAAAAGTAAAAAAATCACAGGATTCTTAGCCAATAATCCACATTGGATTGCTCTTTCTTGATGGTCGTAGGATTACCATGTCCTGTGTAAACCTTTCTATCATACTTTATATGTTTAAATTTTTTTAAACTATCTCTCATTTGTTTAGAGTTTGAATATGGAAAATCAGCCCTACCAATAGAGCCTTCAAATATAAAATCTCCACTAAACCAGCTGTCATTTATCTCTACAACTGAACATCCCGGAGTATGTCCTGGAAAATACAAAAATTTTACTACAAAATCCCCTATCTTCAACTCTTTATCTCCATCAATAAGATAGTCAGCCTTACAAGTCGGCTGTCCCTGTTCAAATATATCTTTTTCAAGCATAAAAGCATCTTTTTTTGGTATATATATTGGTATATCAAACTCTTTTTTAAGCTCACAATCACTCCATACATGATCAAAATGCCCATGAGTATTTAGTATAGCGATAGGATTGTTTACAATATTTTTTACCCATTTTATTGCCCCTACTCCCGGATCTATTATAAGCTCTTTTTTATCTTTTTGAATGATATAACAATTTGTCCGATAGTCTCCAAAAGATTTTGATAATATTTGCTGCATAATTACTCTCCATTTACTTTTTATTGATATAATTTCTTAAACAGTAAAATTATATCTAAAAGTATTTATTAAGAGATATTTTAGTAAAATAATTTACCAAATTAAGTAATTTATTAGGATATATTGATGACAAAAAAATATGAGCTTTTAGAAAAATTTCTTGTAAAATTTTTACAAGATGAAGTTTTAAAAACAGGTTTTAAAAAAGTAGTTGTAGGCTTGAGTGGAGGTATAGACTCTGCTGTGGTAGCCATACTTGCTAAAAAAGCTTTTAAAGACAATCTATTGTGTATTTTAATGCCTTCTCAATTTTCAAGTAAAGAGAGTATAGATGATGCAAAAGAGTTGTCCGAAAAATTTGATATAAACTATGAAATTATATCTATAGAGCCTATGCTAAAAGCTTATATAAATGAAAAAATGAGCAGTTTGAGGATAGGCAATCTAAGTGCTAGGCTGAGAATGTGCATACTATATGACATATCAGCAAGAGAGAATGCATTGGTGATAGGCACAAGCAACAAAAGTGAACTTTTACTCGGATACGGTACTATTTTTGGAGATTTGGCAAGTGCGATAAATCCAATAGGAGATTTATATAAAAGTGAGATTTTTGAATTTGCCGAATATCTTGGTGTCACAAACAACATCTTAAATAAGCCTCCTTCAGCTGACTTATGGGAAGGACAAAGCGATGAAGATGATTTGGGGTTTAGTTATGCTAAAATAGATAAAGTATTGAAAGACTTTATTGATAATAGATTTAGCAAAGAAGAACTTTTGCAAAAGGGGTATGATAAAAAACTGTGTGATTTGATTACCAAAAAAATATACCAAAATCAGTTTAAAAGAAAACCTCCGATTATTGCTAAGGTCAGTTAATAAGATGAAGTATAGGGCATAATTTTCTCTATGCCAAAGATGTAAAATTATAAAAAGGATACGACATGTACAATATACCATTTTTCAAACCATCAATTGATGATAATGAATTATCTCAAATAAAAAGTGTTTTGTCTCAAACACAAAAAAGTAAAACAGTTGAACTTGAAAAGAGTTTTTCAAATTATATAGATACAAATTACTCTATTTCCACTTCAAGTGGCACTGCTGCTATGCACCTTTCTATGATGAGCATAGACTTAAAAAGGGGGGACAAAATAGTTTGTTCAGTCAATGCATTTCCGTCAGTAGCGGAAGTTATAAGACATTTTGATGCTGAACCAATATTTGTGGATATTGACAAGGATGATTTTAATATAGATCCGATTAAGTTAGATGAAGTTTTAACAAAATCAAAACATAAAAAATTAAAAGCTGTATTTGTTAGCCATGTAGCAGGACAGCCAGCTCCAATGGATGAAATATATGAAGTTGCAAACAAGCACAATGTTCTTGTCTTAGAGGATGCTTCCAATGCAATGGGTGCAACATACAAAGGTAAAAAAATAGGCTCTTTATCCAAAAGCACACTTACAACCTTTAGCTTTAGTCCTCATACTGTAAACAATGTAATAAATGCCGGAATGATAACGACAAATGTAGAAGATCTTGACAAAAGAGCAAGACTTCTTAGAAATCATGCGATAGTGAGTGAAGCTTGGGAAAGATATGGAAACTTAGACTATGTTTATGATGTAGTTGATATCGGAGTTAAGTATGACTTATCTCAGCTTGATGCTGCTTTTTGCTTGGCACAGCTTTCCAAAAATGACTCTTTTATAAAAAGACGACAGGAGATTGCGGCTATCTACGACAATGAGTTAAAAAATGTACCTCATATCAGTACTCCTATTAAAAAAAGAGATCATATCTACAAAAGATATATTATCAAGATAGATAAAAATAGAGATTCATTCGCTAAAGAGTTGGCAATAAAAAATATCCATACGGGGTTAAATTATATTCCTATCCATCTACTTAGCTATTATAAAAGTAAATATAATTTGAGGATTAATGATTTTCCGGTAGCTTTGACAAATTATCAACAAATACTCTCTTTGCCAATCTATTCAAGTTTGACAAATGATGAAGTTATGTATATTTGCGAACAAGTAAAAAGTGTTGCAAAAACAAGAGTATAATAAACTCGTTTTTTGGATAGAAGAGTATCTCTTTTATCCAAAAATTTCTCATAAAATATTAAGTTATGCCCTTCTTCCCTTTAGTGCGATTTATTGTCTTTTAGTTATTTTAAAAAGAGAATTTACAAAACAGAAAGATTTCGATATACCAATTATCAGCATAGGCAATTTAACCATAGGAGGTAATGGTAAAACACCCTTTACCATAGCATTAGCAAAAGATAGGGTTGATACAGCCGTTATACTAAGAGGGTACAAAAGAGAAAGCACAGATCTGCTTGTAGTAAAAGAGGATGGTAAAATCTCTTGTGATGTAAAAGATAGCGGTGATGAGGCGATGCTTTATGCAAAAGAGTTGCCAAATGCTATGGTTCTTGTCTGTAAAAATAGAGCATTAGCCATAGAGTATGCAGCTAAAAAATCTATCAAAAGTATATTTCTTGATGATGCTTTTCATCGACATGAGATAAAAAAGTTTGATATATTGTTAGAACCTCAAAAAGAGTACACAAACAACTTTTGTCTGCCAAGCGGACCCTACAGGGAGCCAAAAAGCTTTTCAAAAAAAGCTGATATTGTAGCAAAAGAGGGTGTGGATTTCAATAGAAATGTTTTTATAAAAAATCAAACAAAAAAAATGCTACTTATAACTGCTATCTCTAAGCCTCAAAGACTTGATAAATTTTTACCCAAAGATAGCATTATTGCTAAAATCTACTTTGAAGACCATCACTTTTACCAAAAAAAAGAGTTGGACAATATCATAAAAAAATACAATCCAACTTCTATCTTGACAACTACAAAAGATGCTGTAAAATTAGAAAAATTTGGATATGACTTATCTATCTTGGAGTTAAATGTATCCATAAATAAAAATATCATTTTAAAAATTAACTCTTTTATAGATAATTTTGGTAATTTTTAGTAAAATATATTGATATATTAAAAATTAAAGGTTTATATTGAAAATTAGGATAGAGAAAGCTCAAATACTACTTGATGCTTTACCATATATCAGACGATATGCTGGTAAAACATTTGTTATAAAATATGGTGGTTCTGCACAAATCAACCAAACTTTAAAAGATAAATTTGCCCAAGATATAGCTCTTTTTTATCTTGTTGGCATAAAGTTAGTTATTGTTCATGGCGGAGGAAATAAGATAACATCTTTACTTGATAGATTGGATATTGAAAGTAAATTTGTTGATGGTTTTAGAGTTACAAGTAAAGAAAGCATGGAAATAGTTGAAATGGTCTTGAGTGGAAATATCAATAAAGAGATAACAACTATGCTAAATTCTCATGGTGCAAAAGCCATCGGAATAACCGGAAAAGATGCAAATTTTTTCAAAGCTGTTCCTTTAAAAGGAGGAAAATATGGTTTCGTTGGAGATATTACAAGTATTGACAATAAAGTAATAGAAAATTTAATGAATGAAAATTTTATACCGGTTGTTGCACCTATAGCTGCAACGGATGAAGTAAATGGCATAGGATTAAATATAAATGCCGATGTAGTTGCCAGTAAAATTGCAGGAGAACTAAAAGCTGAAAAAGTGATATATCTAACCGATACCATAGGTGTTTTAGATGAAAACAATAATCTCTTATCCACACTTGAAAAAAATGAGATTGAAAAGTTAATCGAACAAGGAGTCATAAAAGGTGGTATGCTTCCAAAAGTAAATTCTTGCTTAAATGCTATCGAAAACGGCTGTAAAAAAGCTCACATCATTGACGGCAGAATTGAACATTCACTACTACTTGAAGTCTTTACAAGCGAAGGTATAGGAACTGTAATAAAAAAGAAAGGTGTCAAATGAACTTTATAGAAACAAGAGGAAATGATGGTAAAAAAGCCGACAAAGTTACATTTTCACAAGCCATAAAAAATCCAAGTGCAAGTTTTGGCGGTCTTTATGTCCCTGAATATTTACCAAAAATCGATAAAATATTCATAGATAAATCTTTGGATTTATCATACAAAGAACTTACTCTTAAAATTCTTGATCTTTTTGAATTGGATGTTGATAGAAATGTTTTAAAAGAGGCTATAGATTTATATGATAAATTTGATGACAAAAATGATCCTGTCCCTTTAAAAAAAATAGAAGATATTTTATTTGTCAATGAATTATATCACGGTCCAACAAGAGCTTTTAAAGATATGGCTCTTCAGCCCTTCGGATATATCCTATCAAAAATAGCACAAAACGAAAATGAAAACTATCTCATACTTGCTGCTACAAGTGGGGATACCGGACCGGCAACACTAGAAAGCTTTTCAAACAAAGACAATATAAAAGTTGTCTGCATTTATCCTGAGGGCGGCACAAGCGATGTACAAAAGTTGCAAATGGTTACACAAAAGGGGGGAAATTTAAAAGTTATTGGTATAAATGGCAATTTTGATGATGCCCAAGCATCTTTAAAATCTCTATTATCATCAAAATCATTTCAAGACGAACTTAATAAAACCGGCATAAAATTAAGTGCGGCAAATTCTGTCAATTTTGGAAGAATCATTTTTCAAATCATATATCATGTAAGTGCTTACATAAAACTTGTTAAACAAAAAGAGATAAAAAACGGGGATGAGATATACATAGCAGTTCCAAGTGGAAACTTTGGTGATGCTCTTGGTGCATACTATGCTAAAAAAATGGGTATAAATATAAGAAAAATTCTAATATCGGCAAATAGCAACAATATCCTCAGCGATCTTATAAATACCGGTATTTATGATATAAGACAAAGATCACTTATCAAAACTATATCTCCGGCGATGGATATACTTATCTCTTCAAATGTGGAAAGATTACTTTATGATAAATTTGGTTCCAAAAGATGTAAAGAGTTGATGGATGATTTAAAAAATAACGGTTTTTATGAATTGAGTAAAAATGAACTTGCAAATATCCAAAAAGATTTTAGAGGATATTATTGCAATGATAGTGAAACAAAACACTATATTTCCGAATACTCTGCCAAAAACTACCTTATGGATCCTCATACGGCAACTTGTATAAAAGCTTATGACGATATTAAGTGTTCAAGAAGAAAAACAGTTATATGTTCTACTGCAGAGTGGACTAAGTTTGCTCCCGCAGTTATGAATGCCATAAGTTGTCAAAACAGAGTCAAATTTAAAGATATTGAAGCTTTAGAGGGTATATCTAAAATCATGAATACTCAAATACCTCAATCAATTTTGAAACTTTTTGATGCCAAAATTATACACAATACAGTTATAGATAAAGATAATCTCGAAAAAGAGATATTTAAGTTTTTAGAGGAATAACTTTCCTCTAAAACTCTTCGTGAAATCTATATCCTCTCTTTTTTAACTCTTCCCTAATACTTTCTTGGTGTTCTTTACCTTTCGTTTCAAGGGCTATTGTAACATTTGCATCTCCGTACGATAATGTAGTAGAGATTCTATCATAATCCACTTGAATAATATTTGCACTAAGCTCTTCAAATATATCAGTCAGTCCTCTCAAAGCCCCCGGTTTATCTATAAGAGTTATCAAAAGTTTCATTTTTCTGTGAGCTTTTATTTGTCCCTTCTCTATGATAACAGACAACATGCCTACATCAATATTTCCCCCGCTTAAAATAACACCGATATTATCAGTAGGCTTTAGTTTGATTTTATCGTGCATCAAAGCAGCAACTCCTACTGCTCCAGCACCTTCAACCACTATCTTTTGTCTCTCAAGCAAAAATAAAACTGCATTTGCTATCTCTTCATCATCAACTTGGATTATATCATCTACACACTCTAAAATAATATCAAGATTTTCTTTACTGGCATCTCTTACGGCTATACCATCTGCTATAGTTCTTACACCATTCGTGCTTAAAGGTTTTTTCTCTTTAAAAGATTCATACATCGCAGGAGCACCTTTTGAAGTAATTCCTATGATTTTAATCTTAGGATCAAGTTGCTTTATAGCAGAAGCTACACCACTTATAAGCCCTCCTCCGCCTATCGGAACCAAGACCATATTTAAATCATCTCTTTCATCATACATTTCAAGAGCAACAGTACCTTGTCCTGCCATTATTTGCCTATCTTTAAACGGATGTATAAAAGTTAGAGAATTTTCCTGTGCATAAGTTGTGGCAAATTCATATGCTTCATCATAATTTGACCCTTTAAGTATCACTTTTGCACCAAGTGCTTTTGTGCCTACCACTTTTAAAAGAGGTGTAGCTTCCGGCATAATTATAGTAGCAGGAGTTTTAAACAATGCGGCACTATAGGCTACCCCTTGTGCATGATTGCCCGCACTTGCGGCAATAACTCCTCTTTGCTTTTCTTCTTTACTTAAAGAGGCTATCTTATTGTATGCTCCCCTTATCTTATATGCTCCGGTTATTTGTAAATTCTCTTTTTTAAGATATACTTTAGCCCCCACTCTTTCGGTCAAAAGCGGAGCAAAAGCAAATGGAGTTTTATTTACTATGCCATTTATCTTCTTTTTTGCCTTAATTATTTCACTTAAAGGTATCATCTCTTTCCTTAATCCTCAAAATTCATTTTATGTTCTACCATAGAGCATTTATTTTGAACAACTTTCAGTCCCAACTTTTTAGCTCTATTTGCCGCACTATTGTTTACAATGCCCTTCTGCAACCATAAAACTTTTACATCATCTCTTTTTTCTATCTCATCTACAATTTGATTTGCAATAGAAGGTTTTCTAAACATATCTACCATATCAACTCTCTCTTTTATATCACTTAAACTTCTATATACTTTTTCACCAAGAATTGTTTCCTCTTTCGGATATACGGGATATATCTTGTATCCAACAGATTGTAGATATTTGGCAACCATATGGCTATCCTTTTCAG
This sequence comes from Campylobacterales bacterium, assembly GCA_027065125.1. Classification (GTDB taxonomy): domain Bacteria; phylum Campylobacterota; class Campylobacteria; order Campylobacterales; family JALSKU01; genus JALSKU01. Next base: position 44,042 of record JAMOOV010000043.1, on the reverse strand, counting down.
GCTTAGGCGATAAACCTATAACAGCTATACTTTTTACCTCCTCAAATATTTCTCTTATCTCGTCACTTTTTACATTGACAGTTGGAAATTCGCACTCCATAACTTTTCCTTAAATAATTTTAAACACAGATTATATCAAAAAAAAGCAAATATTATGGTTAAAGAGTTTTTCTCAATACGACCCCACACTCCAAGTGGTTTGTGTATGCGAATTGATCAAAGACTGCAAACCTTACAACTCTATGGGTTTTACAAAGCTCCTGCAAATCTCTTTTTAGAGTTTCAGGGTTGCACGATATATAAATGATATTATCAAATACAGAAACTAAAGAGAGGCTTTTTTTATCCACTCCGGCTCTTGGAGGATCTATAAATATAGTAGAAAAATCATAGCTATCAAGATTAACATCTTTAAGTCTTTTAAACTCTCTTTCTTTATTGAGAGCGGAGGTAAATTCTTCGGCTGAAAGTCTTGCAAAGAAAATATTGTCTATATCGTTTATGATACAATTCTCTTTTGCCGATTTGATTGACTTTTTCGATATTTCCGTAGCAAGAACTTTCTTAAAATTTTCACTCAGCGGTATTGTGAAATTGCCATGTCCACAATAAAGCTCAAGCATATCTCCTCCAAAGTCCTTAGAGTACTTTTTTGCCCAACTTATCATCTTTTCATTTACTTTGGTATTTGGTTGCAAAAAAGAGTTTTCATAAACCTTATATCTATATCTCTTTCCAAGTACCGATAGATTTTGATATACAAAATCTTTTGTTAAAACTTTCCTAACACCCCTACTTCTACCTATAATAAAAATGGAAAATTTTTTCTCTAACTTTCCGGCTTCTTCTTCCCAGATTTTATCTATCTTTCTATGGTATATCAAAGTTACCAGCAACTCTTCTCCCGAAATATACTCTATAGTAAAAAGTCTGTTTTTAAGAATCTGATTGCTTTGAATGTATTCCAAGATATCACCCATCATATCTTGTATCTTTTTTTCGACAATCTGACAGCTATTTATCTTAACAATATCTTTTTTATTAAAACCATTCATGGCATATGATATTTGCTCTTTGTCGTGCCAAATTCTAAATTCGGCTCTATTTCTAAAATGTGTAGAACTTGACTCATAAAAATCAATCTCTTTATCGTAAAATTGACAAAACTCATTTTTAATATATGAGGATTTTTTATCTATCTGTTTCTGATAACTTATATCGTAAAGAGTGCAACTACCGCACTTTCCAAAACTTTTACATTTCACAGCACAAAACTTTAATGAAAACTTGATACAAGATTGCTAACAAGAAGATGCCAACCATCAACAAGTACAAAAATAAGCAACTTAAAAGGCATGGATATCATAACAGGAGGCAACATCATCATACCCATACTCATTAAAACAGAACTTACCACCATATCAATAACAAGAAATGGCATATAGATAAGAAATCCTATCTCAAAAGCAGTTTTCAACTCACTTATCATGAAAGCCGGTATAACAACCAACAAAGGAACATCTTGTATATTTTTCGGATTTTTTAATTTTCTTATCCTAAAAAAAAGAGCAAGATCTTTTTCTCTTGTATTTCGTATCATAAAAGCTTTAAAAGGTTCTACTGTTTTTGTAAAAGCCTCTTGATAACTTATCTCTTTTTGAATATAGGGCTTTATGCCGGTATCATAAGCCTTCTCTCCTACAGGTTGCATAATAAAAAATGTCAAAATCATTGCCAAAGAGACCAGTAATTGTGATGGAGGCATCTGCTGAGTACCAAGGGCTTGTCTTAAAAATGAAAAAACCACAACAAGCCTCACAAAACTTGTCATAACCATTACAAGACTCGGAGCCAACACCAAAATAGTTAAAACGACTAAAACATTTAAACTTGTTACTAATTGCTGTGGAGAATTTGGTGCTGATAGGGATAGATTGACTGTTGGGACAGTAACTGTATTTGCTGCAAACATTGAAATAGATAAAATAAGAAGAAAAAATATTTTTTTCACTATTTATTACTTTTTTTAATATCAAGTATGCTTTTTTGAGCTTTATTTCGCCCATTCGAACCTGTTGAGAAAAAATATAATTCAACTCTTCTATTTTTTGCTCTACCTTCAGGAGTCGCATTGGATGCAACAGGATTGAATTGTGCCTTTCCTGAAGACATAAGTCTTTTTGGATCAACTCCATCTTTTATAAGCTCTTTAACCACGGCAACACCTCTGGCACTTGAAAGTTCCCAGTTATCTTTGTAGGGGCTATTTACAGGAGGAGGAATGTTGTCTGTATATCCAATGGCATTAATAGTAACATCTTTAGAAAGCTTTTTTATGATAAGAGCTATCCTCTTTAAAAACAAAATAGCATCATCATTGACAATCCTCGCATCACCAGGGGCAAACAACAAAGATGATGGAAGTCTAAGAAAAAAACCTTTTTCCGCCTCTTCAAGAATTATATTCGGACTTCCTGTGCTTTTTAGCATTTCATTTACTTCGCTAACAACTTGACCAAGCTGTTTCATAGTAGAAGATTCGTCAGACTTGCTTTTATTTAGTTTTAACTTTTGAGTTGTTGAAAGCTCTACCTTTTCTCTGCTTAACTCCATTCTTGTTCCGCCTTCAAGTACACTCAAAGCTCCGGCAAGAGAGCCTACGGCCTCTTGAATTTTCTTTGCATCCATGCTTGACATAGAAAGGAGCAAAACGAAAAAGGTTAGAAGTAGAGACATAAGATCGCCAAATGCAGCCAACCATCCGGGCAAACACTTAGGACAATCACACTCAGGACATTTTTTTCCCATTATTGCTACCTTGTATTATGAATCAAATTGAGAAACTCTATCTTTTGGAGGCAAGAATGCCAACAATTTAGCCTCAAGATTTCTCGGGTTATCACCAGCCTGTATGGACATAATGCCCTCTATTATCAAAGTCTTCAGTAAAATTTCATCATTATCCCTGATAAGCAAAATATTTGCTACCGGAGCACCTACTATATTTCCAAGCATAGCTCCATACATCGTAGTCAACAAAGCAACCGCCATAGCGGGACCGATAGCAGAAGGATCGCTCATGTTCAAAAGCATCGCAACCAATCCTATAAGAGTACCTATCATTCCCATAGCTCCGGCAAAACCGGCTATCTGATCAAATAAAGATGCATTTGACTTATGTCTTCCACTTGCTTGTTCCATATCTATCTCAAGCAGTTCTCTTATAGTATCTGGTTCATTACCGTCAACCGCCATCGAAAGACCTTTTTTTAAAAATTCATTTTCCTCTTTATTGGCACTCTCTTCAAGTGCAAGTATGCCATCTTTTCTAGCTTTAGTAGAGTATTCAACCATTTTTTTAATAACTTCTTGAAGATCTATTTGAGGTGGCTTGATAGCTATCTTAAAAACTTTTCCGGCAGCTTTGATTTGCTCCATCTTAAAACCTATCATTAAGACACCGGTCGTTCCACCAAAAACTATAAGAATTGAGGGAACATCAATATATGGTCCCAATCCAACACCCATAGCCATAGCACCAAAAAGCAATGCCAAGGTAAGTACTAAACCAATAACGGTTCCTAAATCCATATAAATATACCTCTCTTGATGGAATTATTAATGCTTATTTTATTAATATTTCAGTTAAAACTTAATTAAATTACTTCATATATCGACAATTTATCAAATTAGATAAACTTTTAATAAAAATTTTGTTAAAATTCGTTAAAAAAATAGGACAATAAAATTATGAATAATATCTCAATCATTATACTATCAGCAGGTTTTGGCACAAGAATGAAATCAAAAACTCCAAAAGTGCTACATAAGATAAGTGGCTATGCCATGCTGTACTACTCTATAAAAGAAGCAAGAAAGATAAGCAATGATGTTAAAGTTGTACTCTACCATAAACATGAAATGATAAAAAAAGAGATGGATAAATATTTTTCAGATATAGAATATGTTATACAAGATGTAGAAAATTTTCCGGGTACCGGAGGAGCTTTAAAAAATATCAATTTTACTAAAGATAAAATACTCGTGCTAAATGGAGATATGCCATTAATCGATTCAAAAGAATTGGAAAAATTTTTCAATATTGATGCTGATATAGTAATGAGCATCATAAAACTCAATAACCCAAAAGGTTATGGCAGAGTTGTTATAGAAGATAATGAAGTGGTTAAAATAGTTGAAGAAAAAGATGCGACACAAAGTGAACTTAATATCAATAATGTCAATGCAGGTGTTTATCTTTTTTCAAAAGATATTTTAGATAAATATATACCCATGCTTTCAAATAACAATAAATCAAAAGAGTATTATCTCACAGATACGGTAGAAATGGCAAAATTAGACGGCAAAAAAATTAAACCTATTTTTGTAAATGAAGAAAATTTTAAAGGTGTAAATTCTAAATTTGATCTCTCTTGTGCCGAAGATATTATGCAAGATAGAATTAAAAAAGAGTTAATGATGCAAGGGATATATTTTAGATTGCCAAAAACTACATATATAGAAAAAAGTGTTAAATTTGAGGGAGAGTGTGCGATAGAAAACGGAGTTTGTATATATGGCAATTCTCTTATAAAAAATTCTCATATAAAAGCTCATTGTATTATCGAAGACAGCACCATCATAAATTCATCAATAGGTCCAATAGCAAGAATAAGACCAAAATCCGATATACAAGATAGTCATATAGGAAACTTTACGGAGATAAAAAAATCTACTCTAAAAGGAGTAAAAGCCGGACATTTAAGCTATCTCGGAGATAGTTTTATAGACGAAGGTACAAATGTGGGAGCAGGAACCATAACTTGCAATTATGATGGTAAAAAAAAGTACAAAACAACTATCGGAAAAAATGTTTTTATAGGTAGTGATACACAAATAGTTGCACCTGTTACCATAGAAGATGATGTTATGATAGCGGCAGGAACAACAGTAACCAAAGATATAAAAAAAGGTTCACTTGCCATAAGCAGATCACCTTTGAAATTTATCGAAAACTTCTTTTATAAATTTTTTGGAAAAAAATAATGGACGGGTTATTAACAGATAAAAAAATTGTAGTAGGCATTACCGGTAGTATAGCCATATACAAATCTCTTGAACTTATAAGACTATTTATAAAATCAGGAGCAAAAGTCAGAGTTATTATGAGCGAAAGTGCAAAAGAGTTTATAACACCTTTAACTTTTGAAGCAATAAGCCAAAATATTGTATTGCACAAAGAGAGTGAAAGTTGGGCAAATGATAACAATCATATAGGATTGGCAAAATGGGCGAATATTTTTGTAATAGCTCCCGCTACTGCCAATACTATAAACAAAATAGGAGCCGGAATAGCCGACAATCTACTTCTTGAAACTATCTTAGCTTACGATAAAACTCTCATCATAGCACCGTCTGCCAATACAAAAATGTATCTAAATCCAAACACAACGGCAACTCTAAAAAAACTCAAAGTTTTTGGACACACTATTGTGGAGCCTCAAAAAAAGCTTCTTGCTTGCAATGATGAAGGTATTGGAGCCATGGCAGAACCTCTTGAAATATTTTATCAAAGTGCCAGAGAACTATTAAAAAATGACTATTGGCACAATAGAAGAGTTGTAGTTAGCGGTGGCGGAACAATAGAAAAAATCGATGATATTAGATACATTTCTAATTTTTCTAGTGGCAAAATGGCAAATGCCGTAGCTTTGGCACTATATCTAAAGGGTTGTGATGTTTGTTTGATAAGCACCAAGAACATGTCTAATTTACCAAACGATATATATAAAATCGAAACTCAAAGTACAAAAGATATGTTTTTATACATTCAAAAATCTATAGAAGTAGCAAAAAAAGGTGTCATGACAAAAATAGATATAAATGATACCGAAGCACCAAAAATCATAAAGAAAAAGCCATATCTATTTATGGTGGCAGCAGTTAGTGATTTTATCCCGAAAAATGTAAAACAAGGGAAGATAAAAAAAGAGGAAATTGGAGAAACTTTTACCCTTGAATTAAGAAAAAATATAGATATTTTATCGAACATATCAAATGATGGGATTTTTAAAATCGGATTTAAAGCAGAAACAGATGAAAAATCAGCTATGGAAAATGCAAAAAAAATATTAATAAAGAAAAATCTAGATGCTGTTTGTCTTAACATAATAAGTAAAGATAATGACTTTGGAACTGATTTTAATGAAATACATTTTATAGATAAAAATTACACTCAAACCATCAAAAAAGATACAAAATTAAATGTGGCTCTAAATATATTGAATTTTTTGGAAATATGAGAAAATTTTTAGAACATTTTATAGAGCATATTTTAGAGCAAAAGGATAAAACTCTTGCAGACAATCCTGTCGTAGATATACTGATAATAAAAAAAATAGATTATAAAAGGTATGAAATATCCATCAAAAACAAAAAATTAATTTGCACAAGCCATAAAGAATTAAAACCATACAATCGTTACTGGTGCAATATTTCTCAAGATTCAAACGGTATCATAACTCTATCAAACTTATCAATACAACCAAAAGCACTATATCTTCAAAAACATATATATCTAAAATTGCAAATAACAGATTTATTTTACTTTATAGATCAAAATCTTTCAAAAAATATATATGCAAAACTTATAAAAGATAGATATAGTAGTAACAATGTTGATCTTGAAAAAAAACTTATAGTTTTAGCTCAAGAGGAGATATACTCTTTTCCTATCACCGCAAAGAATGAATTGATTTTTTTTCAATTTAAAATCTCACAAAATGATAATTTAAATGAAAAAATAGTAGAATTTTATGTAGGATTTAAAAATCACGGACCATTTAAAGGTATTTTCAAAAAGAATGAAATTGTTTTTTATACACGATATGATATCAAAATGGATTTTTTAAACCCTAAACTATCGACTTCCGTATTTCCCATAGTCGATATATCGGACTCTTTTTTAGATTTGAAAGGTTAAAATTGAATGTATTAAATCATATCGCTATTATCATGGATGGAAATGGCAGATGGGCTAAATTGCAAAATCAAAAAAGAACTTTCGGTCACAAAAAAGGAGCGGAAATAGTTAGAAAACTTACTATCCACTCATCAAATATAGGCTTAAAATATCTGACTTTATATGCCTTTAGCACAGAAAATTGGAAAAGACCAAAGTATGAAGTAGATTTTTTAATGAAACTTTTAGATTCGTATCTAAAAAAAGAGCTTGTTGCCTATCTTGAAAATAATGTGAGATTTAATGTTATAGGGGATATTTCCAAATTTAGTCAAAAACTCCAAAAAACTATCGAAAAAACTATCGAAAAAACTTCGAGTTGCAATGGTCTAACTCAAACATTGGCTATAAACTACGGTTCAAAAGATGAAATAATAAGAGCGATAAAAAAGATTAAAGATATAGACAATATAGATGAAAAAAGTTTTGAAAAGCTACTGGATACATCAGATATGCCACCTGTGGATATGCTCATAAGAACAGGCGGGGAGCAAAGGATATCAAACTTTTTATTGTGGCAAATAGCATATGCCGAACTATTTTTTACAAAAACTTTGTGGCCAGATTTTACAGAAAACGAACTTGACAATATTATAGAAAAATTTAAAAATATTTCAAGAAGATTTGGCGGAATATAATGCAAGATATAAACCTCTATTTATCTGGGCTACTTGGACTTTTAATAGGGTCATTTTTAAATGTCCTCATACTTAGAATACCAAAAGATGAAAGTATTGTTTTTCCGTCATCACACTGCACAAAATGTGGAAAAACATTAAAATGGTGGCACAATATACCGGTTCTTTCGTATATATTTTTAAGAGGTAAGTGCTACTATTGTAAAGATAAAATATCTTTACAATATCCTATTGTAGAAATATTTAGTTCTATTATATTTGTAATTTCCTATATAAAAACTGGTGATTTGGCACATGGCTTTGCTGTCGCTTTGGTTTTTGATATACTACTTGCTCTTTCCATTATAGATTTTCGATACAAAGCCGTTCCGGATAGTTTAAATTTAACCGCTTTAACAATTAGTCTTTTTGCAACAACCGATATAGTAACTTCATTCACAAATGCTCTTTTGTTTGCAGGAGGTTTTACACTTTTAAGATTTTATGTATCATTTTTTGCCAAAAAAGAGGCGATGGGAGAAGCCGACATTATGATAGCGGCAACCATAGGTGCAATGCTTGGTATTAAGCTTGGTATATTTTGCATATTTCTATCTGCCGTCATAGCATTACCTGTTTTTTTAATCGTAGGAAAAAAAGATATACAACTACCTTTTATCCCGTTTCTTGCATTATCTTTAATGATAACATATTTTTTTGATTTTTACTTTATCAAACTTATAAGTTGGCTATATGAATAAAATAACAAGATATATATTGAAAAATTTTATAGAATCTTTCAATCCTATATTTTTCTCACTTTTTTTTATGGTTTCTATCATATACTTTATAAAAATAGCTAAGATAACTTCTATCATAAAGATAACTTTTTTAGAGCTTGGCGAACTCTATCTTTATATACTACCGCGAATTATTATATATACTTTTCCTGTAGTTTTCTTTATAGCTATTGCTATGTCATTTGTTAAAATGTCAAGAGATAACGAGATAACAGTTATGTTCTCTTTTGGGTATTCTCCTCTAAAAGTAGTTAAGATTTTCACAACTATTTCCATGTTTATAACAGCTTTTTTACTAATGAATGCTATATTTTTAGTTCCTATATCAAAACAGTTATACAGTAATTTTATAGATGTAAAAAAAGCGGAAGCTAAATTAAATATCCAAGCTATGGAGTTTGGACAAAAATTTTCAAACTGGTTGGTTTTTATCAATAAATCCAATAAGCAAAATAGTTTTGAAGATGTCATAATGTATTCAAAGGATAAAAAAAGAGAAAATTTTATACTTGCCAAAAAAGCAAATATCTCAAATAAAAATAGCACCCTTGAATTGAAATTAAAAAATGGAAAAGTATTTAGCATATACAAAAATAATATCAAACAAACCAATTACAAATCTTTAAGTATAACAAGATATCAAAATATGGAAATATCATCAAGCAAAGGTGTTTTTCTTTATTGGAAAAAAATTTTTACAGATAAAGGGAGGGCAAAAGATTTTGCTTTTTTTATATTGATTTCTCTTTTTCCGATATCAACTTTTTTGCTCTCTATAAGTTTCGGAATATTTAATTCAAGATATGAAAAAAGCAATATTTATATATATATATTTCTTACGATACTAATATACTATATACTAATATATTTTTTAATATCCGTAAACCCTCTATTTGCACTAATAACTGTTCCAACCTTAACAATTTTTACATCTATAACAATATTTAAAAAGAAAATACTTAAGAAATATTAATGAGAGTTAAAATAACCCTTAGCTATGATGGCAGTAGATTTGCCGGTTTTCAAATACAAAAAGAGATGAAAAATACTGTTTCTGGGCAAATAAAAAACTCTTTAAAGTCAGTTGGTATTGTAAATAACTTTATTGCTAGTGGTAGAACCGACAAGGGAGTTCATGCCACCAATCAAATTTTACATATAGATTTACCCTCTTTTTGGACAGACTTAAAAAAATTAAAAAACATACTAAACCAATCTTTACTACCGCATATATATATAAAAAAAATTGAAAAAATTCATGACTCTTTTCATGCGAGATTTGATGCAAAAAAAAGAGTTTATAGATATATCATCTCATCTTCAACCCCCACCGTCTTTTTAACTCCTTATGTTACTTATGTAGAAAAAATAAATCCTTTTTTAATCAAAGAGGCCATAAAAGAGTTTGAGGGTATATATGATTTTGAATATTTTAAAAAAAATGGGAGTGATACGAAAAATTATACAAGAGAGATATATAAAACCAACTTTTACCGCTATAAAGAGTTTTTTATATTCTATTTTGAAGGTAGCGGATTTTTAAGATCTCAAATCAGAATGATGGTTGATTTTTTATTTAAAATATCAGAGGAAAAATTAAGCAAAAATGAGTTAAAATTACAACTTCAAAAGAAAAAAGTATTTTCAACCTCTTTAGCTCCTCCGCAGGGGCTATATCTAAGTAAGATTAAATACGGAGCGTAGCGCAGCCTGGTAGCGCACACCCTTGGGGTGGGTGAGGTCGCTGGTTCAAATCCAGTCGTTCCGACCACTTTTTATATCACAATAAAGGAAATAAATGTCACTAAAGACTTATGACTACTCAAAAGACGAATTAAATAAATTTCAATATGCTATCATACATACGGAAAAGGGAGATATCACTATCAAACTTTTTCCTAAAGAAACTCCCAATACAGTTGCAAATTTTGCAACATTGGCAAATGATGGTTTTTACGATAATTTAAACTTTCATAGAGTTATACCCGGATTTGTTGCTCAAGGTGGATGTCCTCACGGAACCGGTACAGGTGGTCCCGGATGGAGTATAGCTTGTGAATGTGATAAAAATACTCACACTCATCAAAGAGGTTCTATCTCTATGGCTCATGCCGGCAAAGACACAGGCGGAAGCCAATTTTTTATATGCTTTGAGGCACAACCTCATCTTGACGGAGTTCATACGGTATTTGGAGAGATTGATAGTTCTGATGAAGAGAGTTTCAAAGTCTTAGATTCTCTTAAGCAAGGCGACAAAATAAAATCTATCGAAATATTGGAAAAAATAAAAAATTAGAGCATATAAGTTAGAAATTTTAATTTCTAACTTATATTGTTGATTCAATATTTTATTATCATTTTACTTTCTACTTATCTTATTTCACTTAATATACGACATAAAACAAATATAAAAAGAGATTTTAAAAAATATAATGTTATACTACTGTAGTATTTGTTAGGATAGCTACAATGTCTTCCATAAGTCTATGAGATAAATCATTAGGAAAAAAATGAAATTTTTTAAATTTGTTCTATTTTTTATAACAGTTATTTCCCTGCAAGCCTCTCAATATAATATCATATTTTTTTCAACAATAAAAGTTTACAACAAAGATAAAAAAAATTTTTTAAATAGATTTTCAAATGGCACCATAGAAAAACAAAAAAAGTATTATGTATTTAAGATAAGCCATATCAAAAATTATAATGAAGCTAAAAAAACGATAAAATTTGCAAAAAGATATTACAAAGATGCTTTTATAATCAAGGATGATTCAATAGACAGAATCTCGTCAACCAAGCAAAAAGTTGAAATCGTCAAGAATCAGCCTATAAAATCTCTGCCTTTTGCACAAACAAGTCAAAAAGAGAACAATACAATAAAAACATTTGATGCAAAAAATAGTAAAAATATTGACACAACCTGTTTTATCCAGAAAAATATTTCTCAAGAGAGTCCTGCAAAACAGATAAAACTCAAAGAAATCAATATGGATAAAAATAAAAAACATATCTTTCTTGCTTCAAAAAAAGTATCAAATATTGAAAATGGGGTTAAACTAAATGAACCGGAAGTTTTAAAAAAGCACCAAATCCCCGCACTATATAAACAATCCGATACTCAAAAGTATGATATACTTAATTTTGATAGATATATAAAAGCACTTTTTAACTATAACGATAGTGCCAAAGAGGCTTTTTATCAAAAAAAGATAGAGTATATACTCTCCGAGATAAAGAAAGATAGATACAATTTCGATATATATATAGACGGATATATCAGAACAGGATCAAGTATATCCACTAACGGCAACAATATAAAAGGAAACGGAAAATATACCGATGCCGGTATATCTTTAAATGCCAATAAACTTCTATATGACGGGCAATATGGACTTGTTAAAAATGCATATGATATTTTATATAAAAGATTGGCGGATATCAAAGAGATAAATGCTAAAGAGAAGCTATCCGTATTGGGAACGGCTATATATACCGATATGTATTCCGCTCAAGAGGAGCTAAGCGACTATAAGAAGATGCTAAAAAAACATCTTTTCGTTAAAAAGATAGTTGATGAAGGATATAAGCTTGGTAAAAATTCTATTTTAGACTACATAAATGCTCAAAGAGATTATATAAATATACAAAGGGCTATACTTGATTCGGCATATAGATATAGATATAGAGACTATGTTTTAAGACACAGTATAAAATCAAAAAGCAAAAAACCTTTTAAACTCCATCCTGCAAAAGTAAATCTAAATATAGAGTCTCTTGCCAGATTGGAAAGAGAGGCTATCAAGCACAGTAGCGATATAGCAACGGAATCCAATATACTAAAAATCAAAGAGGCCGACTTAATCTCTCAAGAGAGAAGATACTATCCTAAAATAGATTTTACATCCAGAGTAGGTTACGGACTCAATAAAGATGATACTTTTACCTTTTCAAATGCCGGTAAAGGCTCGTTTTGGTCTTTGGGCTTAACTTTTAGAGCTCCTATTTACGAAAGAGATGATATTAGACTTTCTCAAGAAAGAGAGAGGTATCGTATATTGAAACAAAGGAGAGTTCTCTCGGCAAAACATAGAGATATATTGATAAAGGTGGAAAAGTCTTATCATGAAGTCGAGAGACTTGATAGACAAAAAAGCTTTTTGAAAAAACTACTCTTTTTGTCACATAAAAAGTATGATATTACTGTAAAAAGATATTTAAGTGGCATATCAACATACAAAGAGTATTCTGATGCTTTAAAAGAGTATTTTGATTATAAAAAGCAATACATAAATATGGAACAAAATTATATCAAAGAGTTATCGCTCTTAAGTATTTTAGTGGGAAAGAGAAAATTTTATGAGTCGTATTAAGGTAGTTTGGACGGGTGAGGGTACCTACCCCTATGTAACGGGAGGTGTTAGCACATGGGCTGATATATTAATGCATGAACTCAAAAATATAGATTTTACCCTTATTCCTATACAGATGCATCCCTTTGTAAAATTAAAGTTTGATATACCTCCGAATGTTGTTGATATTATAAATGTTCCTTTGTGGGGAACAGAAGAGCCTATCGAGTATATAAGACAGATAGATTTTTCAATTATATATGAGGCAAAGATAAAAACCCAGGTAAGTAATAATATACAAAAATTAGAACCTATTTTGATTTTAGTGTTAGACCATATTTATAGGAAAAAAAATGATCTTGAAGCTCTTGGAGATGCGATCTATGAGTTTTATGAATATTTTCATAAGTATGATTATTATGAAACATTTAGATCCGAAGAGATGTGGAATATTTATAGAGGATATATTTTAAATCACTACAAAGATATCAAAGAGGATCTTCCTACAGTTTTTGATATGATAGAGGGACTTAGATATCTTTATAGATTTTTTATATCTCTTTTGCCTCATCTTCCCGAAGCTCACATATATCACTCTTCGGCGGCAGCTTTTTGTGGTCTTTCTTGTATAGTTGCAAAAAAAAAGTTCAATAGCAAATTTTTATTAACAGAACATGGAGTTTACATAAGAGAGCAATATCTTGCCGCTTCAAGGAATTTGATGCCGATTCGTACCAAAGAGTTTATGATGGGGCTAATTACTCTTGTTTCTAAGCTAAATTTTTATTATGCCGATATTATTGCTCCAGTATGTGACTATAATTCAAGATGGGAAGTAGAATGGGGAGTGGATAAAAACAAGATACATACCATTTATAATGGCATAGATACTATAAAATTTAAAAATATGAATATACAAAAAGATGAGCAAAGACCTACTGTCGTTATGGTAGCAAGAATAGATCCTTTAAAAGATATAGAAACTTTTATAAAAACTGCCGATATAGTTTCTAAGGAGATTTCTGATGTGCTATTTAAACTCTATGGTCCGATTGTAGATGAAAAGTATTATCATAAATGCGAAAGCCTTGTGAAAGAACTTGGTATTGAAAACAATTTTGAATTTTCCGGCTTAACAAATAGTCCAGAGAGTGCATACAACGAGGGAGATGTCGTTATGCTTACAAGTATTTCGGAGGCTTTCCCTTTTGTTGTTATAGAGGCGATGGCTTGTGAAAAGGTTGTAGTCTCTTCGGATGTAGGGGGTACGAAAGAGGTGCTTGAGGGGTTTGGGTATGTAATAAAACCGAAAGATTATCAAGAATTTGCCGATAAGGTTATATATATTTTAAAAAATCCCGATATTGCACAAGAGATGGGAAGCGATGCGAGAGAGTTTATATTAAACGGTTTTTCTATAGAGGATATGGTGGAAAATTATAGTGTTATGTATAAAAAATTATATAACGAATATATTGAAAATAAGGATGAAGAGTGGCAACAGACGGCAACAGTCAAGATCTAAGCATACTTTATAAAAAGATAACCGAAAACAAAGGTAAACCTTTGGATTTTTGGGAGATTGCCGCCTTGCTTGAGATATATGGCATTAGAGATATTGATGTCCAAAAAGATTACGGTTTTAAAAATGTTTTTGAGATGGCTAAATATCTTATGAGATATAAGGATATCAAAAAGTATCCATCTAAAAAGCTTGTAGAGTGGGAGGAGTTACCGGCTTTTGGCAAAAGAGTTGTAAAAAACTATATTAGAGGATTGGCATTTGCTATGCCTATGTTCGTGCAAATATTTTTTACTCTTTCCATAGGTTATGCCATATGGTCAGGTATCAATCTTGATAAATCAAAAGCTACGGTTATAGCTCTCGGAACTTTTTTAGCTCTTATAGTTACCGGAGCTTCCGCTCAAGCTATAGGAAGAAAAGGTCTGTTTTATCTAAAGCAGAGTGAAACCATACTTGCTTCAAATGTTACAATAGTTTTGGTGAATGTTGGTTTTATTCTTGTTTTTGCCGTAGGGATTATATTGATGCTGTTTAACTTTTTTTTTGATGTTTTACCTACTTACTATTTTTTTATCTTGATAGCTTTTTATTTTTTACTATCATTTTTATTTTTAAATATATCGATTTATTATATGTTTGAAGAGTATATGAAAATTTTATACTTTTTTCTACTTGGTATAATTCTTGTTTACATTGTTCACTCTCTTTTTAAAATAAAACTTCCCGAAGCACAATTTATCGCTCTTGTTATTTTAAACACAGTGCTCTCATTTTTCGCTTATAAAAAAGTTAGAGGTTTGAAAAAAAATGTTATTGCCGAGGGCGAGGGAACACCAAGAGCTTCCATACTTTTTTACTCTTTGATACCGTTTTATATGTACGGATTGATGTATTTTATCTTTCTTGTCGCAGACAGGATAACAGCTTGGAGCACCAATGTAGAAGCAAAACCATATTTTATATGGTTTGATGTTCCTTATGAGCTTGGGCTTGATTGGGCACTTATATCTTTGGTGTTACTTATGGGATTTACAGAGATAAGCATACATGAATTTATGTATCGAATAAACGATATGATCATCTCATTTAAGTATAATGAATATCTTAAATTTAACAATAGTGTTTTTACTTTCTTTAAAAAATTCAATTTTGTATATCTATTTTTTTCGATTGCTATTATTATCGTAGTTTTCCTATCTATATGGATTATTCATAAATTTTTTAATTTTGAGTATATCGAAAACTTTTTTAATAGTTATACTCCGTTTGTATATTGGATTGGGGCTGTATCTTATGCTTTTTTGGTTAACGGATTGATGAATGTTCTGTTTATATTTTCATTTTCGAGACAAAATTTTTCGTTAAAGTCGATTTCGTTGGCTACATTTGTAAATATTGTCATAGGTGTAATTTTTAGTAGAATGTTCGGACTTGAATTTGCCGTATTTGGTCTGCTTGTAGGTAGTGTTTTATTTTGGTGGTTAAGTTTTAATTATGCTGCTACAATGTTTAAAAAATTAGATTTTTACTATTATTCGTCTTTTTAGAAAAGGTTTGCTTGTGAGAAAATATATATTAAGTTTTATTTTTATTATCTTGTTTTTAGGGGGTTGTGCGATTAGAAATGATGCCACTTTTGAAAAGAAGATATTATCTCCGGAAAGAGTCGAGATTTATGATGTAACAGTAGATAATATTTGGCCTGAAGTCAACAATGGCCGAAAACTGTTAAAAGAATTTCCTTTTGTTTCATATAAACCTATTATAGATTTTCATGGAAAGTTTTCAGATCAGTTTTATAGCAAGATAGACTATAGATATAAATTTGATAATATAAAAGATGTTGATTTTTGGAAACTTAGAACAAATCCTTTTGCCGAGGATTTTGTCTATGTACTTCCTATGTGGGCTAATGAATTTAAAAGAGTTTCTAACGATCTTTTTGAAGATATAGGCTATACTTACAACTTATCATCAAAAGAGCAGGAGATACTTAAATGGTGGATTGACGAGGGTGGAATTCTCTGGGTTGAAGGAGGTATCTATTCTACGAGATACGATACTTTTAAGAAAAACGGTGAGATAGATGCTAAAGCCATTACAAGTAAAATGGTGGAAAAAAGTAGAAATTTAAAATTTCTCGATAAGAGTGTTCAAACATATATCTATAAAAGCAAAAAGCTTGATTTTATCAACTATGAGCCTTTGAAGCTCAAATATAGAGTAAAGAGTGATATACCATATTTTCAAGATATAAACAATCTGCAACTAATTACGAAAAATTTTATGACGGTTGATTTTATACCCAAGGGCAGATATATACTCAGATCCAAAACTGGAAAACCTCTTGTATCTTTTATAAGATACGGAAAAGGCGGAGTGGTATTTTTAAGACCTTTTGAATTTCAGGATAAAATGTACGATGGAGAGCTGTTTAGATGGAAACTTATATATTTCTTGTTAAATAGAATGTATCTTGATTGGGATAAGGATAGATATCAGAATGTTAAAGATAGATTTGATAAGGGACTAAAACTCTCACTCCACAATTTACACTTTGCATATGATTCATATCAATTAACACCCGATAGTATTAAGTTGCTTAAACCGATAGTTAGATATTTGAAGGAACATCCTACTTATAGAGTTAGAGTAGAAGGCAATACTGACAGTATAGCATCAAGAAAATACAACTATAAACTCTCTATAAATAGAGCCAATTCAGTTAAAAGTGAAATGGTAAAAATGGGAATAGATAGAAGTAGGATTGATGTAGTAGGTTATGGAGAAGATAGACCTATAGCCTCCAATAAAACTGAAAAAGGAAGATCTTTTAACAGAAGGGTTGATTTTGTGATCATAAGGAAATAATTTTAATGTTTACACATGCTTTTGATGTATATTTTATAGATTTAAATATTATTTACCATATTTTTGCAAAAAACTGGTGGTATATGCTTAAAATATTATTTATGAGCTATGTGATGTTTTACTGGGTACCCACAAAAATATTTCCTCAAGAACATACAGGACAAGGTATCCAAAAGATAGTTTTTAATTTTATATTTATGGTTGCATATGTGGAAACTGTAGTAACTTTTTTAGTTTTTATAAAAGCATTTTCTTTGCTTCTTTTTATGCTTGTTCTAATTGGCACAAAATTAGCTTTTTTAAAGTGGTATTATAAAAAAAATATAATATTGTTTTTAAATAATTTTAGAGTGAACATGATGCTTTGGGTATTAGATTTTTTAGATCATCGTAGCAAACTAAAAGAGAAAAGTTTAAGTTATGTAAAATATAAATTCATCAAGTTTCAACAATCTTTAACCTTTTATTCTATGTTAAAAAATTTGCTATTTTTTACTGTTTTTTTTTATATCATTTCAACCCTTATGTTAAGGGGTCTTTATAGTTATAGCAACCCTCTCCCAGATACCTCACAATTTATAGAATGGGTAAACAACCTACAACACAATATACTATTTTCAGGCAATAGAATAAGTGCAGATTTTTATGGACAGGCTATTATTATATTTTTCGTAAATGTTTTTACGAATATAGACTTGATAATTTTATTTAGCTTGTATCCAATTTTATTATTGTTGGCAATGTATTTTTCAATTTTTTATATTGTTAAAAGTTTTAGCAATTCAAAATATGTTGGAATTTTTGCTGTTATGATTCATGGTATTGTTTTAATGAGTCCTCTATCAGATTTTATATTGGGAAGCATTATAGTTACCGACAAACCTCCTTTAATTGATTTTTACGGTTTAAAAATATATTTTCCACCAATAAATAGTTTAGTAGGTCACATATACAAAAGTGGAAATGTCCCATATTTAAGGTATACATCAGGTTTAGCTTATGAACATGCTTCAGTTTTTGTTCTTTTAAATGCATATTTTTTAATCAAAGCAATAGATACTCGCTTAAATAAGTACTTAATTTTATATACTTTAACACTAATATTGGTTTTTACTTTTCATGGTGGCGGAGCAATAATATTGATTATAATTAGTATTTTAATTGCAATAAATGCAGTAATTTTTAGAAAAATTGACATCCCCATACTAAAGAAAGGTTTTTTTTGTATAATTATAGCTGCCATAATTGGCAATTTATGGATACTATCCATGATAAAATATGGTATTCCTCAAGACTTTGGTGCGGCAGCTCCCTTTTTAGATAAGCTTTTAGGCACAGAGAGAAACATAAATGATATAGCAAAAATGGGCACAAACAATATCGCCATAATCACTATAACAAGATTGCATTTTACTTTTTTTGTAATGATATTTTTTTCTTATATCTTTTCTTGGTTTACTAAAAAAAAATTTATTAACACATCATATGTTTTGATAATCATAGGAATTTTTATTCCATATTTTGGACCAAACTTTGGATTGCCTTTAGTGGCAAAACAAAGCAGATTGGCAGAATATATGTTTTTTGGAATAACTTTATTACTTGCTTTTTACTTTTTTTATCTTTTTTGCTATCCTATTTTCTTGCTATTTAAAAAATATGCAAAATATTTTATATTATTTGTCTCTTATGTCATTTTTATTATATTTATTTTAACAGTTCCAAGATGGGTAGATACCAACTTTTTTTGGAAAAGCATCAACCAGTTGGAATATACCTCTATTTCAGATATCATTCTAAAAATAAACTCTGACAACAGACCTTTTGATTGGACTGTCGTGTCTTATATTCAAGAATATTCAAAAGTAAGAAACAAGGGATACCATGTCAATACTCAAAATTTTCTTTTAAAATATAATCCGAGTGATAAATATCTAAAAATTCCAACTCCAAAAATTTATATATTTGTAGAAAATTTTCCAAATCCCTATGAGGGAAAAGGGGAGTGGTATTATAGGTGGAGAAGTGAAGTACAAAGTGGTTTAAAAAGCTGGATAGCTATATATAGTGTAAATCACAGTAATATTAGGGTATACTATAAAACAAAAACAGTAACGGTTTATGAAATAGACAATAGCAAATATGTAAATCGTTTAAAAAAGCTAAATTTTCAATCAAAAATGGAAAGGCTTAAAAAATGACTTTTTTTGAACAAAGTAGATACTATTTTAATTATGTTTTACCTGATATTATATTGTCAAATTTAGAACAGATAAATGACTTTTTAAATCGGTATTGGTGGGTATTTTTTATTTTTTCTATACTGATGATTATACTAAATATGAAATATTTTAGAGTTAATCTGAAATTAAAATTGGAATTTAGAACTATTAACAAGTATTTAAAAGAGTTGAGCCTTAAATCCGATATTAAAGATATCGAAAATTATATATTAAAAAGCAATAAAATGATCAAGGCAGAATATTCGGCTCTTTACGAGTTGAGAGGAGAAACATATATTTTACTCGAATCGGATACCACAAACAACTCATTTGTAGCGATACCGGTAAGATTAAGACAAAAGGATTTAAAAACATTTAAAAAAAGTGGCAAATTTGAAATAAGTTATTTTACCGGAGAAAATGAAAAATATATGATACTTTTCTATAGCTATCAAGAGGTGATAAAAGAGAGATATGAGGGATTTTTTAGGATAATTTTAGGCTTTTATGCAAAAGCATCCGATAAAAATAGATCAAAAGGTTCTCAAATGCTTTTGAATGTTACGAAAGATACTTCGATTTCTCTTATGAAATTGCAGATGGATAAATATCAATTTTTTAAGTTTTTTGTTGCTCTTGTGTTGAAAATGACTAAAGCTAAAGGAGCCAGACTTCTTACAAAAGGCGGAGATTTGATCTTTGAATATAAACCCTCTTTGAGATCGGAACTTCAAAAAGTATTTTATATAAGAAATACTCCATACAAGCTTGAATTTTATGACAATAAACCTTTGTCTGCCACGACATTGTCTCAAGTCGGCTCATTTCTTGATATGTCGGGAGCTTTTATAGAAAATATAGATAAAAATAGCGAAATGGTGAAAAATTATCTCTCTTTATTGAATTTTACCAATGAAGCGGTTGAGCTTGAAAATAAATATTATGAAAACCACTCTTTGATTGTTCAAATGGTTTCTGTAGAGATAGCAAAATCCCTATTTTTATCCGAAGAGGAGATAGATGCCATAATGCTTGGTTCTTATCTCCATGATATAGGAATGGTAGGGGATTTGCTTGCGGTTTTAGATAGGAGTGATTTAAAAGAGTCTGATATAAATCTCATAAAAGAGCATCCATTGATAGGAAGTATTATGGTTGAGCCGATATCTCATATATATCCGATATCCGATATCATAAAGTATCATCACGAGAGATTTGACGGAAGAGGATATCCTTTCGGGCTTAAAGAGTCTCAAATACCTATATCCTCTCAAGTTGTAGCTATGGGGGAGTTTTATGCAGGAATAACAAGTGACAGATCTTATAGAAAAGGTAGAACTCATGAGGAAGCGGTGGCAGAGATAAAAAAATCGGAAAATAAGATGTTTAGTCCTATTTTGGTAAATGTTTTTTTGGAGGCTGAAAAATCCATAAAAATAAAAGTGATGAAGATTAAAGCAAAATCGCTGAAGAGAGATAAAGATGATGAAAAAGATGAAAAAACAGTTTAGTATAGTTATACCAGTGCATAATGAAGAGTCGTCTCTTGAGATGACTTTGGAGAGTTTAAAAAGTTTTTTGGATTCTAAGCAATATGAGTATGAGATAGTATGTGTTGATGATAAGTCTGCAGATAAAAGTCCTGAAATTTTAGACAATTTTGACGGTATAACGGTTATTCACCATAAAAAAAACAGAGGATATGGAGGAGCATTAAAAACAGGTATTAAGAGTGCAAAATATGATACTATAGTCATAATGGATTCGGACGGTCAGCACAGACCCGAAGAGATACCCAAGCTGTTGGATGCTTATGAGAGCAAAGAGAGCATGGTTATAGGAGAGAGAAAAGTTTATCAGACAAAAGTAAGCAGAGTTTTGGGAAAGATTTTGCTTCACAAGATTGCCAATTTTATCTTCAAACAGGAGATACCGGATATAAATTCCGGTTTTAGAGTGTTTAGTAAAAAAGAGGCTAAAAAATTTTTACATCTTTGCTCCGAGAGGTTTAGTTTTACCACATCTATAACTTTGGCATATATATCCAACGGATACGATTTGATATATATTCCTATAAATGTTCAAAAAAGAACAACAGGGGAGAGTCAAGTAAGTATGAAAACTGGTTTTAGAACCATTTTAAAAATTTTAGAATTGGGAATGATTTTTAAACCACTAAGAGTTGTTTTGCCTCTTAGTATTGTATTTGGGACATTAGGGTTGGGTTCATTTTGTGTAGATTTATATCATATCAATCTTACCAATACTACAGTTTTTCTTCTGTCAAATTCAGTTATACTTTTTATATCTGCACTTCTTGCCGAGCAGATTAATAATATCAGGATGGAGATAATTCATCGTGATTAGAATATATCTTTATGGTTTTCGGCATTTTATAAAAGTAATTTTAAAAATAATTTGTATAAAGTTATGAAAACATATAATATAAAAAAAATATCAAAGATATTTCATTTTGCAGGTATAATAATTTTATTATATATACTTTCGACACTACAGTATGATAAAATTTTTCTTATACTTAAAAAAATAAATTTTTTCTATCTGTTTTTACATATGATGAGTTTTTTTATCTATTTTTTTTTAAAAGTGTATAGATTTAGTTTTATATTGAAATATTATGGGCATGAACCTCCACTATTTAATGTTTTTGGGGCTACGATTGAATCTCAATATTTTGGTTTTATCACACCTTCTCGTATAGGAGAATCAATTAAAATTCTATTTTTAGAAGCTCAAGCTAATATTCCGAAAAGAGTGTCAATTATGGCTTATATATATGATAGATTTCAAGATTTGTATTTTATGGCTTTACTAGGAATATTTAGTTTTATTTTCATATTGAAATTACCTACAAATATATATCTTATTATCTTTACAACTGCCATGTTTGTTCTTTTCTTTGTAAAAAATCCTATTTTAAAAAAGCTATCAATTAAATTGAAAATAGAGCATTTCAAAGGTTTAAGTTTAAAATCTGATTTTTACCTATTTGTTCAAAATGGTTTTATATATGTTTTTTATTTTTTAGAGTTTTATTTTTCTGCACTTTCACTAGGTGCAAGTATAAATTTTTTTTATCTGAGTGCAGTAGCAGTAATTGGAGCACTCTCGACACTACTTCCTCTATCTATATCTGGATTGGGTATAAGAGAGGGAATTTTTGTTTACTACCTAGTAAAGGTTGGTATTTCTAAAGAGACAGCTTTTTTAATTTCATTTTTGGATAATTTTGGTTTTCTGATTATTTTTGTGATTATTTTACATATTACTTATAAAGTTTTATCAAATGTAAATCGGTTTAAAAATAAGAGTGATTTAATTTAGAAAAGTATTATATTTTGGAGGTGCGATTTCGTGAAAAAAAATAGATATGAGGTAGCTATTGTTATACCTCTTTATAATGAAGAAAAAATAGTTAAAGATGTTTTAACTGAATTAAGAGAAAAGTATCCCGAATATAGGATAATCGTAGTAGATGATTGCTCTTCGGACAATAGCTATAAAGAGGCATGTTTAGAGGGCATATATCTATTGAAGCATATGGTCAATCTCGGTCAAGGAGCCACTCTTCAAACCGGTATAGAGTATGCAAGAGAGCTTGGGTGTAAATATGCGGTTACATTCGATTCGGACGGTCAGCACAACCCTGATGATATAGAGTCTTTCATAAAGGTTTTAAAAGAGGGCGAAGCCGATATAGTTTTGGGTTCGAGATTTCTTGGAAGTACCGAAAATATGCCGACAAGTAAAAGATATCTTCTAAAGGCTTCAAGATTTTTTACTTGGATTACGACCGGTATTTGGCTTACCGATTCTCACAATGGCTTTAGAGCTATCAATATAGAGAAATTTCCAAATTTTGAAATAACCCAAAATAGAATGGCTCATGCTTCCGAGATTATCGGTATCATAAAAAATCTAAACATGAGATACAAAGAAATACCCTGCCACATTAGATATACTGATTATTCTCTAAATAAGGGACAGTCTATGTGGAATAGCATCAATATAGTTCTTGACTTTTTCGTGGGGAATTTAATAAAATGATTTTTTTAAAAATATTTCTTATCATCGTTTTGACTATAGCTTTTATACTCTTTTCTTTTTCATCAAAGATGAAAATATTTCAAAAACTAACCGTGATAGCCGGCTACATGACACTATTTTTATTTATCATGTTTCCCGACTATTCCGATAAAATAGCACACTTTTTTGGTATAGGTTATGGAAAAGATCTTATCATTTATATATTGGTAGCTTTGACCGGTTTGATGAATATAGTTCTTTATGTCGGAGTCAATAAAAATCATGCAGCAATAACAAAAATCATAAGGGATAGTACAAAGAAAAATGCAAAAAAATGTAGATAAAAAGTATCTTTTTTCAAAAGAGTTTACACTAAAGTTCAAAAATGTTTTAAAAGAGATGTACGGATATGAGGAGTATATGGATTTTTTAATTGTCCCATCAATATTCGGTGGTAAAATGCTATCGTACATACCTCTACTTGGCTATAGCGATAGAGATAGCAACTTGATAGAGGATTTAAAAGAGCTTGCAAAAGAGAGCGAGTATCAAATAAGGGTTTTAAACTTTGAGTATAGCGACTTCCAAAACGGTGATTCCGTTACAATGAGGATGTGCTTTAATAACTGCTCCAGTGAAGAGATGCTTGCAAATATGAAATCAAAATATAGAAAAATAATAAAAAACTCTATCAGAAAAAATAATTTTTCATTTAAGATCGGCAATGAGGAAAAATTTATAGAGGATTTTTATCAAATTTTTACAAACATTATGTATAAACATGGGACTCCCTCATTAGATAAAAAACTATTTTATATACTAAAAGAGATATATAAGGATGATGTGGTTTTTTATAATGTGTATGATAATGATAATATTATAGCAAGCTATTGTGTACTGATGGATAAGGATATATCCTATGGGTCTTGGGGAGGTTTGGATGAAAAGTATAGAGATAGACTTGTAGGACATTTTGCATATTGGAATATCATAAAAGATATTTGTGACAATAGAAATAAAAAGATATTTGACTTTGGCAGATCCCCGTATGGTAGTGGTGGATATACATTTAAACATAGATTTGGAGCCTATCCCGTAAAAGTGGATATCCTAAAAAAACAAAATGATGATATCTACTCAAAATACTCTTTTGCTTCAAGTGTATGGAAAAAACTTCCTAAAAATTTTGTAGATTTTATAGGTCCTAAACTTTGTAAATATTTGGTGGATTTATGATTTGGCTCACTATTGATATCGAAAAGATAACCGATATGAACTTCAATGTTCTTTGGAAAAAAGAGCCTGTTTTGGACTATGAAAAAGTTGTTGATGATTTTTTGTCGATCAAAAAAGATCATCATGCAACCGCATTTATTCTTGGAACTTTTGCTAAAAAATATCCGCAAATCGTAAAAAAACTCTATAAAAACGGTGTAGAGATATCTTGTCATGGGATGTATCATAATCTTGTATATAAAGAGGGTTTTAAAGAGTGGTCTAAAAGAGTGACTGAAGCTAAGGATATATTGGAAAATTTAATATCCGAAAGAGTTTTGGGGTATAGAAGTCCGAGTTGGTCGATGCCCTTTGAAAAGAGATATTATGAAGAGTTGGCGAGAGTGGGTTTTGAGTACTCCTCTTCATATTTTCCGATGAAAAACTATATGTACGGAAACAGCATAGATAGAAAAAAATCGTTTAAAATTTATACGAAATTTGGTACCATAGAGGAGAGGCCGATCCTAAAATATACTATTCCTTTTAGCGGAGGTGTTTATTTGAGGGTTTTGCCGCTATCCGTTTTGAAAATGCTTTTTAAAAAGAGTAAAGATAGCATACTTTATATCCATCCTTATGAGCTTTTGGAAGATAATCTTTTAAAAAGATTTAAGGAGTATGCGGATTTGAATTTGGACTATTTTTTAGCCTTTTACTCTTTTGGTTCTACACAAAAAAAGATCAAAACGGTTTTAAGATATGAATAAACTCATACAAACCGTCATATTTTTAGCGATAGTCGCCTATCTTTTAAAGGGTGTGGATGTCGGTAAAATCGATTTTACAATTTTTTCTTTTTGGGGAGTTTTTTGGACAACGATTTCTATCGTTATATCTCAAATAGTGCTATCTTTTAGATGGATGGCAATGAGCGGCTTGAATCTGAAAATATCTTTGGAGACCATTATCGTTTCAAGTACCTTAAATATGCTGCTTCCGGCAAGGCTCGGAGAACTTTCGAAAGCTTTTTATCTAAAAAAATTTTACGGATACAGTTATCACAAAAGTGTATCCATCATATTTATAGAGAGATTTTTTGATGTGATAGTTCTATTTTTGTTAATGTGTTTATGGGTCTATTGCTACTTTTCAAACGAGATAGTTAAAAACTCCGTAATAGTTCTCTCCGCTTCAATTTTTTTAATAATCATATTTTTCAACTCCAAAAGAGTCTTAAATATGATAAAAAAGATACCAGTAAGGATAGTTAAAATCTATGGGCAAAAGATATATAAAAATATCAATAGACTTTTAAAAACTCCGTATACCGCATTTTTCTATACTATACTATTATGGTTTTTTTATCTTGTTAGCAATATAATCTTTTTCAAATATAGTGTCGATTTTAATCTTGATTTTAAAGATATATTGGAGCTTTTTATATTTTCCACTATCGCTTTGAGTGTACCTTTGACACCGGCGGGAGTGGGTACTTTTGAGGGTGCGATTGTGGTTTTTTTGACAAAATATGGAGTGGATAAGACCGATGCACTTATTAGTGCGACTCTGTATCATATATTGATATTTGGCATTGATCTTATAATGTTTTATATATTTCTTGTAGCAAAAGATATAAAAATAAAGGATTTGGTAAAAAAATGAAGCTATTTTTACTATTTTTTACTCTTTTTTCTCTCTACGGCGAAGATGTGGTCTCTTTTAAAAGCGACGAAAGCTCATATAGAGTGTATAATGATGTAAAAGGATTGAGAGTAGATAAAAAAATGGGCGATTATGCTCTTGTCTCCGCTCTTAGCGATCAAGATGCTTTAAATTGGGCTAAAAAGTTCAAGATAGTCGAAATGGGCGGAGTTGACAATCCTAAAGCAACAAAAGATTTTCTAAAAAAAAGAGGTATATTAAATATTCCCTATCATATAGGTTACGATTGGATGCCCGCTTTTTACTACTATACCAGCGGAAACAATAGGGAGTTTGTTAAATGGCTCTATAAAAATAGATTTACCACCACTTTAAATCCTGATGGTCCTTTTATACACTGCAAGGAGAACGGTTATGACTGGTGTAGGGACTATTTTTACGATTGGGGCAACGAGGATCTTTTAAATAAGAGAGTGGATGATCTTTGTCAAAGTATGAAAAAAAGCGGATTTAACGGATTGTTTTTTGACTGGGCACCGGGTATTTTTATAAAAAGTAAAAAATTTAAAAAGATGCACGAAACATTTAAAAAAAGGCATCCCCAAAAGATATATGTCAAACAAGTCGGAAAATTTTATAAGAAATTAAAAGATAAGGGGATTTTTTTCGTAACCAATCAAGCATTTAGAAATGAAAAATATCTGCTTAAATATATAACTTACGATATGACGGAGAGCTATATAACTACCGATAAAAAAAGTGGTAAAAAGATACGAATAGAGGGAAGAGGATGGGTTGATAATTTTAAGGTTACAAACTATTTTCCCATATATAAGGATTCGACGGGTATAAAAGACTCACTACACTTTATAAATCTGCTGACAAAATATAAGAAAAGATATAAAAAGAGCGGATTTAAAAACTTTATATATCTCAATTATCTTGCACCGGAGTATGAAAAGGTCTATCCCTCTTTTCCCGTATATAGACTGAAAAAGCCTAAAAACGGCATATATTTTAGTTATGCTATGGCAAAATTGACCGATAATATCGTTTATGCAGAAGTTACATTTGACAAAAGATTGGAGAGAGATGATATATATTTTTATGATCTTGGAAAAGTGCTCGGAGAGAGTTATGAAAAGATAGGAGCTATAGACGGATATGTTAGATTTTATACGAAAGGTTTCGTGCTTGTAGTAAATCCTCATAAAGATAGGATTTTTTTAACTATCAAATCCAAATATATACCCAAAAATAGATACATTTATGATGCATATAACGATAGCTGGCTAAAAAGCGGCTCAAGCAGTTCTCTAACCGTAAAGCTTGACTTTCAAAGAGATATTTTTACAAAACAGCCTCTTCCTCTCGGTCGAGTCTATCTATATAATGCGATAAATTAGATTTTAGATTTTATCTCAAGTGTTGTATCTTTTTTATTGTTGAGAAAATATTTTCTAACCTCTTCTTGCCCCTTTTTGGATAACGGAATTGTTACTAAAGCTCTTGTCCCCTCTTGTAATATATAACTTTTATTCGGTATAACGGTCTCTATGGTCATTCTATCGAATGAAGGATTGACTATAGGATTGACTTGAGTTATAGTGGATGAAGTGTTATATGGAGGTGTAGTTACGAAATTTATACTTATTTGTTCCCCTTTATATATAAAAGGCAATAGTCCAGTGGAAAAACCGGCCTTGACAATAACTTTATCAAGATCAACAATAGTACATATTTTTCTATTTACTCCTATAGATTCCCTTTTATTGAGATGAAAATCGGCCACAAATCCATCTATTTGTGCATAAGCATCCGCATGCTTTAACTTATATTTCAACTTTTTAAGATCTATTTCGGCAGTTGTTATCTGTTTGTTTAGATTTTTTATTTTTTCGTAATTGTTGCTATTGTTGCCGCTATTAAGGGTGTTTATATAATTCTTTTTATACTTGTTTTCTTCAAACTCATTTGCATAACCTTTGGCTCTAAGAAGTGCCACTTTTTTAAGCTCCATTGCCGCAAGATTGATCGCCGGAACACTTCCATCAACACTACTTTTGTTCATTAAGTGATCTCTTATCTGCTTTAGGGAGACTATCTCCATCTTTTTATTGTCTATATCCAATTGAATCAACTCTTTATCGAGAGAGTAGATCTTATCTCCCTTTTTTACTCTATCTCCGTTTTTGACATAGATATCTTCCACATATCCGGCTACGGACGATATGATATCTTGCTTTTTATATGGAAACACAGCTCCTTCTATCCTGATACTGATATTATTTTCGGTTTTTTTGAGTTCTTTTTCCTCTTGTGTTTTTGCACAACCTCCAACAAAAACTAACAAAGCTAAAAAAGAGAATAATTGAAAATAAAGTTTTTTACAAGACATTTTTATGTAGCTCCATAAAGTAGATTATCCTATTATTTTAATTGTATCAAACAAAACCTTAAAATCTATAAATTTTGTTTCTATGCTTTAGTAAGCAAATTCTAAGAAACCGCCTCACAGAAACACCCCCTCCTCCACAATATCAATAGGTTTTTACTGTGCATTGATTTCTTTAAGATTAGATTTAGTTGAGGTTAATATCTATTTTTATCAAGATATAAACGATTTTTTGAGATAATCTATTAATTTATTCATTAGAAATAATAACAAAAACAGATAAAAGAGGTTGAAATGTATGAAAAGATAGACAAAGAGTATGTTTTGCATACTTACGGAAGAAAATATATCGATTTTACACATGGTAAAAATGCTACGATATTTGATGATAAAGGGAATGATTATATAGATTTTACAAGTGGCATAGGTGTCGTTAGTGTCGGTCATGGCAATGATAAATTGTCTGATGCTATTTGCTCTCAATCAAAAGCAATCATACATATATCAAATCTATTTATGATAAAACCACAAGCAAAACTTGCAAAAAAAATTATGGAGCTAAGCGGATATGATATGAGAGCCTTTTTTGCAAATAGCGGAGCGGAAGCTAATGAAGGAGCAATAAAAATAGCAAGAAAATATGGAGAGGTTGAGGGAGAGCCTAAAAGATATAAGATAATAACACTAAAAAATTCATTTCATGGCAGAACAATCACATCTTTAAAAGCAACCGGACAGGAGAAGATGCACAACTTTTTCGGACCATATCCAGATGGTTTTGTGTATGCGGAAGATTTGGATGAGATTGAAAAATTATGCGATGATAAAACTGTTGCTGTTATGATAGAACTTGTTCAAGGTGAAGGTGGTGTTGAACCGCAAGATAGATTGAAAATAAATAAATTATCAAAGTTTTTAAAAGAAAAAGATATTTTACTTATTGCGGATGAAGTGCAAACCGGTATTTATAGAACAGGTGAAATATTTGCTTCAAATCTTTATGAAATAGAACCAGATATTATAACGATAGCCAAAGGTCTCGGCGGAGGTGTGCCTGTAGGATGTGTTATGACAAATTTAAAAGATATATTTTCTCCCGGTGATCATGGCAGCACATTTGGAGGAAATTATCTATCAAGTGTGGCAGGACTTAGTGTTTTAGATATTCTCAAAGAGTATAAAGACAGCGGTTTGCTTGATGAAGTTATGCTCTATTTTAGTGAAAAATTGAATGCATTTGCAAAAAAACATAGCGATATAGTGATAAAATCCGTCGGACTTGGATTTATGAGAGGTCTTAGGATAAATAGTGCTGAAAATTTAGCGAAAATAGTCGATAAAGCTTTTGAAAATAGAGTTTTAGTTTTAAAAGCAGGTAGAAATACTCTTAGATTTTTACCACCTTTAACAATCACTAAAGATGAAATAGAAAAGGGATTTGAAAGACTTGAAAAATGTTTTTAAAGTATTGTTTAGTCTGTTTATTGCGATAAATATTTATGCAGATGGTAATAATGAAGTATTATCGAAAACAAAAAAAGATATTATAAAAAATGAACAGATGCAAAATATAAAAAGTAGTGATATATTGGAGTTTGATTGGATAAATCCGATAAATGCTTCTTTGTCGCATACAAAAAGCGATAGAACTTCTCCAAAACAAACGACGGATAATTTTTCAATATCATTAAATCAGCCGATATTTAAAAGCGGTGGTATATATTATGCTATACAGTATGCCAAAGTAAATAGGGAGTATTTGCAATTTGCCACCTCTTTAAAAGAAAAATCAATGCTTACAAATGTATATCTTGCTATATTGAACTTGAAAAGTATCGATTTGAAGATAAAAAAACAGAGATTTTTGATAGAAAATGCCAAAATAGATATCGCAAGAAAAAAAGAACAGTATTTAAGCGGAGTTATTGATAGTAGTTTTCTTGACAATGCAATTTTGAAGAAAAATTCTTTAGAAATTTCTCTTTTAGATATGATTTCTTCAAAAATAGATATGTTGAAAAACTTTAAAACATTGAGTTCTATGGATTATAAGAAGGTTGAGTTACCTTGTCTTGATTTGATCAATTTAACAACATTTTTAAAAAACAACTTAGTTTTGAAAGATCAAATATCCAATCAAAAACAGTTGAATTATCTTAAAAAGATGAGAATTTCAAGCTATTTTCCAACCATATCACTCTTTGCAAGTTACAATAGCAATAGAACAGATTATATCAAAGTTAATAAAGATTCATACAAACAGTATGGCATATCCATATCAATGCCTATTTTTGACATTAATAGAAAAAAAAATATTGAACTACAAGAGTTAAAATATTTAAAATCGAAATTGGATTTAAAAGATAAGAAAAAAAGTGAAATGGAGTTGTATGATTCAATAGTAAAAAAAGTCAAAATTTATAAAAGAAAAATCAAACTGGCAAAAAAACAAGAAAAACTTTATAAATCATTGCTTGAAACTACAAAAGATTTATTTAAAGGTGGAGAAAAGACTATATCTGATGTTGATACTATGAGAAATTCTCTTGAAAATACAAAAATAGATAAATACATTTATCAAAATGATATAAATATTTTATTGTTAGGTTTATATGAACATTTGCAAAAATAGTCAAGAAAAAGGTGTCAAATTTAGTGATTTTATGCAGGATTGGCTCTATGGTAGAGAGGGGTATTATAGCTCCTATAAAGATATAGGAAAAGAGGGCGATTTTTTTACAGCGGTGAGTGCATCGTCATTTTTTGGCGGTTCTATTGCGAATAGACTTATAAAAATAATAAAAGATAAATATTTGCATAAAGATACTACGATATTGGAAATCGGAGCTCACAAAGGATATCTACTTGCTGATATAGCTCAATTTATCTATACGATTGACGAGGATTTGTTTGACAGTTTAAATTTTGCCATACTTGAACCCAGAGTTGAGCTACATACTGTACAAAGAGATTATTTTAAAAACTCTTTTGGCAACAGGATTGAATTAAAAATTTTTTCTAATTTTGAAGATATGTCTTTGCCTTCGGCATTTGTTGTTGCAAATGAAATATTTGATGCATTTGCTTGTGAAGTAATTAAAGATGATAAGATGCTTTATATGAAAAAATTTGATTCATATTTTGATAAACAAGATAAATATACCGAAACTATATCTAAAAGATATACTATAAAAAAGGGTGAAATTGCAAAAGGATATGAAGAATTTGCTTTAAATTTATATAAAAGTATAGGAAAATTTGAATTTGTAACTTTTGACTATGGTGATAAATTGGTTAGAAATGATTTTTCGTTGAGGATATACGATAAACATAAAGTGTATCCGTTTTTCTCTTTGACACATTTTGTAGAGGATAAAAATTTAACAAAAGAGAAAAATTTGCAATCTTTATATAAAATTAGCGATATAACTTATGATGTAAATTTTTCTCATCTTATAGACTCTTTTTTGGAGGCAAATATTAAAACATTATCATATATGACTCAGTTAAAAGCTTTAGTGGAGTTCGGACTTTTGGATTTGCTTGAAATAGTTAAAAACAGAGGTGGGCAAAAGAGTTATCTAAAAGAGCTGAATAAAGTAAAATATCTCATAGACCCCTCATTTATGGGAGAAAGATTTAAGTGTGTAATCTTCAGAAAAGATTAATGATAAAGTTTTTTTTGAGTATTTGTATTTGACTTTATATATACTACGGCTATCGCATACTCTTTTTCGTGTGTTATTGACAGGGAGCTTTCGACTATGTCATATTTTTCAATTATAGAGCGAGGAAGTGTAAAATAGGGTGCATTTTGATCGCTTTTATACAATCTTATCTGGTGAAATCCCAAATCTTTCCCGATGCCGGTTCCAAGAGCTTTAGAGACAGCCTCTTTTGAAGCGAAAAAACCAGCAAGTGTTTCTATCTTGAGGTTTGACAAAACTATCTCATCTTTATTTAAAAATCTCTCTAAGGCTTTTGTATTAAACTTTTGATAAAATTTTTTAAATCTTCTTATGTCAACTATGTCTATACCGATCATCACTGTACGACAAATTCGGTAAAAAATATGTTTCTTATACTACCGTCGGCAAGAACACTATTTATCCTATCGACAAGTTCATCTTTTAATTTGTCTTTACCTTTACCGGTGCTAACTTCTTGAAAAGTTTTAGAAGTAAGAGTTCTTATGACTATATCTCTGATTAGAGATTTTTTCTTGTCAAGTTCAGCGGTAAGTTCTTGTCCGCTTAGCTCAAGATCCATCTTTATCTTTAAAAATCTTGCACCATTTTCACTTAGTAAATTGACAATAAATTGATCAAGTGGATAAATCGGACCAATTTGCATCAAGTCAGAATTTCTTGCAATATTTCTTTTTTTTGTCTGTTTGGCTTGAGTTTGAGCTTGAGATTGCTCATTATTTTTTTGTTGATCCGAATTGTCTCCAAGTAAAAAGTATGCGGCTAAGCCACCACCTACAAGTATTAATACAAGTAAAACTATGATTATAATTAAAACAAGTTTTGAGCTTGATTTTTGTGGTGCTTTTTCTTCATTTTTTTCTTCTTCCGCCATAATATTCCCTTTTGATTTGATATAAGATAATATCGGTTATTTTTTAAAATATTTTAGAACAATTTTTGAAACTATTTTTTATTAATCCAAGGTACATTTTCCGATATCAAGATCTTTTATGATTTTTTCAAAAAAATCACCCGATTCTCTATCGTAATCATCATGAAATTCTATGATATACATACCATGAGTATTATCATTATCATCATATTCCACTACAATTTCAGGAGAAAGTTGATACTGTTTTATGCTATCGGCTAAAACTTTTTTGATTTGAGATTTTTGCTCCTCCGTAAAAAATCTAATCTCCAACATCGCATATCTTTCTTCCATTTCATGATAAGCTTCTATACAAGCTTTTTTTCTACTCATATTCTACCTTTGCGGTTATATTTTTTGTCACAAAAAAATTATATCAAAAAAATAATAAAATTAACTATAAAAATTACATCCAATCTATAAGTTTTGCAACCTCTTTTACTTCATAACACTTTAAATTATCTATTTGCTCTATCGGTTTTCTTGGAACGATAGCTTTTGTAAAATTTTGCATTTTAGCCTCTTTGAGCCTGATATCAAGGTTGAATATATCTCTTATATTGCCTATAAGTGTGATTTCACCCAAGAAAATGGTATCTTTGCTAAGAGGTCTATTTCTAAAACTACTAAGTATCGCAGCTATCACGGCAAGGTCACAAGCGGTTTCAGTTATCTTTATGCCACCGGAAATATTTATGAAAACATCATATTGATTGAAAGGTAGTTCCAGTTTTTTTTCCAGTAGTGCAAGGAGCATATTTAGTCGATTTAATTCAAATCCTGTTGTGCTTCTTTTGGGATTTGGAAAATTACTTTCACTGACAAGAGCTTGAACTTCAAGTATAATAGGTCTTGAACCTTCCATAGCAACGGTTATAGCAGAACCTGCGGCTTGATTTTCTCTTGAGAAAAATTTTTTTGATATATTGTTTGCACTGATAAGTCCACCTGAACTCATCTCAAATATACCAACTTCGCTTGTCGAGCCAAATCTGTTTTTTATGCCTCTCAAAAGTTTTAACTCTTTGGAAGCATCTCCTTCAAAATACAAAACAGTATCAACCATGTGCTCAAGTATTCTAGGCCCTGCGATAGAACCCTCTTTTGTGATATGTCCAATGATAAAAATAGCTATGGAGTTCTCTTTTGCATACCTCATAAGCTCAAAAGTTATCTCTCTGACTTGAGAGACACTTCCCGGGGCTGCCGTTAATTTGTTCGTATAGATAGTTTGTACGGAATCGATGATAATGGTTTCGTATCTTGTTTTGTTTGCTTCATTGATGATATTTTCCAATTCTATCTCAGTTAAAAGATATATTTTAGGATGATTTACATCAAGTCTGTTTGCTCTTAATTTTAGTTGTGATTTTGACTCTTCGCCACTTACATAGAGTACTTTTTTACCTGTTTTTGCTATATTCCCCGCTATCTTTAAAAGCAGGGTCGATTTACCGACCCCAGGACTTCCTCCTATAAGGATAAGACTTCCCGGAACTATACCTCCACCAAGCACTATATCAAGCTCTTTTGAATGAGATGAAAACCTCTTGATACTCTCCTCTTTGATCTCGGTAATGGGTTCGGCTTTTTCGTAATTTGAACTTGTATGTAT
This sequence comes from Campylobacterales bacterium, assembly GCA_027065125.1. Taxonomy (GTDB): domain Bacteria; phylum Campylobacterota; class Campylobacteria; order Campylobacterales; family JALSKU01; genus JALSKU01. The sequence goes on along the minus strand of JAMOOV010000043.1, from coordinate 9,077 downwards.
CTCTTTTAGAGTTTCTATTTGGGACTTGGTGAGTTCGACTATTTGCTCCCAAGCTCCGCAATTTGGACATCTGCCCATCCATTTTGATGTTTGATATCCACAAGCTTGACACTCAAATATCTGCTTTTTTTTAGCCATCGTCTTTACTTGCAAAAAAAGAGTCCAATAGCCCGTCGATATACTCTTTTGCATCAAAAGCTACCAAATCATCCTCTTTTTCTCCAACTCCTATGTATAAAATAGGTAGTTTTAATTCGTTGGCAATGCTAAACAATGCTCCACCTTTTGCAGTACCGTCAAGTTTTGTGATAATAATAGCATCTATCCCCACTATCTCCTTGAAGGCTTTTGCCTGATTGATAGCAGAGTTTCCTTGTGTGCCATCAAGTATAAGTACTTTACGATGAGGAGAACCCTCAAAAGCTTTATCACATATTCTAACTATCTTTTTTATTTCGTTAGATAAGTTTGTTTGATTATGAAGTCTTCCTGCAGTATCAATAAGAGCATTATCATACTTTTTTGCTATGGCAGATTTGATAGTGTCGTATGCTACTGCTGATGGGTCATGTCCTTGTTTTGTGGCGACTATAGGTATATTTAATTTATCCGCCCATCTTTTTAGCTGTTCAACCGCTGCCGCTCTAAATGTATCTGCAGCTCCGAGTATCACCTTTTTACCCTCTTTTTTGTAGATATTTGCAAGTTTGGCTACCGTGGTGGTTTTCCCTGCCCCATTTACACCAAGGATTAATTCTACATAAGGCTTGGGATCCATTTTTTTTACATTTTCATTTTCAAGAAAGAAAGAGTGAAGAATTCTGAAAAGATCTTTTCTCTCCACCTCTTCCGAAGCTGGAAGATAGTATATTATTTTTTCAACAACTTCATATGTCACATCGGCTTCAAGAAGTATATTTTCAAGCTCCTCTTTTGTAATTTTTTCTTTTTTTTGAGGAGCAACTGTTTTGATAGCATTTATGGTTTTATTTAATGATTTTTTTATAAAACTAAACATTATTTGAGAGTCTTTTTTATATCGGAATTTATCATCTCTTCAGGTATGGCTCCAAGGTAATGGGTTATAATATTTCCATTTTTATCATACAGTATCATAAATGGAATACTTTGTATTTTCCCAAGCATTGAGGATAATTTATAGTTATTCTTATCGTTTGTTATCGTATAGTTTATACCATTATATTTAACGAAACTCTCTATTTCACTATCCGGCTTATCATTTTCAAGAAGTATAGAAATGATTTTCAACTTATCCTTGTACTTTTTTTGTAAATTTACAAGATGTGGAATTTCTGCTTTACAAGGAGGACACCAAGTGGCAAAAAAATTAAGTAGTATAATTCTATCCTTTACTCCTTCTATTTTGATATTGTTTCTCTTTTTGGTAAGAATTATATCTCCTGAATTAATTGTGTGTAATTTGACTTTTTGTGTATCACTTGTTTTTTGCTCTGTGATACAACCATTGCTTTGCTTTGTGTTTTCTTCAGACTTTTTTTGGTTGCAACCTGCCAATGCGATAACAAACGAGAATGTAATAAGAAAAAAGATTTGTTTCATTAAGATAACCTTGTCATATAAAATATTTCGCTATTATATCAAGATAAAATAAAATTTTACAAAAGGCAATCAATTATGTCTCAAGATAAAGTAATTTTTAGAAATAGATGCAAAGAAAAACTTTCAAAAAGTTCAAAAGTGTCAAAGTTATATAAAGATAAAAAAGTTGAAAAAAAGTTGAATTATATGATGAAAATAATCAATCCAAAAGCAATTTTGGTATATATCCCGATAGGGTTTGAGGCCGATATAATGAGCTTTGTAAAAAATATGCGAAAAAAATGTAACATTTTTGTACCATTTATGGAAGGTGTCAGTTTTAAAATAGTAAAATATAGATTGCCATTAAGAGAAAAAAGATTTTCTATAAAAGAACCCGCCAACTCTTTTTTAAAGCATAAAAGAGTTGATGTGGCTATCGTTCCTGTCCTGGGAGTTGGCAGGGATTATAAAAGAGTTGGTTTTGGCAAGGGTATGTATGATAGATTTTTTGCAAATCTTGATTATAAACCGATAATAATTTTTGTTCAGATTGAAAAATGTTATGATAAAAAAATTGCTACCGATACATTTGATATACAATCTGACTATTACATAACTCCTAAAAAAATTTATATAACAAGGGGAAAGAGATATGATAATAGAGATATCCATAGCCGCCGCAAGTTTGCTCATAGGAGGAGTTGTCGGGGCATTAATCCAGAAAAAATTAGAAGCATCAAAGTTCGAAGTCTATGAAGCCGGTGCTAAGGCTAAAGCAAAAGCTATAGAGCATGAAGCTGAACTTGTTTTAAGAAATGCAAATATTCAAGCCAAAGATCTTGAGCTTGAAGCAAAAAATAAATTTGAAGAGCAAAGCAGAACTCTTCAAAAAGAGTATGAGCAAAAAATGGCTCAACTTGAGAAAAAAGATGAAGCTTTAAATAATTTATTTAAAGATGAATTAAAAAATATAACTAAAGAAAAAGATGAGGTAAAAAAATTAAAACAAGAGGTGGAGCATAAAGTTTCCGAAGCTGAAGAACTTAAAAAAGAGTATGAAGATAAAATAGCAGAGGCATTAAAAGTCCTTGAAAAATCAGCCGGATTGACCGAAAGCGAAGCTAAAGAGATAGTTCTTAAAAAGACTGAAGAAAACTCAAGAGCAGAAATAGCTCATATAGTTAGAAAATATGAAGAACAAGCAAAGCAGGAAGCTAAAAAAAGAGCCAATTTTATAATAGCCCAAGCTACTACAAGATATGCAGGAGATTATGCTGCAGAAAGACTTATAAATGTTGTAAATCTTCCGAATGATGAGCTAAAAGGTAGAATTATCGGCAAAGAGGGAAGAAATATCAAAACTCTTGAGATGCTACTTGGTGTTGATGTTATCATAGATGATACTCCTCAAGCTATCATACTTAGTAGTTTTAACCTATATAGAAGAGCGATAGCAACTAAAGTTATAGAATTACTTGTAGAGGATGGAAGAATCCAGCCTGCAAGGATAGAAGATATATACAAAAAGGTTAAAGAGGAATTTGAACAAGGTTTACTTGAAGAGGGACAGGATATCGTAATGGATATGGGATTAAATAAAATTCATCCGGAAATAGTTAAACTCATAGGACGACTTAAATTTCGTGCAAGTTACGGTCAAAATGCTCTTGGTCACTCTTTAGAAGTAGCTCATCTTGCCGGTATCATCGCTGCAGAGTTGGGAGGAGACGAGCAACTTGCCAAAAGAGCCGGCTTATTACACGACATTGGTAAAGCTTTAACCCATGACTTTGCAGGAAGCCATGTGGATCTTGGAGGAGAACTTTGCAAAAGGTACAAAGAGGATCCGATTGTTATAAATGCCATCTATGCCCATCATGGTCATGAAGAACCAAAAAGTGTGGAGGCTGCTGCTGTATGTGCTGCCGATAGTTTGAGTGCTGCAAGACCGGGAGCCAGACGAGAAGTACTTGAGAGTTTTTTAAAAAGAGTGCAAGAGATAGAAGAGATTGCAACATCTAAAAACGGTATCAAACAAGCATATGCCATAAATGCCGGCAGAGAAGTCAGGGTTATAGCCAATGCCAAACTTGTAAACGATGATGAAGCTGTTTTAATCTCTAAAGAGATAGCTAAAGAAATAGAAGAGAAAGTTCAGTATCCCGGAGAGATAAAAGTAAATGTCATAAGAGAATTAAGAGCCGTAGGCTATGCAAGATAGCTTGTATATTTCAAGGATGGGGTATCTTTGCTTTTGAGTTAAGTAGATATCCCGTTAAGGCTATAAGAGCCAATATAATATATCCATTTTCGATAGTATCAAAATACCACAAAAGATAGTATATCCAAAGAAGTATCGCTCCAAGCGGAGTGGGAACCCCTTCAAAATATTTGCTAACTTCTCCCACATCTGTTTTTAAGTTAAAAATTATAAGTCTTCTGATACCTGAAATAAAATAGTAAATCAATACAGTACCAGCTATAATAAGTTGTAAAGTATTGCATTTATCAAAAATCGCAAAATATATAAACATCACCGGAACTAAAACAAATGATAAAGAATCGGCAAATGAGTCAAGTTGAACACCAAACTCAGTAGATAAGTTGTATTTTCTTGCTATTTTTCCATCAAATATATCAAATGCACCTCCAAACCATGCAAAAAGTGCAGCAAAAAAGAAGTTGTGATGTGTTATAAAATATATAGCTATAAGTCCGAATGTTATGTTAGCAAAGGTGAAAAGATTTGCCAAGTTAAAGTGTGAGTTTTTATTGTATAAAAAATTCATAATTCTACCTTTTTAAAGTAACTGTCTATCATATCTTTTTCAAATTCGTTGTTATTTTTATATTCATATCCAAAGCACTCTCTCCATAGTCTATGAGGTTCCATGCAGAGATAAAAAAAGACTTTTCCGTGCCAATTTTTAAAAGATTCGTAAGCCGTTTTAAACATCTCTATTTTGATGCTGTCCGGATAGGATAGTTTGCCCTCGACATCAACAAGTGGCATTTGGTAAATCTTTGTTTTAAACTCTCTTGCTCTTATCTGTTTTAAAACGGGTTTTATGTATGTTAATGTTCCAAAAGAGACCATACATACCTCATCCGAAGAAAACTTATCTTGCAAATTTTTAAATATCTCTTTATACTCTTCAAGATAGTTTTCATATCTGACTATAGGATGAAAATGAAAGCCTACTTTTACCCCTTTATCAGCCACTTTTCTTGCAGAGTTTACTCTTTTTTCCAAAGAAGCGGTAAGATGCTCTTCATTTTTTATGATAACCGGAGTGTTTAAAGACCAAGTTGCTACTATATTTTTTGGAACATCATTTTCAAGAAGATATTTTATATTGTCGGATTTAGTTTTAAACTCAAGTATGATATTGGGATTTTCTTTTGCAAACTCAAAAAGAGCATCTAAAATACCCTCTTTATTTCCCCACATAAGAGAGTCGGAGCTTTGACCTGTGCCGATATGATATCTTTTTTTTGGATCAAGTTTTATCTCTTTTAATTTTTTAGCAAAATTTTTATTGAAAACAACTCTGTTTTGATTATAAAAAGATTGAATAGAACAGTAGGAGCAATCAAATCCGCAACTCTCTACCGCATCAAGGGTTAAAAGGTTGCAACATCTTGTTTTTTCACTTGCGACGGGGCAGTCTCCAAGTCCGAGACTATCTTTTTGGACGGTTTGAGTTTTGACTCCTCTTGGATGATACTCCTCTTTGGTTGTAAAATTTTTGTAACTGCTCGGTCTGTTTTTTAACTCTTCATAACTCTTTTTTAAAGAGTTTAAAATCCTTTTTTTTGCCTGTTTTATATCTTTTATATCTGTATCTTCTATGTCTATAAACTCTACTATACTACCTTCATTCCAAATCTTAAAATCATTTGCTATGATTGTCACTATCTTTATCTCTTGGAAACTAAGATGATATAAGTTGTATAATTTTTTTATAAACTCTTGTTCTCTATCGGAGAGTTTATAAAAATTGCTGTTTTTTATAGCATTGTTAAATTTGTCCATATCTGTTTTCAAAAATATCCTTTAAAATTTCCAAGTAGCACTAATGCCGCCCCAACTTGCATTTTGGAAAGGGAAGTTATCTTTGGCATGTATGGAAGTAGTTTTTATCTTGAAACTGTATTTGATGTGCTTATATAATACATTAAAAGAGATTTGCAATCCATAAGTATAATCTATCTTGGATAGTTGATACCCCAAATCTATAGCTTTATTGATAATGTAAAAATTTCCCACTTTATTGGCAAATGCTCCTGCAGTAATATACCAATTTAGAGATTTATTTGGATTAAAATTTAGCAATTCATTTGTTGAAGCTGTTGAAAGGCTTGAAATGGTATCAAAAGTTTCCGGTAAATTTTTACCAAATCTAAAAACAGTTGAAAAAAATAGTGAACTATAAAAGCTTCCGGCATTACCTTCGGCATAATTGCACCAATCCCACTTGTAATTTTTTAATGTGCCTTGATGGGTTTTATTACCATAGGCGATACTAAAACCATAAAACAGATGATCTTTTAATTGATTGTCCCATCCGCTTGGAATGGAGTGACCTAAGAGATGATGAATGTTGGATTGGTTTTGTCTGGCTTTTACCATTGGGCCTACCGCTCCTATATTTACGGCTATTTTATAAAATTCTTTTTTAGTGTACTTATAATCTAAAAAATTTAATTTAGCATATCCGGCATAAGGGATGTCGTTTAATATAACAGTAGAGGATCTTTTGTTCTTAGGGGTAAAGACCATGTATGTGAAAGATATGGCATTTGTGTTTTTATAATCTTTTAAAAAAGATGGATTGATGGGCGATTTATCACTATCAAACATATAACCGTAAAACATTCCCCCTGTATAGTGATAGTCATCTTTACTGGCGAATGCATCATCGTCAAATTGTAAAATATTGCTATCGGCACTTAACAGTACTGCAAATAAAATAGATAAAGAAAATACTCTTATTGCTAAATTTATTTTCATTTATTTCTCCTCGTGTTTAATTTAAATAGTTGAGGCTCTATTGTAATATCAGTTACAATCATGCTCTCTTTTTTTTGTAATATATCTTCAACTGTATCGGCTATAGAAGTAGGATTTATATAACTCAAGGGATCATCCGTGGGTTTAAAGTGTAAATCATTAAAAAAAGAGGTATTTGTAATATCCGGATTGATATTTACTACTTTCAGCCCGCTTTTTCTAGCTTCTGCAAAAAGTGATTTACCAAAGTGTCTTAGTCCGGCTTTTGTGGCCCCGTAAGTTGCTCCGAATGGTGCTGTTTTGATACCTGAGATAGAGCAGATATTGAAAATATATCCTCTATTTTTTTTAAGTGTTCTTAAAAATGTTTTTGTGATAAGCAAAGGAGCGGTTAGATTGAGATATATCATACTTTCTATATCTTTATAATTTATCTCTTCATGGGGAGCAAATCTTCCGTAACCGGCTGAATTTACAAGCAAAGATATATCCTCTTTTTTATATTTATCAATAAATAATCGAGTAGATTTTTTATCGCTTAAATCAGACTCTATCTTGATAAATAGATCATTTTTTATAGTACATTTTTCAAAATCTCTGGCAACTGCCAAAACTTCATACCCTATGGAAAGGAGTTTTTTTGAGATACTTTCTCCAATACCGCTACTACCTCCGGTTACTAAAGCTTTTTTCATAAAACTATCTCTTTTATAGCATTTTTCATTATCTTGTATATATTCTCAAGAGATATATGCGAAGTGGTTAAATGATCGGAAACTATCTTGTAAATGGAGATATTTTCCTTTTTTGTAAAATTAATGGCAGCTTTGTAAAATCCTACCGATTCCATATCTATCAAAATATTATTTTTTATATTTTTGCTACTTTTTATTATCTTGTCAAAACAGTACAAAACTTCTCCGTCAGTTGAAATCATATATTTTTTATCTGTAGAAATATCAACAATAGATTTGATATGATAAATTGATCCTATCTTTTTATTTTTATCGTTAGTGCCACAAATTCCTATATTTACTATCTTATTTATCTTTTTATCTTTGCATATATATGTAGTCGCGATAGCTGACTCAACTTTTCCCATACCGCTAACCACAAGAGTAATATCATCATTTTCAAATATTAAAAATGGTTTTGTTTGAATTTTTTGCAATTTAAAATGCTCTATCAAAGCTTCAGCTTCACTAAAAATTGCGATTACTATATATATCATAACAATATTTTATCAAAATTTTGGCAAAATTAAGATAAAAAATGAGGTAAAAAATATTGAAATACAGTTTTAAAGAAATTTTAAACGAGGTTTTAAAATATAAAAAAGAGTTTATCGTAGCCAATATCATAGCAGTATTTGCCGTTCTTGTTTCTACTCCGGCACCTCTTTTGATGCCTCTTTTAGTTGATGAGGTTCTTTTAAAAAAACCCGGATTTTTAACTGAACATATAGATAAACTTATCGGACATCAGCAAGCTTTTGTTTATATAATGATAGTTTTGTTTGCTACGATTTTTTTAAGAACACTTTTTTACGGTTTGACTGTTTTGCATGATTATCTATTTTCTGTAATATCAAAAAACATAACTTATAAAATACGAAAAGATATGCTCTCTCAAATATCAAAAATTTCACTTGATGAATATGAGAGTTTTGGTAGTGGTAAAATATCCTCTATGTTTTTGATAGATGTTGCTACTATTGAGACATTTTTGGGGATGAGTATAAGTAAACTTATCGTTTCTATCTTGACTATCATAGGTGTAGGTATAGTTTTACTGCTTATAAATTGGAAACTTGCGATTTTTATACTGCTTGTCAATCCTTTTGTAGTGGTTCTTAGTAAAAAATTTGCAAGAAAAGTGAGTTATTATAAAAAAGAAGAGAATAAAACATTTGAGAGTTTCACCGAGGCTTTAAGTGAGACACTTGATCTTTTTAGGCAAATAAGGGCTTCAAATCAAGAGGAAAATTTTATAAAAAGATTGTTTAAAAAATCCCTTGAGATAAAAAAAGCGGGAGTGGCATTTTCATATAAAAGCGATGCGGCTTTGAGATTTTCCTTTTTGCTCTTTTTGGGAGGCTTTGAGATATTTAGAGCAGCTTCCATATTTACTGTAGCTTACGGAAATCTATCCATAGGTTTGATGTTGGCAATATTCGGATATCTTTGGGTAATGATGGGACCAATCCAAGAGATACTAAATATCCAATACTCCTATCACAATGCAAAAAGAGCTTTAGATAGGATAAATAAACTTTTCGATATGGAAAAAGAGCCAAACTATCCTCATCTAAAAAATCCGTTTAAAGATAAAAAGACAAACTCTATCACGATTAAAGATATGAGTTTTTCCTATGATAATGGTATAAAGATACTTCAAAAAATAAATCTCAAGATAGAAAAAGGAAAAAAAGTGGCTATAGTAGGGGCAAGTGGTAGTGGTAAAAGTACCCTTGCTCAAATCATAGTAGGGTTTTACCCTT
>JAMOOV010000042.1 GCA_027065125.1 Campylobacterales bacterium | reverse complement strand
TTTGTGAGCATTTTGCTTGAAATAGATGTGTTATTACTTCAAACTCTTTTTGGGGATCAAAATTGATTTTATCTATCTGGAGTTTTCCGCTTTCTATTTTAGAGAAGTCCAAGATGTCTTCTATGATATTCAATAATCCTTTGCTTGATTCATCTATAATATTTAGATATTCTAGTTTTTCTTTGTCTGCTTCTTTCTCTTTTAAAATATTTATAAATCCAAGTATTGCATTAAGCGGTGTTCGTATCTCGTGGCTCATATTGGCAAGAAATTCGGATTTGGCTTTTGAGGCTTTTTGTAATTTTTGGGCTTTTTGTTCTATCAATTTTATATACTTATCTCTTTTGAAAACTATATAAATAGCCACAAGATAGATGATAAAAAAAGTTAATATATTAAATATAAGATTATCTACAAATCTATCATAAGTATATGAATATATGTGCTTTTGTGGTATTTTTACACTAATAATACCTCTAACATCTCCTATTTTATAATCATAAGCATCTTTATATGATTTGCGGATAAATCTAGGAGCATCTTCTTTTTTGCCATGACATTTTAAACAAACACTTCTAATTCTCAATGCATACCCATATTGGTAGTATGATCTATTTTGATCGTTTATATATGTAAAATACTCTTTTTTATCTCTGTTTTTTTGAAAATACTCTATAGCTTTTAACTCTTGTTCATCTGCTTGGTTTCTTTTGCTTCTCGCCCTGTCTGACACTGTTTGGATTTTGATATTATAATGATTTAGATTGGAAAAATTTTTTGAGATACCATAAGCACTAAATGCTGGTAGTGCCTTTAGGGTATCTTTGTTTAATGGTATAGTTTTATCCAAAAATAATCCTTGATAATATTTTCTGTGAATTAACATAAAATCACTTAAAATCTTACTTTCAGTTAAAGCAAACTTATCTTGCTCATCTATAAATTGTTTATATGAGTGGTAAGCTTGAATAATAACAATGGCAAAAACCAATACACTAAGAACAATGTAAAGTAAACTTGATGACAATTTTTTACAAGGTTTCATTTACTATTTACCCAAAAATCTACTTAATACTTCAGTAAGTCTGCTTTTATTTATAGGCTTTGTTAAGTAGTCATCCATTCCAACCTCCAAAAATCTCTCTCTATCGCCTTTTATAGCATTTGCGGTTAATGCAACGATAGGAGTATATTGTAAATTGTGTTGCTTTTCATACTCTCTTATCTGTTTTGTAGCTTCGCTACCGTTTAGATTTGGCATATTTTCATCCATAAGAATTAGATCATATTTATTGTTTTTGTATAACTCTATAGCTTCAAAGCCATCATTTGCTATATCGAAACTCAATTTATATTTTTTCAATATCACTTTCATAAAGGCTTGGTTTGTAAGATTATCTTCAACCAATAATATATGGTTATCAAATGTTTTTGATATATTTTTTATTGTTTGTTTTGAGTCTTGAAATTTTTCTATCTCTTCTTGCACTACATTTTCTAATGGTATTTGAAAATAAAATCTACTCCCTTTTCCGAGTTGACTCTCAAGTAATATCTCTCCACCGAGCAATTGAGCTAACTTTGTACATATATTAAGACCAAGACCAGTTCCTCCAAAATCTTTTGCTGTGGAGCTTTTTTCTTGAGTATATACATCAAAGATTTTTGCCTGATTCTCTTTTGCTATACCAATACCTGTATCTTCTACACTAAACTCTATTTTATTATCTATTAATTTTATATTAAATGTAATAGTTCCGTCCTTGGGGGTAAACTTTATAGCATTACTTAAAAGATTTGAAAGGATTTGCTTAATCCTAATAAAATCACTATAGATATATTTTGGTAAATTTTCATCAATATAACTACAAAACTTTATACCTTTTGCAGATGCTACGGAGTTATAGATAGATACTATTATATCGTATAGCTCATCCAGCACAAGCACCTCTTTATGAATATCAAGTTTTCCACTATCTATTTTTGAAAAATCCAAAATATCATTTACCAAACTTAAAAGCAAATCTCCGGAGTTTTGTATAATTTTTAAATATTTTAACTTTTGCTCATTATCTTCTTCGTCAAGTAAGATATCTATAAATCCTAAAATTGCATTAAGAGGAGTTCTTATCTCATGGGACATATTGGCAAGAAACATAGCTTTATACTCTTGCATTTGTATTGCTTTTTCCAAAGAGTTGCTTAAATCTTGTTCATGATCTTTTATACTTTGTATATTAAGATAGTTTTTTATATGAAGATCACATTTTAAAAAAAGATGTTCTATTGCAAAAGGTTTTTTGAGAAAATCATTTGCACCAAGTTTTAGGACTTTTGCTATCATATCCTGATCTGTGCTATCAGATAGCATTATTATAGGTAGTTCAAAAAATCTTTTATCTGATTTTATTTTAGATAAAAATTCCATACCGTTCATATCCGGCAATTCATGGTCCAAAAGTACAAGGTGGATATTTTCTTTATCTAAAAGCTCTATGCCTTCTTTGCCATTTGTTGCTTCAATTATATGAAACTTTTTTGGTCTTAAAGCTTTTTTTAGCATATTTCTCATAAAAGATGAATTGTTGACTATAAGTACATTTACAAAGGCATTTCTTTTAATAGTTTTAAAGATGCATTGTATATCATTTGCTAATTTTTCTACAGATACTATTTTTAGAAAATAATCCAATACTCCATTGTCAAAAAGAAAAGTTCTTCTTTGATTGTCGGTATCATTGGTCAGTATAATCACTTTTGAAGTTTGCTCTTTTGATAAAGTCTCTATAAACTCTTCTGCACAACCGTCGCTTAAATCAAGATTTACTATAATATAATCATACTTATCCATAATATCAAGTATATCATAAGCACATTTTAGAGTATAGCAAGGCTCTATATTGCATTCAAAAATCTCCAGTTCATGCGATAATTTCTCTACAAAAGTTTTATCTTCATCAATAATTAAAATCTCATACTTCATTTTCTTTGCCCACCTTTCATCTTTTTTGATGGATGCTTCAAAAGTTAAAACTTTACTTCTAACTCAAAACCTCATTCATTTTATACTTTTTCACAAAATAGCATCTCTCAATCGTGAAATATAGAAATATTGTTTTCTCAAATTTCTATTTTTTAAAAAACCTCTCTAATACTTCACTCAATTTTTCCCTATCCAAAGGTTTAGCTAAATACTC
>JAMOOV010000041.1 GCA_027065125.1 Campylobacterales bacterium | reverse complement strand
TATCCGGTAGCGAAATCTTATCATAATAGTTATTTTTATCAAGCAATTCTTTATAATTACTCAAAAGTTTTTTAAGTATTGATAAATGTTCACCATATTCGGCATAAGTATCTTTTGTATCTATATCGTCTATGTCAACTTTCTCTATCGCCAACTCTTCAAAAAAACCAAGTAAAAAATCACTTGATTTTAAAAACGAAAGATACTCTCTTTTTATCTTAAGTTTATCAAAATTTTTAAAATTTGTTGCCTCTTTTAAAAGCAAAACTCTTTTATCTTTATCTATTTCTTTTTTATTTTTTACAATTATTGCTTTTTTTTCAAACTCACCGATAGTCAAACTTTTAACTAAAAAAGAGTTTCCGTTTTTTAAAAAACTCTCTTTTATACTTCTATTTGTAGGAAAAATTCTTAAGGTATTCATGTAACTCGCTTTCTATTTTGTAACTCAAATATATTATACCCTATTGACTTTTAAGTAATATAATAATAATATACAGAGTGACAAAAAAATGACTTAATTTATAATAATTATAAGTTAAAATTAAAATAAATATAATAAAAAGGAAAATTTATGGCGGAACAAAAATTTAAAAAGCATATCTATAGATACAAGAGGTATTATGTATATATTACTATTACTATTGTGGCACTTATGCTTCCTTGGATCAGGATAAACGGAAATCACTTTTTTCTTCTTAACTTTGACCATATGAAGGTTCATCTCTTTTTTGTAAAATTTGATATGCAAGAGTTGTACTTGATGCCGTTTTTGCTTATCATGGGATTTTTGGGTGTATTTTTCATGACTACTCTTGGAGGTAGGGTTTGGTGTGGCTGGGCTTGTCCGCAAACTATATTTAGAGTTATATATAGAGATTTGCTACAAACTAAACTTCTTGGCATCAGAAAGAGCATACAAAACAAACAAGCTCCCAACAAAAAAGGAGTTGGAGGCAAACAAGTCATAGCATTTACAATATGGGTTGTATTGGCGGTTATTGCCGGTACTGATTTTATGTGGTATTTCGTACCACCGGAGGATTTTTTAAAATATATCCAACATCCGGGCGATCATATGGTAATGGTTGGTTTTATCTTGGGAATTGCTTCATTCTTGATATATGACATTACAAGACTCAAAGAGGATTTTTGTATCTATGTTTGTCCTTATGCAAGAGTCCAGTCGGTTATGTATGACGAAGAGACTATACAAGCCGTATATGATGTAAGCAGAGGTGGAGAGATATATGAAACAGATCCAAGAACAGGAGTATCTCTTGGAAAGAAAAAAGTTCATAGCAAAAAAGAACTTCTTGAAGAAAATCCGAATGCCGAATGTACATACTGTGAAGCTTGTGTCAGAGTCTGCCCAACCCATATAGATATCAGAGAAGGAACTCAACTTGAATGTATCAACTGTCTTGAATGTGCTGATGCTTGTACTAAAGTAATGGGTGCTCTTGGAAAACCATCTCTTATAGAATGGAATAGTATTTCAGCGGTTAGGGAACACAGAAGACCAAAATTTATAAGATTTAGAACTGTTGCTTACGGAATAGCTTTAACTGCCGCATTTATTGCTCTTCTTTTTATGAGTACGACAAAAGAGTATATGCTTTTAAATGTCAACAGAACTACAGAATTATACGAAACTGACAATCACGGAAAAGTGGTGGAAAATGCCTATATTATGCTATTTCAAAATACGGAAAACAAAGACCACAAATACTATTTTGAAGTATTGAAAGCTGACAAAACACCGTTTAAAGCTATATATGTAAGAAAACCGAATAAACCTTTTCCTTTAAGTGCAGGTAAAAAGGTGAAAAAGATAGCTGTTCTTGCGACAAAAGAGATACTTGCTAAAAATGATAAAAAAGATGTCACTATACCTATCATTATAAAAGCCTATGCTGTTGACGATCCTAAAAAGATAGTAGTTTACAGGAAAACGATATTTGCCTTCCCAAGATACGACAACCTTATGAAGATAAGAAAAGAGCAATCACAATAACACAAAGAGGGCGAAAGTCCTCTTTGCTGCACTCATAAAAATATCAATCTTTATCATAAAGTTTATTATTAAATGCTACAATAAAAGAAAACTTGGGGTTTATTATGAATAATCTAAAAGGAAAAACCGCTTTAGTAACTGGAGCAACTTCTGGAATAGGAGAAGCTGTCGCCAAAATGTTAGCTCAAATGGGTGTAAATGTTATTCTACACGGAAGAGATGAGGAAAAGCTAAAGTCTCTACAGGCAAAGTTTCAAAGAGATTACAACACCATTGATACAATAGCATTCGATATAAAAGATAAACAAATTACACTCTCAAAGATAGAAAATCTTTTAAAAACAAAAGAGATAGATATACTTGTCAACAGTGCCGGCTTAGCCGTAGGGCTTGATAAGTTTGACGAAGCAAATATAGAGGACTGGGAAGAGATGATAGATGCCAATGTCAAAGGGCTTTTATATGTAACAAAAGCAATCCTCCCTCAAATGAGAAAAAGAGACAAGGGTCACATCATAAATATAGGTAGCATAGCAGGTATCATGGCATATCCGAAAGGAAATGTTTACTGTGCTACAAAAGCGGCGGTAGGAATGATAACCGATACTTTAAATGTAGACTTGGAGGGAACAAATATACGAGTATCTTGCATTGAACCCGGTGCAGTAGAAACAAATTTTTCAAATGTTAGATTTAAGGGTGATACAAATAAAGCAAAAAAGGTGTATGAAGGTTTTAAACCCTTAAGTGCAGAAGATATCGCCTATCTTATTATATACATCTTAAATGTTCCTGAACATGTCAATATACAGCACTCTCTCATCATGCCAACCGCCCAAAGAAACCCATATATCTTACATAGAAACACAAAGGATAAATAGTGAGAGTTTTATATATCGTTTTACTGTTTGCTTTGTATGCTCAAGCGGATTTTAGCAGTTTGCTAAATAGTGTCAAAAGAGTGGCATTCTTAATTCATCCGGTACATCTGGAACAATTTTTAGCTCTAACGATAAGATACAAGCCTTGAAAGATGCTTTAGGAGAGGGTACTAAATATGCTATAAAAAATCTTTCCAAAAAAGATGGCTTCTTTCACAATCCAAAAGTAAAGATACCCCTCCCGCCATTCATAGAAAAAGCAACATCTCTACTAAACAAGTACGGAGGAAAGAAGTATGTAGATAACTTTGATGCCGCTAT
>JAMOOV010000040.1 GCA_027065125.1 Campylobacterales bacterium | reverse complement strand
AATCATGGAAAGATTTGGACAAGCCTCAATATACTATAGTTACCAAGCTTGGTGTAACAGGCGAGATAGCTACAAGAAGAATGTTCAAACATGCAAAAATTAGAACATTTGATACTGAAGCCGATGCAGTTCAAGAGCTTTTAAACGGAAAAGCGGATGCTTTTGTTTACGACAAGCCTTATAACGAAATGTTTATGGCAAAAAGAGGTGGAAAAGGTATAGTTTATTGGGATAAAGATTTGACTTTTGAGCCTCTCGGATGGGCTGTTAGAAAGGGAGATCCTGACTTTTTAAACTGGCTTGATAATTTCCTAAATCAAGTAAAGCATGATGAAACTTATGCTAAAATATATCACAAATGGTTTAAAAATATCAGTTGGCTAAAAAGGGTTCAATAACTTATGGCAAGAAAAAAAGAGTCAATCTTAAAAAATAAAACCTTCGGTCATATTTTAGCCGGAGGTTTTTACTTTTTGGTTTTGTTTTGTTTGTATATAGCTGCAACTCATATGAACTATATTTGGAAATGGAATAGTGTTCCAAAATATTTTGCTTACCAAAAAAAAGTGGAACTATCTGCTCCTTTTGATGGAATAGTTACCATAAAAGGCGATAAGATAATTGTTGTAAATGGCGATGGCGATAAAAAAATTATCGATACAAAAGGCTATAAAATAGATGTAAAAGATGGTATGGAGGTTTACGAAGGTGATTCTTTGGCATACTATACCGTTTGGACATCCGGACCGCTTTTGAAAGGTTTGTATGTAACTCTTGAGATATCGGCATATGCGGCAATATTGGCATTTGTTCTGGGTTGGATACTTACATTTATGCGGATTAGTGGATATCCTTTTCTTAATGATATAGCTACAGTTTATATCACTATTATTAGAGGTACTCCTCTTTTGGTGCAGATATTTATCTTCTATTTTATTATTGCTACTATATTCAATCTCGAAAGATTTGTTGCGGGGGCGGCATCTTTGGGGCTTTTTTACGGTGCATATATAGCGGAGATTTTAAGAGGTGCTATACAGTCTGTGGATAAAGGTCAAACAGAAGCTTCAAAGTCTCTTGGAATGAATTATGTACAAACAATGGGCTATATAGTTATGCCTCAAGCATTAAAAAGAGCTTTGCCCGCACTTGTAGGAGAGATTATCGCTATGGTAAAAGACTCTTCTTTGGTTTCAGTTATATCCATAACAGATCTTACAAAAGTGGGTCGAGAAATTGTGGCAAATACATTTTCTCCATTTGAAACTTGGCTTATAGTAGCAGGAATGTATTTTTCTATTACATTTACATTGGCTATTATTGGACACAAATATGAAAAAAAACTTAAAGCCAAAGGCGGTTTTTGATAAATAAGATAATATTTATCCTATTTAGCTATAATTTCACTATAATAAACAAAAGAAAAAGTTGTTATATGGGGGAAATTTAAGCGGGGGTTTTCTCCGCTTTTTATTGTTTTTCACAATATTGCTATTTCCAGCTCTAACTCTATTCCAAATTTCTCATAAACTCTTTTTTTTGCTATGTGTATCAATTTGTTGGCATCATCAAATGTGGCATTTTTTAAATTTATAAGGAAATTTGAATGTTGCTGACTAAAAGCAGCATGGTTTACCCTGTATCCTTTTAATCCACACTCTTGCAGAAGTCTTCCTGCAAAATCTTCTTTTGGATTTTTAAAACAACTCCCCGCACTTGGATTTTTGGGTTGGTTTATTCTTAGCTTTTTAAAATAGTTTAAAAGTTCATCATTAAAACCTCGTCCTATCTCAAAAACAGCCTCATAAACGATAGATGATATATTGGTGTGTCTATATGAGTAGTTTATATCTTTTTTTTCAACATATCCTTTTGCTGTTTTTATAGCTACAAGGTTGTTAAATATCTCATACTCTTTAAGTCCGGCATTCATTTTTGTCATGCCGCCGATAGTGCCGGGAAGTTTTTGCATAATTTCAAAATTTGATAAATCATTTTTTTTGGCAAAAGATAGTACTTTGCCACTCGGTGTCGCCGCTCCTATATGTAAAAAACCGTCTTTTATCTTGATGTAGTCAAAAGCTTTTGAGAGTTTTGCCATTGTGGGAGGATTGTTTGAGATGAGTATATTGTTTGCTCCTCCTATTATCGTATATTTTTCATTTGAGATATCTATATCATCAATAATCTCAATCTTATGAATACCACCTATTTTGATACTGCTGTATTTGGAAAAATCTATCGTTTTCAAAATATAAAAGTCGGTATCATGTTTAATATTTTAGTCGTAAACTCTATCATCATATTCATCATCCAAGGCATGGTAAATATGATAACAGCAACAACCAATATAATTTTTGGAACAAAGCTCAATGTCATCTCATTTATCTGTGTGGTAGCTTGAAATATACTTATCGCAAGTCCCGCAATTAATCCGCAAAGAAGCATAGGCAAAGAGAGATAAAGAGCTATTTTAAAAGTTTCTACTCCAAGACCTATAAGTTTAGCCTCCACTATCGCTCCCTAAGCTCTTTGTAGTCATTTGGTATAAAGTAGTTTTCACAAGATATCTTCTCTTCGTAAAATCCCTTATCGTATCCTATCTCAAAAAGTTTATCTATGGCTTTTATCTGGATGTCATTCAAGCTTATTGAGTTTTCATTTGCATATAGGTTGAGATAAGTTTTTAAAGTATCGGCATCTACTCTTATAAGTCCTCTTTCAAGAAGCATCTTTGAAAGCAAAGGGGCATTGTCTCTCGCTACTTTAACAGCTTTTGTTAAAATTTCTTCGCACTCTATGGCAACATTTAAAGGAATGCTTCTTCTTAAACCCATGCCCCCAAGAGGCAAAGGTAGTTCATCTTTTGATAATTCTTTCCAGATATCCCATAGCTCTCTTTCCACTTCAAGAGAGCTATCGTAGCCTAAAATACTCTCGTGTATTAAAACCCCGGCATCCACTTCACCACTAATTACCGCATTTTCTATATCGAGAAAATTTTTATAAATAACTCTGGCATCAGGATATGCTATCTTAAAAAGCATGGCATTTGTGGTATTCTCTCCGCTTAGAGCTACTTTGAAGTTTTTTCTTAGTTTCTTCCCCTTCTTTTTTATGAGTTTTGGACCATATCCTTCTCCAAAACTAACAGCTGTTTTAAGAAGGGCATATTCATCTTTTATATTCGGATATAGTGCAAAACTTATAGCGGTTATGTCGTATCTGTTTAATTTTGCCTCTTTGTTTAGTGTTTCTATATCAAGGGCGATATTGTTAAATTTTATATTGTCTGAATTTATCCATCCAAATTTTATAGCATAATACATAAATATATCATCAGCATCGGGTGAATGAGCAACTGTCATCTCTCTTTTTATCATTTTAAACTCCTATATATGACCATTTTATCATTTTTTCATTAAGTTTTTAATGAAAAAATGATAAAATAAAAGAATTTAATAATATGGGGATAAAATATGATCGATGAAAATAAAAAGAAAGCTCTTGATCTGACCATCAAGCAATTGGATAAAACTTTTGGCAAAGGTACTCTTGTGAGGCTTGGCGAAAAAGTGATAGAGCCTATTGAAGCTATAAGCACGGGTTCAATAGGGCTTGATATAGCTCTTGGTATAGGCGGAGTTCCAAAAGGAAGAGTTATAGAGATATATGGACCTGAAAGTTCAGGAAAGACTACCCTTGCTCTTCAAATAACTGCCGAAGCTCAAAAAAAAGGTGGAATTTGTGCTTTTGTAGATGCCGAACATGCACTTGATGTAAAATATGCACAAAATTTAGGAGTAGATACCGATAATCTTTTGGTTTCTCAGCCTGATTATGGCGAACAAGCTTTGGATATAGTGGAGAGTATAGCAAGGAGTGGAGCGGTTGATCTTATCGTTATAGATTCTGTGGCGGCCTTAACTCCAAAAAGCGAGATAGACGGAGATATGGGAGATACTCATGTAGGGCTTCAAGCAAGACTTATGAGCCAAGCTCTTAGAAAGTTAACCGGCATACTTCACAAAATGAACACGACTGTTATATTTATAAATCAAATAAGAATGAAGATAGGTATGATGGGTTATGGCAGTCCTGAAACTACAACAGGTGGAAATGCTTTGAAGTTCTATGCGAGTGTAAGACTTGATGTAAGGAGAATAGCTACTTTAAAACAAGCTGAAGAAAGCATAGGAAACAGAGTAAAAGCCAAAGTGGTTAAAAATAAAGTTGCCCCTCCTTTTAAAATAGCAGAATTTGATATAATGTTTGGAGAGGGTATCTCCAAAGAAGGAGAGCTTATAGATTATGGTGTTAAGCTTGATGTTGTGGACAAGAGTGGGTCTTGGTTTAGCTATAAAGATAAAAAATTAGGACAAGGAAGAGAAAAAGTAAAAGCTTATTTGAAAGAGGATAAAGAGTTGGCGAAAGAGATAGAAAATGATCTCAAAAAAGCAATGGGCTTTGAGCCGATTGAACAAACAAAAGGAGAAGAGAAGTGATTTATATCGAAGATATTTTTGCGGAAGAGGTGCTTGACAGCAGAGGTAATCCTACGGTAAAAACAACTGTCATATTGAGTGATGGCACACAAGAGAGTGCGATAGTTCCAAGTGGTGCAAGTACTGGAAGTAAAGAGGCTATCGAACTTAGAGATGGAGAAAAAGAGAGATATTTCGGAAAAGGTGTTTTAAAAGCTTGTGAAAATGTAGATACTATTTTGGCAGATGCATTGGTGGGACTTTCGCCTTTTAATCAAGCGGAAATAGATGCCGTTATAAAAGAGTGTGATGGAACGGATAACTATGCTCAAGTGGGTGCAAATGCAGCACTTGGAGTATCTATGGCGGTTGCTAGAGCTGCAGCATCAAGCTTAGGAATGCCTCTTTATAAGTATATAGGCGGAAGTAATGCCATGGTGCTACCATCTCCTATGCTAAATATTATAAATGGCGGAAGTCATGCTGACAATAATGTGGATTTTCAAGAGTATATGATCATGCCCTTAGGCTTTGAGAGTTTCGAAGAGTCTATAAGAGCTGCAAGTGAAGTTTATCACACTTTGAAAAAACTTATTTCGGAAGATGGTTACTCTACCGGACTTGGAGATGAGGGTGGTTTTGCTCCGGATTTTAAGAACAATGTAGAGCCTTTGGAGTATATGGTAAAAGCTATAGAAAAAGTAGGATATAAGCCGGGCGACGAGATAGCTATAGCTATGGATCCTGCAAGTAGTGAATTTTATAAAGATGGAAAATATCAATTGACAAGCGAAGGAAAGGCTTTAAGTTCGGTTGAAATGGTTGACTATTATGCAAATTTGGTTGACAATTTTCCTATCGTATCTATAGAGGACGGTTTGGCAGAAGATGATTGGGATGGTTGGAAGATTATGAGTGAAAAGCTTGGAGATAAGATACAGCTTGTGGGCGACGATCTTTTTGTTACAAACTCAAAATATCTTCAAGAAGGTATAGATAAAAAAGTGGCAAACTCCATACTTATCAAACTCAATCAGATAGGAACTGTTAGTGAAACTATGCAGACTATTAGACTTGCATATAGAAATGGCTATACTTGTGTGGTAAGTCATAGAAGCGGTGAAAGTGAAGATGCTTTTATAGCTGATTTTGTTGTAGCTTTAAATACGGCTCAGATAAAGACGGGAGCTCCTGCAAGAAGCGAGAGAATAGCCAAATACAATAGACTTTTAAGTATAGAAAGAGAGATTGGGCTTGGAGAATATCTTGGCAAAGAGTTGTTTAAATAGTTAAATGGATAAAAAACAGCGAGTTCTTGATGAATTTTCTTATGATAAAAAGGATAGGTTATCTTTTGTTTTAAAGATAGCCTTTCTTGTTGTAATGGTTGTTGCACTCGGTGTTTATGTGGGGGATTTGTTGTTTGGTAAAAATTCTCTTGAAATTCTTTTAAATCTTCAAGAGAGAAAGAGTGAATTGCAACAACAGATAAAATCATACAAGAAAAATAATGCTACATTGCAAAAAAATTATTTTGAATTGCTTCAGCTTGAGCCGGGAAATAGTTAGGGAGAAAAAATGAGAAAGATTATACTATTGTCAATTTTTTTAGTTACTGTTTTATTTGCAAGGGACAACCCTTTTAAACCTGTTGTTTCAAGTAAAACATTAGGAAAAGCAACTAATGTGTCAAGTGGTTTAAAATATTTAAAAATAAAAAAGATAAAATTGCCAAGTTCTACAAGAGTTATTAAAAATGTAACATTTAAGGTTTTAAATGTTGATGGAAGTATTAAAAATTTGAGCTATAAAGTCGATAAAAAAGTAGATTGGCATAAAGATATTGTTCTAAGCAATTCTAAAATTAAGATAGAAGATAAGCCTAAAAAAATTGAACCAAAAATGATAAAAGTGTTTAAGTTCTTGTCCATAATGGTTGATAAAAATCGTTTGCTTATAAAAAATAGTGATAAAATGATAAGAGAAATGTTTTTTTCAAAACCATATAAAATCGTAATAGACTTTAAAAGAAAAGTTGCTTTTTATACAAAAACATTGAATATCGAAAATTCTCCTTTTAAACATATCGTATTGGGAAATCACGGTAGTTTTTACAGAGTAGTTTTGACTTTAGACGGCGATTATAGATATAAAATCAAAAAAAATTCAAATGGTTATCTGGTAGAACTTCTTTGAAAAAAAGATACTATAATCTTTATAAAAATCATAGCAAAAATAACTTCAAAAATACTTGCCAATATAAAAGAGTAGTATGTCGCTTTGTCTATCGTTTTTGAGTTGTAAGCTATCGCTGCAACAGCAACAAGAAGAGTTAACGGCATAGAGTGAGAAAGCCCAAATAGCACTCTCTGCTTTATATTTAGTTGAAAAAAGACTATAAGTGAGCCGATAACTCTCATGCCTATCATGAGAATAGTAATCAACAAAGAAGTGTATAGAATGTTTGGATTTAGTAAAACATTTATTTTTAGTGTAGTTCCTATGTATATAAAAAATAGAGGCACTAAAAATCCAAAACCAAAAGATGATAGTTTGTGAGTTAATTCCTCTTTGTGTTTAAAGAAAGTCGATATAAATATCCCCGCTATGAATGCACCGAAAGCTATCTCAAGGTGAAGATATAGAGTGATAGCTATAAGTATAAAAAATATGGATATTGAAATCCTTATATCTTTTTCATCACTGTCAAAATGGGGCATTAGAAAAGTTTTTATACCAGGATACCACCAAAAAAGTATTTCTAAAAATCTAAATATAACGGCAATAGCAGATAAAAATAGAAAAAGTATTGTAATGGTTTCATAAAATTTACTGCCAATTCCAAAATTGAGTGCCGCACTTGCAAAAGTAACAAGAGTTATACTAATAACTTCTCCGAGTATTCCGACGGTCATCGCCATATCCAACCACTTTTCGTCTTTTCCATACTCTTTAAAAAGGGTTATGATTAGCCCCACGGATATAAGGGGCATGGTTATGATAAAAATATTGCTGAGGTTTAAGTAGTATGAAGATAAAAAGGAGAACAGATACAAAAGAGATATGTATATTATACTGTTTTTAAATATCTTAATATCTATATTTTTTAGAATTCTTAAATCTACTTCGCTACCGGCAAGGAACATAAGATATAAAAAACCGACCTCCGAAATGACAGTAAATATCTCATTTTCAACTATCAGTCCATAATACCCCGCTATGGAGCCAAGCATAATCTCTACCGGAGTTATCGGCAATCTTATCAATTTTGAAAAATATGGAGTGGATATAATTATGATGGAGATTGTTATAATGGTTATAATGCTCTCATTAACCAAAATTTTTCCTTGCGGTTTTTATAACTATTGACAGTTTTGGGCTATACTGTAGCCAAGCTTTTCAATGGTTTGTATATCTCTATCAGGTTCATCTCCTTTTGTAGTTAAGTAGTTTCCTATAACTATGGAGTTTGCCCCCATATCAAAGATTTCCATCCATCTGTCTTTGAAAGTTATCTCTCTGCCACCGGCTATCATAATAATTGAATTTTTAAGTTTTTCTTTTGTGTATCTTATCCATTTTAATGCTTCATTCGTATCCATAATTTTATGAGGAAGAGGAAGTTTTGGATTTGGATGAAAGAAGTTTAAAGGTGTTGATGTCGGTTTCAATTCTTGCAGGGATTTTACAAAAGAGATTCTGTCTTCATTACTCTCTCCAAGACCAAATATACCACCGGTACAGAGTTTTATCCCGACCTCTTTGATGTTTAGGCAAGTTTGAAATCTCTCTTCCCAGCCATGAGTAGTGCATATCTTTTTATAGTACTCTCTGCTTGTTTCAAGATTGTGATTATAACTGCCAATTCCTGCTTTTTTTAACTCTTTGAGCTGCTCTATGGTAGCGGTGCCGTTACAAGCTATAAGGTTGATATCGATCTCTTTTTTTATCTTAGTGGCGATATGGCAAATGAAATCAAGCTTTTTATCATCAAGCCCCTTTCCCGCCGTCACAAGACAAAAGCCTGATGCTCTATTTTGTTTTGCAAGATAAGCTTCTTTTAGTATGATTTGTTCATCTTTTTGTTTATAAGTGTCTATCTTGGCTCCATTGTAAGCACTTTGAGTGCAGAAAGCACAATCTTCACTACAATTTCCGCTTGAAACATTACAAATAGCACATAAATATATAGTTTTCAACTTTTTACCTTGTCCAATTTTGTTTGTGAAACTTTATATTTTTTAGAAGAGGAGTTTATATCTTTTCGGTAATAATTAACCATCCAAAAATCATCCTCGTTTTCTATCATAACAAATTCACTTAAAGGTTTTTTTCTTGCACAAATTTCACCCGGATTGATATATAATGTTCCTTGTTCGACTTTGGCATCAAAGTAGTGTGTATGACCATATATGATAAGTTTGGCATCATTATTAAGATAGTGTGGTAAATGCATAAGCTTGGCCTCTATGTTGCCTATTTTAAAGTAATGAGGTTCTTGAAAAAGATTGTAATCATCAAGAAACTTTATAAGATGTGTGTCGTTATTTCCAATGACGGCTTGATAGGGTAGTTTACTCTCTTTTAATATGTCTAAACTTTCTTTTAAAACTATATCTCCTGCATGTATAAGATATTCTGCTCCGTCATTTTTGAGTCTTTCTATCGCTTCTTTCAATAAATCTATCTTTTTATGGCTATCAGAAACTATACCAATCTTCATTCTAACTCTATCCTTTCTTTGCATTTGATACATTCTAAGACTTCTTTTTTTCTATATGTTCTTTTTGCCATCATACCTCCACACTTTTCGCATATTTTATCGGTTGGAAGGTATGTAGATACAAATTTGCATTTAGGGTAATTTGAGCATCCGTAAAACTTACCTCTTCTTGAGATTCTTTCCAGAAGTTCTCCCCCGCATTCAGGGCATTTTACCCCTATTTTTATCGGCTCTTTTTTCTTTTGAGCTATGTTTTTTGTATATTTGCATTTTGGAAAAGCACTGCAAGAGATAAATTCTCCAAATCGTCCTTGCCTTTTAACAAGTTCGCTACCGCATTCAGGGCATTTTTCTCCTATGGGTATAACGACTTTTTGACTTTTTATCTCTTTTTTACCCTTTTCTACATTTTTTATAAACGGCTCATAAAATTCCCATAAAATTTTTTGCCAATCCTCTTTTCCTTCGGCTATTTTATCAAGAGTTTCTTCCATGTTTGCCGTAAAAGAGCTATCTACTATATTGCTAAAATGCTTTTCAAGAAGTTCTATCACCTTGAAAGCTATTTCAGTGGGAATTAATTGTTTTTTTTCTATCTCTATATATTTTCTTGCTACAAGTATAGAGATGGTAGGAGCATAAGTCGAGGGTCTGCCTATGCCGAGAGATTCAAGCTTTTTGATAAGACTTGCTTCAGAATATCTTGAAGGAGGTTCGGTAAAATGTTGCAAGGCTTCAAGGTTTTCTACCGTTACACTCTCTCCTATTTTTAAGACGGGTAAAAGTTTATCTTTCTCTTTATATCCTGTAGCTTTATAAAAACCATCAAATTTCAATCTTCTTCCACTTGCTTTAAATTTTGATGAATTGCTTGAAAAAATAATATTTTGAGTTTCAAAAACAGCATCTTTCATTTGAGTTGCAAGAAATCTGTTGTAAATAAGAGTATATAGTCTAAGCTCATCGTTTTTTAGATAATCTTTAGCAATTTGAGGAGTAAAGTCAAGATTTGTCGGTCTTATCGCTTCGTGTGCCTCTTGAGCACCTTTTGACTTTGTTGTGTAGTATTTTACTTTGGGGCTTAGATACTTTTTGCCGAAACTCTTTTCTATGGTTTCTCTAACCTCCTCTATCGCCTCTTTGGCTATATTTAAAGAGTCGGTTCTCATGTAGGTGATAACACCCATATTTCCCTTATGTGTCATAACTCCTTCATACAAAGTTTGTGCTATCATCATAGTCTTTTTCGGTGAGTATCCGAGTTGGTTTGATGAAGCTTGTTGTAAAGATGAAGTCATAAAAGGCGGAGGAGTTGTTGTTTTTCTCTCTTTTGTTTCAATGTTTTCAACTTTAAAATTCTCATTTTTGACTATTTTTTCTATATATTTTGCCCTATCGGCATTTGTGATAGTCATTTTGGATATTTTGTTGCCTTCAAACTCTACCAAGTTAGCTTCAATAGTTTTGTTAAATATAGCCTCTACGGACCAATACTCTTGTGGTTTGAATGCTTTTATCTCTCTTTCTCTATCTATCACTATCTTAAGTGCCGAGCTTTGAACTCTACCTGCACTTAAACCTTTTTGTATCTTTGAAGCCAATAGCGGGGATAGTTTGTAACCTACTATTCTATCGAGCAGTCTTCTTGCTTGTTGAGCATTAAAGTTATTTGTATCTATGGTTCTTGGATTGTCAAGAGCTTTTTGTATAGCATTTTTTGTTATTTCATGAAAAACTATTCGTGGAAGTTTTTCGGGATCTTTGCCTATAGCTTTTGCTATATGATAGCCTATCGCTTCCCCTTCTCTATCTTCATCAGTTGCGATAAAGATTTCATCACTTTTTTTTGCGAGTTCTTTTATCTCTTTTACTGTTTTTGAATGGTCTCTGCTAACCCTGTATTCGGGTTTAAAAGTTTTATCTTCGATTTTGATACCAAAAGAGCTTTTTGGCAAATCCCTTATGTGTCCTTTGCTTGCAATAACTGTATAATCTTTTCCAAGAAAATTTTTTATAGTTCTTGCTTTTGCCGGAGATTCGACAATGATTAAATTTTTCAATATTTCTCCTATTTGAATGCTTTTACAATGAAATTGTATCGAATGAAAATATTAAATGCAAATTATTTTATATTTTTTATTGAATTTGATTTTAACTTGCAGAAGATTTCCCCTTTTTGAGATAGTTTAAAAAAAAGATGATGGCTATCGATATGTCTATGGCAACATCTGCAAAATTAAATATAGCAAAATTAAATCCGCAATGCCAATATACATAATCAACAACTCCTCCATGAATAAATCTATCGTAAATATTGCTACAGCCTGCACCAAGAAGTATGCCAAGAGGAAGAGAATACCGTTTAAAAATATCTTTTTTTATGAAAATATAGATAAATATGGATACTATTAAGACTATTTGTATGTATTTTAAATTTTCTCCAAGAAAAGAAAGCATAGAAAAAGCTATGCCTTTGTTTAAAGTTAAGGAAAAAGTGATACACTCATTTGCATAGTTAAAACCATCAAGAAAAATGGCTTTTATGTTTTGATCTATTATAAATATACCAAGAAAAGAGAGAGCAAATATCCAAAATGATTTAATCACTCAAAACTCTTTTTAAAAAACTTTTTAAGTTTTTCATCTCCTCTTGCAGTGTTTCTCTATCTTTTCCCTCAAGTAAAATTCTTAAAAGATTTTCTGTGCCAGAGTATCTTATAAGTGTTCTTATGCCTGATTTGTTTAATTTTTCTATCAATTTAGTGTAACCCTCGATGGATTTAAGAGGTTTTTTTGAATTTACCGGTATATTTTCAAGAAGTTGAGGATATAGTTCAAAGATATTAAGGGCTTCACTTGTTTTTTTACCACTTTTTATAACAAATGCTATAGCTTGTAATGCACTTGCAAGTGCATCTCCCGTTTTTGCATAATCACTTAGTATGATATGTCCACTTTGCTCTCCTCCAAAATTTAAATCTTTTTTCTGTAGGACTTCAAGTACATTTTTATCTCCCACATCACATCTAAAAAGAGAGATATTTTTTTTGGACAGATAGTCTTCGAGTGCTTGATTGCTCATTACTGTTGCTGATATGGCACTATTGGACAATTTATTTTCTTGTTTTAAATATACTGCCAAAGCTCCGATAAGCTTATCTCCGTCGATAGTTTTACCCTTTTCATCTACCACAACAAGTCTGTCGGCATCCCCGTCAAGTGCAAAGCCTATATCAGCCCTCACCTTTTTCACCTCTGCACTCAAAGCTTCCGGATGTAATGCTCCACATGATTTGTTGATATTGCTCCCATTTGGGTTGTCATTTATAACAAATACTTCTGCTCCCAACTCTTTAAAAATAGTCGGAGCTACTTTATAAGCTGCCCCATTTGCTGTATCGACGACTATCCTTATGCCATTTAGTGTCATATCTTTTGGAAATGAATTTTTAATATGTACGATATATCTTCCGATGACATCGTCTATCCTTTTTGATTTTCCTATATCGAGAGCTGTTTTTTGATTTTTATTTATAATTTCATCGTTAAAATATATCTTTTCTATCTCTTGCTCAATCGAAGTATTTAATTTATTGCCTTTTTTATCAAAAAACTTTATCCCATTATCATAGAAAGGATTGTGTGATGCACTAATCATAATGCCGGCATCGCATCTCATATCTTCAGTCAAAAATGCTATGGCAGGGGTTGGCATAGGACCTATTTGTATAACATTGTATCCTACTGCAGTAAGTCCTGAAACTATGGCATTTTCTATCATATAGCCACTTCTTCTGGTATCTTTTCCGACTATTATCATATTGCTTGTAGATTCTTTTCTGAAATAAATACCGACAGCCATTGCGAGTCTCATGGCAGTCATTGCATCAAGTTTTTCTCCCGCTTTTCCTCTGACACCGTCAGTTCCAAATAATCTCACAAAATTTCCTTACTTTAAAATAAACCATATTTTATCATATTAAAAATTTAAAGAAAATTTAGCGACATAAAAGTTTTTAAAAAAGCTAGCCAATCCCATGAAAATAACTATTTTTCTCTCTCTTATTGCTATAATTATCTTTTCATGATAATTAAAATTAATTTTTAGCCACCGGCTAACTTGCCCATTTCTGTCTATATTACAATAAAAATAAAGGTAAAAAGCTATCTGTCAGCAAGGTTGCGATGGCAGAAATTAAAAAGACTTGTAAACTGACGATAATTTTATAGTAGAACTTTTTGAACAAGAGTATGTTTAAGGTTAGTTTAAAATTTTATTGGATTTAGCTGAATAAAATCTATGATATAATTTTATAAATGGATAAACGGAGACGAATTTGGATATAAATATACTCGATATAGCTGACATTGTTGGCATAGGGGCTTTTGCTTTGAGTGGATTTTTGATAGCCGTAAGAAAAAAGCTTGATCTTTTAGGTGTGGTTTTGTTTGCTTTTTTGACTGCTCTTGGTGGAGGGATTCTTAGGGATATAATTGTAGAAAGAATACCTTTGTCTTTAAAAGACTCTACACCTTCAATGATAGTGATAACAGTGATACTATTTGCACTAATTTTGCAAATCTCTAAAAAAAAGAGTGTAGAAAGATTTAAGATATTTATATTGAGTGATGCTGTAGGTTTGGCATCTTTTAGCATATCCGGTGCACTTGTGGCCTTGCAAAATAACTTTAACTTTTTTGGAATTGTGATACTTTCTCTTAGTACCGCTATCGGAGGAGGTGTCCTAAGAGATGTTCTTATAAATGAAGTTCCTGTTATCTTAACAAGTGGATTTTATGCAACTGTATCGGTTTTTATGGCTACTTGTTTGTATGCTGTTCAATTTTTCGGATATTTAAACTCGACAACAATATCTTTGATATTTGTATTTGGTTTATCTTTGAGAATGATTGCTTTTTATAGAGAGTGGAGACTGCCGGTTTTATAATGTATTTTATCGTTACTTAAGCCATCATACTTCAAAACTTTTTCCGCCTTTATCTTTATAGTTTTACAACCCTCTTGATAAAAAGCGGAATTTTTACCGAAGGGATCTGTTTTTGCAAATTCTTGATAGAAATAAAATAGTACAAATCCCCAAACTATGTAGTATATAATTTTTCTATTTTTTAAATTCAATTTCTCTATCCAAAAATTGTTCCGTGATCTTAATAACCGCATTTTTTGTGTCATTGTATTTTTGGGATTTGATTTTGGATATGAACTTTTTATCAAAAATATCGTTTAAATTTTTACTTATCCTAACATCTTTTATCTCTCCGTTTGGTAAAATAGCGACAAAAACAGATGAGTTTGCCCCCTTTCTTAATTTTATCTTGGGTATTATATAATTGCTATCTTTTTTTACGACAACTATTCTATAATCACATTTGTACTTGTGAAGTAGTTTTTTATTGTAGATTTTATAGTGCAGATATGTTTCGTCTGTTTTTTTGATTTGTGCTGTATTGTCTTGCAATATTTTAATTCCACCGTTTTTAAAATAATCAAAGATAGAAAAATAAGCGACTACAACCAATACAATAACAATTAAAAAATATACAACTCTTTTCAATCAAATCTCCCTATAAAAAGCAATATTATACTGTATTTTATCAAAAAAATTGGATAAAATACAGATATAGAAATATTTTTTTAAGTAGGGGATTGGGTGAAAAACGATAAAAATCTATTTTACATACTTCTTTTTCTGGCTATGATAGGCTGGGGAGCCTCTTGGATAAATGCCAAAGTATTATCAAGATATATCGATGCTTACGATATGATATTTTTTAGATTTGGGGCAACGGCACTTACCATGATACCCATCATCATAGTTTTAAAAAAATCTTTCAAGATCGACTTTAAAACTTTTTTGATAGTGCTTATCTCTTCGATAGTTCTGATAGCATACATGAGGTACTATTTTCTCGGAACAACTTATGGTACAGCATCCCTTGGAGGTGCATTGGTTACTACTCTCGTGCCTATAAATACATTTATATTTTTAGTTTTTCTTGGTAAAAAAAAGATGACAAAAAAAGATGCTTTTGCCCTTGGTGTAGGAGCGATAGGTGTTATGAGTATGCTAAATGTGTGGAAATTTGACACAAAAGAGATAATGGTTATCCAAAATCTTTACTTTATTCTTGCCTCTTTACTTTGGCCTATATTGACTATCATTAGTGCAAAATCGACCAAAATATCTCCAATCGTTTTTACATTTTATCTATATATTGTAACGGTTTTGATAGATGGACTCTTTTTTGTAAACTTTGATACTATAAAATATTCTTCGTTTGATTATCTGTTTTGGATAAACATAGCCTCCTTGGTTCTGCTTGCTACCACTTATGCAAATAGTATCTATTTTCTCGGTATAGAAAGATTGGGAGCCGGAGAAGTTAGTAGTTTTATATTTTTCGTGCCATTTTCAGCTATTATTTTAAGTGCTATTTTTTTAAACGAACATATAAGTATATCTATCGTTGTAGGCACCATTTTAACCATCATAGCGGTTAAACTGCTAAATTAGATAGCTATGAAAGAGGCTATATCGCCTCTTCATTTTCTTCGTTTGTTCTTATTCTTATAACTCTTTCTATACTGCTTATAAATATTTTACCGTCACCTATTTTTCCAGTTTTTGCGGATTTTATAATAGCGGTTACTGCCTTATCCACATCTTCATTTTTTACAACAATTTCTATTTTGATTTTAGGTAAAAAATCAACTACATATTCAGCACCTCTATAAAGTTCACTATGCCCTTGTTGCCTACCATATCCCTTTACTTCGCTTAAGGTCATACCGCTTATTTCTACTTCGCTTAAGGCATCTTTTACATCTTCAAGTTTAAATGGTTTTATGATAGCTTCGATCTTTTTCACATCATCTCCTATTCTTTAATATTTAATAAAATTATTTTACAATTTGTTATATTTATTTTCCATTAAATATATATTTTAATGAAGATTTAAACTTATTCACAGTTTTATTAAAGCTGAGGGATAATAAAAACAAGGGAATAAGCATATATTTCATTTTATTTTTTATTGATTACCTTTATAATTTTATCAATTTCATCTTTTTCTAAATGCTCCCCTATTGGTAGGGATACGAGATATTTATCCTCTTTACAAGCCTTAAAAGGACATTCAATATTATAAGCCTTTAATTTCGGTAAAGCAATAGGATAATGAATACCACTTTGAATACCATTTTTATCTAAATATTTTCTAAATTTATCTCTATTTTTTACTTGAATTACAAACAGATGCCAAGCATGATAAATATCTTTTTTTACTTTTGGAAGTTTTATTTTATCATTTTTTATCTCATTTAAATATCTGTTTGCTACCTCGTTTCTCTTTTGAAGCCAACTATCAAGATATTTTAGTTTTACATTTAA
>JAMOOV010000039.1 GCA_027065125.1 Campylobacterales bacterium | reverse complement strand
AAATCATGATAAATATGATGCGATCTTAATGGATGAAAATATGCCAAATATGAATGGAATAGAGGCTACAAAACAGATATTAAACTATGAAAAAGAAAATAACTTACCCCATACTCCTATCATTGCACTAACGGCAAATGCTCTAAAAGGAGATAGAGAGAGATTTTTAAGCTCTGGATTGGATGAATATTTAGCTAAACCTTTGGATAGGGAAAAATTGAGTGGAGTATTGGAGAGGTTTTTTAAAAGTGATATCAAAAAATTTAAAGGAATAAAATGAGAAAGATTTTTAACTCTATTTTGCTACTAATTGTAGCTTCTATATTTAGTGGATGCATGGTAAACAATGTACCGACTTACGATGAGGAGGTAAAGGCGGCTTGGGCTCAAGTGCAAAATCAGTATAAAAGAAGAGCGGACTTGATACCAAATCTTATAGCTACGGTTAAGGGTTATGCAAAACATGAAAAGGATGTTTTGACTGAAGTGACCAAGGCAAGAAGCAAAGCTCTGTCTTTTAAAATTCCCAAAGATATACTTACTAACCCCGAAGCTTTTAAAAAGTTTCAACAGGTACAAGGTAAACTTGGCTCTGCATTATCAAAACTTTTGGCAATTTCGGAGAGATACCCCGACCTAAAAGCCAATCAAAACTTTTTAGCTCTCCAATCTCAGCTTGAAGGTACGGAAAACAGGATATCCGTAGCAAGAAGAGACTATATAAATGCGGTCAAAAAGTACAATCTTGAGCTTAGAACCATACCGAACAAATGGATAGCTCATCTTCTATATCCCGAAGCCAAGATAAAGCAAACTTTTACGGCTACAAAAGAGGATATGAATGTTCCGAAGGTTAATTTTAACTAATGAGACTCTTTAAAAGACTTCTACTCCTTTTTTTTGTCGTAACGATTTCGTATTCGTCACCTATCTTTCCAAAGCTAACCGGTAGAGTGGTCGATAATGCGGGCATACTGTCCTCTCAAACCAAAAGAGAACTAACCTCTATGCTTAAAAATTTGGAGACAAATACAAGCAACCAAGTGGTGGTGGTAACCCTGAAGTCTTTGCAAGGATATAGTATTTCGGATTATGGATATCAGCTTGGAAGACATTGGGGGATAGGTCAAAAAGGTAAGGATAACGGGGTTTTGCTTATAGTTGCACCGAAAGAGAGAAAAGTCCGTATAGAGGTAGGTTATGGACTTGAGGGGACTTTGAGTGATGCCATATCTTCACTTATTATTCATAATAAAATTTTACCCTACTTTAAAAAGGGTGATTATGACAAAGGTGTTTTGGAGGGAGTTAAATCTATCATAGGCACTATAAAAGACACATTCAAACCCTCTAAAGTGAAGGGTAACAGTTCCGATGATTTTGCTCCTTTGACTTTTTTCGTATTTATTTTTGCAACCGTATTTTTGCAAAATCTCTTTTCAAAAAAGTATAGAAAATATTTTTCAAAATTGATATCAAGCAGTTTTATAGGTTTTTTCGGATTTGTTTTGGCAAATTCTTTGATAGTAGGTATAGTTGCCTTTATCATCTCTTTTTTATTGTTTTTATATTTTAAGGCTTTTGAAAGTAGTGCCGTTTTAAATTCTGCTTATTCGACATATGACGACGGATTGGGAAGCGGAGGATTTTTTGGTGGTAACGGATTTGATGGAGGAGACTTCGGCGGTTTTAGCGGAGGCGGCGGAGGTTTTGGCGGCGGAGGAGCCAGTGGGGGATGGTGATGAGAAACGAAATGAGAAAGGTGAGGGTGAGAATGAGGTGTAAGATATGATAGATACGAATGTCAAGAGAAATATAAAAGAGTTGATAGAGGATATCGAGTCTAAAAGTTCGGCGGAGATTGTTTGTGTGGTAAGTGATGCGACTCAAAGATATAGATATATCATATTTTTATATTCTGCTTTGGCAGCTCTTATTTTACCCTTTTTACTGATGGCAATTAGAGTGGATTTAAGCGGTGCAAATCTCATTTGGATGGAAATTGCTATTTTTATGTTTGTCTCTTTCGTGCTTGAATATAGCGATGTAAAATATCTCTTGATGCCGAAAAGTATCAAAAAAAGTCGCTGTAACGATATGGCATATTATCAATTTCACAGGATAGGGGTAAATAAGACTTCAAATCACAAAGCTATCCTTATACTTGTATGTTTAAAAGAGAGATTTGTAAAGATAGTCGCAGATAGCGAGATAGATAAAAGAGTTGGCGAAGAGACTTGGAAAAAGATAGTGACCGATTTTATAAAAATCGCAAAAACAAATGAGATCGACAGAGCGATTATCGATACCATAAAGGAATGCGGAGAGATTTTAAAAAAAGAGTTTCCGAGAGATAGCGACTCCAAAGATGAGCTTAGCAATGATGTGGTAGAGATATAGATGCATATTATCGAGATAAAAGATCTTTTGTATATGTTTATACCTATTTGTGTAGTGTGGTACTTTTATTATAGTTGGACAAAAAACTATAAAG
This sequence comes from Campylobacterales bacterium, assembly GCA_027065125.1. Classification (GTDB taxonomy): domain Bacteria; phylum Campylobacterota; class Campylobacteria; order Campylobacterales; family JALSKU01; genus JALSKU01. Next base: position 739 of record JAMOOV010000039.1, on the reverse strand, counting down.
AGATTGGTTTGGCGACCTTTAGAATGATTTTGCAACTTCTTATCATAGGTTATCTGCTTGTTTATATATTTAATAGCAAAAATGCTTTTATAGGCTTGTTTGTACTCCTCTTTATGATAACTGTTTCGAGCTTTATAGCTTTAAGAAATGTCAAGAAGAGAGATTTTAAAACTTATGTAAAATTTTTCATCTCTATCTTGATAGGAGGCAGTTTTAATCTCATCTTACCACTATACTTTGTTTTAAATCTACATCCTCTGTATCAGCCCAAATTTATCATCCCTCTTGCCGGAATGGTATTTGCAAATGCTATGAATGCTCTATCTTTGACAGCTGAGAGATTCGAGAGAGAGATAGGCGAAAATGAGTATGAAAAAGCAAGAGCCATATCTCTAAAAGCATCTTTGATACCTCAGATAAATGCTTTTTTAGCGGTAGGTTTGGTTTCGTTACCGGGAATGATGACAGGACAAATACTTTCCGGAGTCGATCCCATCATTGCCGTTAGGTATCAGATCATGGTAATGGCGATGGTGCTTGGAAGTGCGGGAATGAGTTCGATAACATATTTATATCTCAATAAATAACAATTTTTGGAGAAATCGCATTGGCTATACTTGATCTTATAGAAATTAGTAAAAATTATGAAGCACAAAAAATACTTTGTGAAGTAGATTTTCATCTTGAAGAGGGTGAGAGAGTTGCTATCATAGGGCAAAATGGAGGAGGGAAATCTACT
>JAMOOV010000038.1 GCA_027065125.1 Campylobacterales bacterium | reverse complement strand
ATTATCATCAATTCTACTTCCAAAAAGATATATTTCACAATCTAAAAAATTTTTAATAGTCTTATTTATAAATTCTATCTCTTTTTGAGTAAGTCTCATTTTTATTCCTAAATTTTTTGTAATTTTAGCATAAAAAGGTTGTTTTTAAAATTGTGGTGGGAATAGAAAAATTTATGTATAATTATAAAATAGGTTTGAAATTTTATAAGGAGTTTATATTTTAACTGTAATCAAAAAAGAATTTCTTTTTTTTATTTGTTTAATAACTTTATTTCTTTTGACATTAAATAATCCAAAAGAGATTTATAATTTTTTTAATTATATAAATTGGCCTACAATTAGAGCTTTATTTATATTATTAGTTTTAACAACTGCCATAAAAATATCTAATTTTTTTGATATTTTAGCCGTTAAATTTATTACTATTTTTAAAAATGAAAAAACTCTTGCTTTGTTTTTTATAATTCTTACATCTATTTTAGCTATGTTTCTTACAAATGATATTACATTATTTATAGTTGTGCCTATTACATTAGCTATTAGTAATGTAATAAAAAATGATATTACAAAAATTATAATTTTTGAAGCAATATCAGCAAATGTCGGTTCTTTACTTACACCAATAGGAAATCCTCAAAATTTATATCTTTTTAGAGAATGGCATATAAATTTTACAGATTTTATAAATATAATGATGCCTATATTTGTAATAAAATTTTTAATCTTATTATTATTTGTAATAATAATTTTCCCTTTAAAAAAAATAGAAATTAAAGAAATAAAGAAAAATAACTATCAGCTTTTTTTATTTATCATTTCATTACTTTTTTTTATTCTATTTATTGTGGCTTTAAATTTGAATTTTGTAAGATATTTAATTCCTATAATTATTATTAGTTTTTTATTTATAAAAAAAGAAGTGTTAGTAAAGATGGATTGGTTTTTAATTTTTACTTTTATTTTAATGTTTATTGATTTTAATATTATAGCAGATATAGATATTATAAAAAATATTATTAACTCTTTTGATTTAAATTTTTTTAATGTGATGAATATAACTATTTTTTTATCTCAATTTATGTCAAATGTTCCTGCTACAATATTTATGGTACAATTCAGTGATAATTATGAAGCTATCGCTTATGGATCAAATATAGCAGGAAGTGGATTTGTATTTGCCTCACTTGCAAATATAATTGCAATGAGAATGTTAAATGATAATAAAGCTTATTTAACATTTCATAAATTTTCACTACCTTATTTTTTTACTTCTTATGGAATAATTTTATTTTTATTTTTTAATCATTAAAATAATTAAAAATATATTCAATTTTAAGTTTTAAAACCGTAGTGATTTCTTTAAACCATTTTTAGATAAAATACAATTTTATATAGTAGGAGTTAAAGTGATAGAATTTGACAATCAAACAGATAGCAAGATAGATATTGATATTTGTCAAGATATTGCTTTATATCTATGCGATAAAGATATAGAGCTTGTGGCGGTTTATGACAAAGAGATACAAGAACTAAATAAAATTTATAGAAATATTGATAAGCCTACTGATGTACTTAGTTTTCCCCTTGAGGAGTTGCCAAATACTCCCATAGGTTCCATAGTTATAAATATCAACAAAGTCAAGGAGGTAAGCGAAAAATTCTCTCATGGTTTTAATGAAGAGTTTACCCTTTTATTTTTACATGGGCTTTTACATTTGCTCGGATATGATCACGAAAGCGATAGTGGAGAAATGAGAGAGAAAGAAAAAGAGGTCATAGAGCATTTTAAACTTCCAAAAAGCTTAATCGTAAGGAGTGAATAGATGGACTATGTCATATTTGTCGTATCGTTGGCGGCTTTGATATATGGGGCTGATTTTATCATTAACGAATCGGAAAGAATAGCGATTCACTTCAACATCTCCTCTTTTGTCATAGGTGCTTCTTTGGTGGCATTCGGCACAAGTTTGCCCGAAATGGCGGCATCTATGACGGCAAGTTACTATCATAAAAGCGATATAGCGGTTGCCAATGTCATAGGTAGTGTTATATTTAATATATCTCTTGTTTTGGGGCTTGTGTTTTTGATAGCAAAAAACATATCTCCAAAAAGAGATCTTTTCCAAAAAGATAGTGCTTGGGGACTTTTCCCCGTACTTATCTTTATAGTCATGATAAGTGACGGTATTATAAGCAGATTTGAAGGGTTAGCATTTTTATTTGTTATGGTGGCATATTTGATATTTTTAACAAGTGATGCTAAAGAGTTGAGCAAAGAAATTGACAAATCCCTAAAAAAAGAAAACTTCAATTGGCTTAAAAGTATAGGGTTGCTCTCGGTAGGATTTATTTTGGTGCTTGGAGGTGCAAACTACACCATAGAAACTGCCTCCGTTATAGCAAAGAGTCTTGGTGTTAGCGAATGGGTCATATCTCTCTTGCTTATAGCTTTTGGAACAAGTTTGCCGGAGCTTGTAGTGAGCATAAAAGCCGCAAGAAAAGGCAATGCAGATATGGCAATAGGCAATATCATAGGTTCAAATGTCGCCAACTTTACAATGGTACTTGGAGGAGCAGCCATCATAAATCCCCTCACAATCAATCTATCAAATTCTATATTTGATATAGTTTCGGTTCTTGTAGTCTCCATAATGCTTGTGTTTATAACAGCAAATAAGCTCTATTCCAAATCGGCAGGTATCGTGCTTTTGGTTATGATAGCATTAGTTATTCAACGAAGCTTGAGTGTGGTGCATTGACTACTTTTTGATATACCCCAGCTCAAGAAGTTTATTGTATATTTTAGATACTATACCTCCGGCGGCATGTCCTCCATGTCCTCCATGTTCTACGAGAACAGTTACAACATATTGTGGATCTTTGTACGGTCCATAGGTGGTAAGCCAAGCTTGAGATCTTTTATAGTAGGCAAGTTCATTCTCTTTCATTCTTTTTTTTTCTTCTTGCGGGATACCCACTATCTGAGCTGTACCAGTTTTTGCTGCCAAGATAATTTTACACTTATGTAAATAATTAGTAGCGGTTCCATGGGGTGAATTTGCTACTTCATACATAGCTTTTCTAATCGTTTTTAGATATTTATCATCTTTTTTATTAAAGACAGATTTTACTTTATATTTTACCTTTTTACTGCCTACACTATATCCGAAGTGGGGTACTACATTCAAACCAGTTGCTAACATAGCGGTATATTTTGCTATCTGCATTGGGGTTACAAGAAAATAGCCCTGCCCTATAGATGTAATGATAGTTTCACCTTGAAACCAAGGTTTTTTATATCGTCTCAATTTCCACTCTCTTGAAGGCAAAATACCTTTTGATTCATTTGATAAATCAATTCCTGTTTTTTGCCCAAAGCCAAATTTTTTCAAATCTCGAGATATCTTGTCTATTCCTACTTTTAAACTACCCTTATAAAAATAGACATCACAACTCTCTCTTATAGCTTTTATCACATCAACTTTACCATGTCCATCTTTTTTCCAACATCTAAATTTTCTATTACCAAGTTCTATAAAACCAGGGTCGTAAAATATGGTATTTTTATTGATATATTTACTCTTTAAAAAAGCAAGTGCAACTCCAGGTTTTACGATTGAACCGGGTGGATAAAGTCCATTTATCAATTTATTGGTAAATGGATGGTTAAAATCAGTAGAAATTTTTGCCCACTCTTTATAGCTAATACCATTAACAAATTTATTTGGATCAAAACCCGGATATGAACCTGCGGCGATTACTGCTCCAGTTTTTGTATTCATTACAACTATTGCTCCACTTTTACCTTTAAATATTTTAGATATAAATTTTTGCAATCTAATATCGATATTTAAAACTATATTTTTTTTAGTCGGATTAATTTTTTTTAAAACTTTTATCTCTTTATTATATGCTGATACTTCACTAACTTTTATACCAGCAACGCCCTCTAACTCTTCATTGTAGTATCTTTCTATGGCACTTTTACCTATAAAACCTGTAAGATTTGCAACACTATCTCTTTTTACATCTTTAATATTTGCTTTGGAAACATATCCGAGGACATGGGAAAGTAATTCACCATAAGGATAATATCTTTTAGATGCAGGGACGATTTTGATATATTTATCAAGAGAAAAATCTGCAAAATATGGAATCAATCTCTTGTATGGTAAAAATCTTATAACTTTGATAAATTTATGTAAATATGGCGAATCTTGTTTAAAATACTCATTTTTTAACTTTTTATACTCATATTCCGGAAAAGTTTTTGCAACAATTCTAAGCTCTTTTTCCAATATATGAAGCCTCTTTTTTTTAGATAAATGTGGAGCAAGTTCTATGGCAAAGCCGAGCTTATTTACAGCAAGTGCAACTCCATTCTTATCTCTTACGATGCCTCTTAGAGGTGCTATATCTTCACTTTTTATAATATTATTTTTAGCAATTTGCAAATACAATGCATTTGATTTGACAGATATATAATAAATTCTAACAAGCAATATAAACCAAATTGAAAAAAACAAAGCTATTACTATCTTGACTTTCACAAAACCACCAATATCAAAAAATCTGTTACAATATATAAAAAATACTTATAATCAAAAACCGATATATCTTGGTTAAAGAGGTATTTAAGCACAACATTTACGATATAATATCCAACATAACCTATAAAAACATGAAAAAATATCTTATAATTTTTTTCGACAAAGAAATGTTCAACCCTATCATATATAAAGAAATAATAGAAAATAAAAAATATCATAAATGAAAAAGGTATAAAACCTTTATCTACTTCAAATATCAAAAGATACAAAAAAGATAAAAAGACGATAAAAAGATTATCTCTTTTGTTGATATTAGATAAAATATAGTAAAAAGCTACACCAAATAGAGGAGTCAAATACGGATATATTGAGCTAATGGATTCATAAATAACCAGCAGTACAAATACTACTATATATCTTATATTGCTTTTATAAATGCTATCTCTTTGCATATCGGAAATAGTTTACATTTTATACAGTCCGCCCAGATTTTTTGTTCCGGTAATTTATCTTTATCTATCTCTTGATAACCAAGTTTTTCAAAAAAACCTCTTTCGTATGTTAAAGAAAATAACTCTTCAACCCCCAATTCTTTTCCCTCTTTTTCTATGCAAGTGATAAGATTTTTCCCTATATTTTTACCTCTTAGACCATCTTTGACTATCAGACTCCTGATCTCTCCAAGCTTGATAGAATATATTTGCAATGCACAAAAACCAACTATTTCTTTATTTAATTCAGCAACAAAATAAGATCTTATATTCATTGCCATTTCATCATCACTTCTATATAAAATAATACCTTTGTCAACTTCCGGTTTAACAAGCTTTTGCATATTTTTTATATCTAAAAGTGTAGGTTTTTTATAAACTATATCCATCTTTTATCCAAACAATGAAGCAAATATTTTTTGATTTGCCTCATCAATTCCTCGTTTTTTTGAATTTGACACAAAAATACCGTCTTTATAATCTCTTTTAAGCTTTGATAACTCTTTTTGATTTAGTTTATCTATTTTTGTAAAAATTTCTAATATCTCCTGATCGTCTCTTTTTATATTTTTTAAATATTCTCTTACATCCTGATCAATCTTTTGAGATGGATGTCTTGCATCCAAAAGATGAATAAAAACTCTAATCGAAGCTCTATTTTTTATAAAATAGTTTAAGTGTCTGCTCCACTCTTTTTGCATACTTTTTGAAACTTTTGCATACCCAAATCCAGGCAAATCAACAAATCTAACAATGTATTTATCATCATCTTTTTTATATGCAACTTCAAAAAAATTTATCAGTCTTGTTTTTCCTGGAGTCGAGGAACTTTTTGCAAGATTTTTATGATTTGTTAAAGTATTTATAAAAGAACTTTTACCCACATTGCTCCTGCCAAGAAATGCAACTTCGCTTATGCCTTCACTTATCATATCTCTATCAGAGGTACAAGATGTTATAAAGTTTGCTTGAATAATTTGTATCACTTTTTATCGTCTTTAACTTTAAATATAAATTTTACAGGCTTGTTTCCATCACTTTTAACATTGTATTTGCCGTTTAATTGGTCTATACTTATATTATCTCCATATATTTTTTTGCTACTATCCAAATCTTGCAAAAAAGCATTTCCTATAAAATGATATATTTTTTTTATAGGATCATAAATGATCTTATTTGCTTTTCCTGCATAGTGTTTTTTATTTAATATAAGTTTAAATTTAGCATTTCCCATAGCTATATACTTGATAGGGTTTTTCTTTTTGTCAAAATTCACTATCAATTTATCCGATGTTATGACATCGTACTCTTTTATTACTTTGACATTGCCGATAAATTTGGATACCTGTTTTAATTCATCAGCTTCAAAAGATTTAGAAGTTATCTCTACATTTTGAGTTTTTGCATAAAGAAAGTTTGATATAATAATAAAAATTATAAATAGATATTTCATTATTTCTCCATATAAATTTTAGCTTTTATATTTTTAGCATAGAGCTTTTTTAATTTCAAATAGTAAACAAAAGAGCTACCTTTTGCAGTACTATTGTTGTATTTTGAAACAAAAGCCGTATTGCTTGAAAGTATATCTTTTTTTATATTATAAACCACTGTATCACTCAAAAGAGTTCTATTTAGAGCATCTTTATACTTAACATTACCGATAAGCCTTAGAATACTATTTCTAAGTATGCCTTTATCTGCCCACAATCTCTCTTCTGTATTCTTGTCTTGCTTAATTGTAAATATATTATACAATTCATCTCTTGTTTTGTATCTTTTTACGATTTTTGCTTTAAGTATAGCATCGATACCGTTAAATGTTATATTGTAGCTTGTTATATCTCTAAACTCCATAAGTGGAGCGGAATCACCTATATGTCTAAATACCAATGTTTTAGATTTTTTATAAAATAAAAAAACTGAACTTATCGCAAAGAACAAAACAAAAATTGAAAAAAATTTTATTCCCAAAGCTTTATGAACCTCTCTTTTAAATCACACTCTCGAAAAAGAATTTCAATCATTTCTCTCACGGCTCCATTGCCACCATTTCTACTTAATACAATTTTAGCAATATTTTTTGCATAGCTTGTTGCATCATTTGGAGTAAATGAATACCCCACTCTTTTAAGTATAGAAACATCATTTATATCATCGCCTATATAAGCACTTTCACAAAATTTTATATCCTCTTTTTGTAATATTTCTTTAAATTTTTCAAGTTTATTTTTAATATTTTGATAAAGATAATCAATCCCCAATTCTTTTGCCCTATGTTCAACTATTTTCGACTCTCTACCGGTAATAATAGCCGTTTTTATACCAAGTTTTTTTAAGCTGACTATCCCCAATCCATCTTTTACATTAAATATTTTTGATTCTATATAATTGGTGTCATATACAATACCGCCATTTGTCATACAACCATCAACATCAAAAGCAACAAGTTTTAAATTCATAAAATACCTTTGGTACTTGGAATGCCAATTCTATTGTTTTTTGCCAATGCTCTTCTTAATGCCACTGCAAAAGATTTAAATGTAGCCTCTACGATATGGTGTTTATTAGAACCTCTCTCTTTTACTATATGAGCATTGATAGATGAGTTTACAACCAGTGCCCTAAAAAATTCTTCGGCAAGCTCTGCATCAAACTCTCCTATCTTTCCAAAAACGGGAACTTCATAGTACAAAAAGGCTCTATTTGATAAATCCATGCTACACTTAACACTTGCTTCATCCATTACTATGGTAACATCAGCAAATCTTTCTACTCCATCTACTGGATATATCTCTTGTTTTAAGGCTTGACCAATAACTATGCCTACATCCTCCACACTATGGTGAAAATCAACATGTAAATCGCCCCTACATTTTAATTTCATATCTATCAATGAATGTTTACAAAGTGCTTCAAGCATATGATCAAAAAAACCTATAGAAGTATCAATTTCACAAACACCTTTACCTTCAATATCTAAACTTAAAACTATATCTGTCTCTTTTGTCTTTCTATCTATCTTAGTCAACTCTACCTCCTCACTATAAAGGCACCTGGAAAATTACCTCTTTTTATGAAATCTTTTGCCTCGTTTTCACTTTTAAAACCATTTAGCCAAACTCTATATATGGGAGTATTTTGATAGTAACTTTTAACTATGGAAGTTTTGTATCTACCCAAGAAATTATCGTATTTATGCAAATATATTTCCGAACCTCTTTTTTTTCTAAATGAGCCTATTTGAACGGAAAAATTAGATAACTCGACAGATTCTTTTTTATTTAATGCTGTTGTTATCTTTCCGTTAAATCCAAGTACTTCAAGTTTTACCGGAGCAGTACCTGTAGCAACTATATCAAGTTTTTTAGCGGCAGCATAAGATAAATCTATAATTCTATTTTTAACAAATGGTCCTCTGTCATTTATCCTTACTATGGCACTTCGCCCATTTAAAAGATTGTTAACTTTAACTATAGTATTCATAGGTAAAGTTTTATGAGCTGCTGTCATAGCATACATATCATAATACTCACCGTTTGAAGTTCTTTTTCCGTGAAAGTTGGGTCCGTACCAACTTGCAATACCTCTATATATATTTCCTGTTTGTACTACAGTAGGATAATAGGTTCGTCCATTTACAACATATGGTCTCATGGTTGCTCTTTGAACAGATGGTGAATTATTTATCTTATGGTATCTTCTGCTATGACTATAGGCATAGCTTCCACCATAATAACTCTTCGTAGAGCAACCGCTTACAAATAAAATCACAAATACAAATAAAATGATACTATTAGTTCGGGATAACAATTTTTCTTCCTGGTTTTATAATAGTGCTTTTCATATTATTAACTTCCATTATTTTTTTGATTTTAACTTTGAATTTTTTGGAAATAAAAGACAATGTATCTCCTTTTTTTATAGTATATTTCATATATCTTGGTCCGGTAGAAGGGACTATCAATTTTTGATGCAATCTAAGTACATTGCTTCTTAAATGATTAAAATCTTTAATAATTTTATAAGAAATTCCAAATTTTTTACCTATCAAATATAGACTATCCCTTTTTTTGACAATATATACATAAAATTTTCTATTACTTTTGCTTTCTCTAAAATTTCTTTTAAAGAGAGTAAATTTATTATATGGGATATATATATTATATTTTTTATTATATGGAGGAGTAAAAAAATATCTTAGTTGAGGATTGAAACTTTTAAGAACTTTTGGAGATACTTTTATACTATCTGCGATACTTTGTAAAGAAACTCCTCCTCTAACACTAATGGATACAAGCGAAGAACTATCACCTCTATTCATTAAATGTTCTGCATTATTTTTTACAATAAAATCCTCATTATTTGATAGATTTGCCATCATTACAATCTTTCTAAGATATAGTCTGCTCTCTTTTGGTAAATACTTTTTTCTACTGTCAAGCAATACACTTAATTTATCTGTACCAATCTTTTTTATAACTCTACTTAATTTTCCTTCTCCACAATTATATGCTAAAGCCGCGAGATACCATTTGCCAAATTTTTTATGTAAAAATTTAAGATATTTGATAGCAATTTTTGTGGATTTAATAGGATCTCTTCTCTCATCTATATATCTATTAACTTTTAAACCTAATAACTTAGCAGTTTGTGGCATAAATTGCCACAACCCAACTGCTCTTGTCCTAGATCTGGCTTTTGCAGAAAAATTAGACTCAGCCATTGCTAAATATAAAAATGCCTTAGGAATCTTAGCATCAGATATCATTTTTGTCAAAACGGGCACAAATACATGCCCATCCTCAAGAACTTTTAAAAAGTGTTTTGCTCTATATTTATCAAGATTGTTTTGCATATTGATAAAAACCGGATCAGCTAAAAAATTTTCATTAATATCAAAACTCTTTAAAACTTGAATCTCTTTTGTATAATTATCTTGCATTGTCAATGATGCAAACAAAAACTGAAAACATAAAAAAAGTATAAAAAATAGTCTTAACAATTCGTTACCTTTTTAATATAATTCTAAATTATACCACAAAACTCTTTAAAGACTCTTTTTGCATTTGCTGTTGTTATTTCACAGACTTCATCATAGCTTATATTGAGAATTTCTGCCATCTTTTTTGCAACCAAAGTCGTATAAGCCGGTTCATTTCTTTCTCCTCTGTGAGGAGTAGGAGCGAGGTATGGTGCATCAGTCTCCAAAACTATCCTATCAAGTGGAATTTTTGGTAAAATATCAACAAGTTTTTTAGCATTTTTAAATGTCAAAACCCCGCCTATTCCAAAATAAAATCCACTCTCAACCAAATCAAGCAACATTTCACTTGCATTAAAGCAGTGAAGTATGCCAAGTTGAGGAAATTCTCCGTAACTTTTTAAAATATCATAACTGTCTTGATTTGCCTCTCTTATATGCACAATTATCGGTTTTTTATACTCAAAAGATAGCTCTATCTGCTCTTTAAATAGTCTCTTTTGAGTTTCTTTTATCTTCTTTATCTCGTCTTCGCTATCCGGCAATCTATAATAATCAAGTCCGCACTCTCCTACTGCTATACATCTTGCATCTCTTAAATGTTTTTGTAAAAAATCAGTATAATAACTCTCCAAATTATAAGGATGAACTCCTGCCGCATAATATACATTTTTATAGCTATATGCTATCTCTCTGGCTCTATCAAGATCAACTATATCGGCACCAGGTATCACAAAACCCTTAACACCCTCTTCTCTTGCTCTTTCTATAACCTCATCCAAATCTTCTATATATTTTTGATCATCTAAGTGACAATGTGTATCTATTATCATGTATCCTCCATTAAACTTTTTGCAAATTCCATAGCTTCATTTGTAATATTTTTACCGCTTATCATCCTAGCCAACTCATTAATCTTTTCATTTTTATCTTTCAATTCTTTTACTTTGCTAATCCCTTCCTTTTTATAAACAAGAAAATGCATATCGGCTTTTGATGTTAATTGGGGCTGATGAGATATGGCAAATATTTGATAATTTTTTGATAATTTTTTTAAAAGTAAAGCTATACTCATAGATTCTTTCCCGCTTAAATTGGCATCGACTTCATCAAGAACTAAAATAGAATTTGTCTCTTTGTTTAAAATATCGTTAAAAGAGCTTAAAAATGCAAGTCTAACTCTATTAAACTCGCCTGAACTTATCTTTTCAAGTCTATTTCCCCACAAATCAATCTCTACTTTATCTAATCCGTTTATATCCATATCTTTCCTTTTGATACTCATAATTATATTATCAAGATATAGCATATTAAGATAACTGTTTATTTTAGAGTTTAATTCTTTTATAGCAACTCTTCTGAATTTTGAAATCTCTTTTCCCATTTTTTCACATTTGCTCAATAGCTTTTCATAAGAATTTTTAAGTTCCTCTTTCTCGTAAGAAATATTATCATAATGAATAACTTCTTCTTTTTTCTTTTTTAAATGTTCCAAACTCTCTTCGATAGAACCATATCGTTGCTTTAGGGAAGATAATTTTTCAAGTCTATCCAATACCTCCTCTATCTTCTCATCATCAAATTCATTTAACTTATCGACAGATGTTTCAAAATGAACCTTTAACTCATTTATCGTTTCATCAAAAAATTGACTATCTATATCAAGTAAAGACAAAGCTTCGCTTATATAACTTTCATATTCAAAAAAAGGATTTGCTTTCTGTATAGCATCAAGAACTTTATCCTTTTTAGAGAGTGCTTTTTTTATCTCCATAAGTTCTTCATATTCGCCTATTATAGGAGAGATATCCTCTATCTTTTTTATCTCATAGATAGCAAACTCTCTAAGTTCTTCTATCTTTCTCTCTTCCTCTTCTATCTTACTTAACTCTTTTTCCACTTTTTTAAATTTTTCAAAATTTTCTCTAAATTCATCCAGTATTTTTTTGTGTCGAATATCTTTTTTGCAAACCAACTCATCAAGTACATCTATAATTTTACTATTTTCAAACTCTTTATATGATTTTAAAGATAAATAATCCACAAAACCGGATGCTATCTTTTTTACACTCTTTTTGGATACTTGAGCATCATTGATAAAATATCTTGAAGATTTGCCTTTTATAAATCTAAATACATTATATTCCTCATTTTCTATCCCAAATTTTTGCAAATCCAGCTGGTTATCAATACTTGCTTCAGCCATTTTTGCATGTAACTCTTTTACCCCGAATAACCCCAACATTGAGTCCAAAAGCACCGATTTACCGGCTCCACTTGCCCCACTAAAAAGTATAAGTCCATTTTTAAACTCTAAAGAAACTTTTTTAAAGCCAAGGCAATCATTCAAAGAAAATCTCTCTATCATTCACTACCCCAATTTAACTTTTCTCTTAAAACGGTAAAATAGTTCCTTTCCACTCTATGTATGAGTTTAACACCCTTAGAGGCAATTTTAAGCTTAACACTTTCAAAGTCTCTCATATCATAGTTTTCCTGTCCGTCAAGAGATATAAGGACTTTATCCTCACTTTTTAATTCTACTTCAAAATCAACAGACAATATAAGAGGTCTTTGGGTTAAGGAGTGAGAACACAATGGAGTAAGAATTAAAGCTTCTGTCAAAGGATACACCACCGGACCACCACTTGATAAATTGTATGCGGTTGAACCTGTCGGAGTAGAGACGATAAGTCCATCACCAAAATATGTATTGAAGTGATCTTTATTGATATAAGCTTTTAGTTTTATCATTCCGCCTATCATATCTCTCGAAAATACCGCATCGTTAAAAGCCACCTCCTGTTTTATACCGTTTTTATCATAAAAAATAACACTCAAAACCATTCTTTTGTCGATTCGGTACTCTCCGATAAAAAGCTTATCTATAAAATTCTCTATCTCTTCAAAATTTATATCTGTCAAAAATCCGAGTTTTCCCGCATTTACGGCAAGTATGGGTTTATCATACTTATAACTTCTTCTGCTTATAGAGATAAGAGTGCCGTCCCCTCCGACACATACAAGTAAATCGCAAGTTTGGCACATATATTCAAAATCCACCCCATCCACATTAAGAAGTTTTGCACTTTCGTTAGATATTAAAACTTCCGCATTATGCTCATTGAATTTTCTTTTTATCTTATCATAATAGGGACGGAGATTGTAGCTATTGGGTCTTAAAACCATACCAACTCGCTTTATCTCCCCCACTCTTTTATCTTCATTTATTATCTGCATTTATTTACCTCAAAAAAAACAATATTAAAGCGATATTCAATACTTAAAAGTGTATAATAACAAAAAATGGTTAAAGGAGTGTTTATGAGCAAAAAGAGATTGAGCAAACTCGATGCACCCAAAATGCTCATAGAGGATGAAGAAGTTATGGATGAACACGATTTTATCGTATCAAAAACAGACACCAAAGGCTTCATAACTTACTGCAATAAAATTTTTATAGATATGTGCCAATACAGCGAAGATGAGCTTATAGGAGCAAATCACAATCTTATCAGACATCCCGATATGCCAAAAATCGCATTTAAACTTTTGTGGAATCTTATACAGCAAAAGCAGGAATTTTTCGGCTTTGTCAAAAACTTAAGAAAAGATGGAGGATACTATTGGGTTTATGCCAATATAACCGCCTCTTTGGATATAAACGAAAATATTATCGGCTACTATTCGGTCAGAAGAAAACCCTCCCGAAAAGGATTGCAACAAATCATTCCTGTATATCAACAACTGCTTGAAGCTGAAAAAAGAGGGGGCATGAAAGCTTCCGAAGAGGTACTGAATAGTTTTTTAAAAAGCAATGATACCTCATATTTTGAACTCGTAACAGCTTTGCAAGATATGGAATAATCAAATATTTAACTTATTTTAGCTATAATTATCAATCAATTTTTACACAAGGATAGAGTATTGAGAACTCATTATAATACAGAAGTTAGCGAAAACGATATAGACAAAGAGGTCAAACTTTGTGGCTGGGTAAACAGCAGAAGAGATCATGGCGGAGTTATCTTTATAGATTTAAGAGACAAAACAGGACTTGTACAGCTTGTTTGCGATCCTGAGGATAATGAAAAAGCTTGGAAAATAGCCGATTCGATAAGAGACGAATTTGTTCTTATTGCCAAAGGAAAAGTCAGATACAGAGGAGAGGGTCTTGAAAATCCCAACTTAAAAACGGGAAAGATAGAAGTTATAGTTAGTGACTTGGTTATCGAAAACAGATCTTTGCCTATGCCTTTTGACTTGGGAGATGAAAGAGTAAACGAAGAGATACGACTAAAATATAGATATTTGGAGCTTAGAACAAAAAAATCTCTTGAGATATTTAAACTAAGAAGCAAAGCCTCAATTGCGGCAAGAAATGCTTTGGACGAGCTTGGATTTTTAGAGGTTGAGACTCCCGTTTTAACTAAATCCACCCCCGAAGGTGCGAGAGACTATCTTGTTCCGAGCCGTGTTCATAACGGAGAGTTTTATGCCCTACCTCAATCTCCCCAACTTTTTAAACAACTTTTGATGGTGGGTGGATTTGATAGATATTTTCAGATAGCGAAATGTTTTAGAGATGAGGATTTAAGAGCGGACAGACAGCCGGAATTTACTCAGATAGATGTTGAGATGAGTTTTTGCGATCAAGAGGATGTCATCAAAGTAGCCGAACACCTACTATATAACATTTTCAAAGCCTGCGGACATGAGATACCAAAATCATTTGAGAGGATAACCTACGATGAAGCTATGGAAAAATATGGTAGCGATAAGCCCGATCTAAGATACGATCTATCCATGACGGATGTTTTGGATATATTTGCAAAAAGTACAAACGAGATATTTAGCTCCATTGCAAAAGATACTAAAAGAAACCGTATAAAAGCCCTAAAAGTTCCAAACGGAGATAATATCTTCTCAAAAAGACAGATGAAGGGTTTTGAAGAGTATGTTAGAAAATTCGGAGCCAAAGGACTTGGCTACTTTCAGATGAAAGAGGAAGGATTAAAGGGTCCTTTGACAAAATTCTTTAGCGAAGAGGACCTAAAAGAGATAGTCGATAGATGCGAACTTAAAGTGGGCGATGTTGTCTTTTTCGGTGCAGGGGATAAAAAAGTCGTACTTGATTATATGGGAAGATTTAGGATATATCTTGCAGAGCTTATGGATATTATACCGCAAGATGAATTTAAATTTGTATGGGTTGTTGATTTTCCGATGTTTGAGATAGAAGATGGCAAAGTCAAAGCCTTGCATCATCCTTTCACTATGCCGAGAGATTTAAATAAAGATATAGAAGAGATAAGCTCCATAGCTTATGATGTTGTTTTAAATGGAGTTGAGCTTGGAGGCGGAAGCATAAGGATACACAAAGAGGATATTCAAAATGAGATTTTCAAACTTCTTGGCATATCCGAAGAGGAGGCGAAAGAGAAATTTGGATTTTTACTTGAAGCTTTAAAATTTGGTGCACCTCCACATGGGGGCTTTGCTATAGGATTTGATAGACTCATTATGCTATTGACTAAAGCCGAAGGCATTAGAGATGTTATAGCATTTCCAAAAACTCAAAAAGCTCAATGCTTACTAACAAAAGCACCAAGCGAAGTGGATAACGAGCAGTTAAAAGAGCTTGGACTTAGAATAAGAAAAACATTAAAGGATCAATCATGAAAAAACTTTTTCTCATCATAGGAGCACCCGGAAGCGGAAAAACGACCGATGCGGAGATCATAGCGGAAAAAAATAGCGATACTATCGCCCACTACTCTACAGGAGATCTGTTAAGAGCAGAGATAGCAAGCGGTAGCGAACTTGGAAAAACCATAGAGAGCTACACTTCAAAAGGCAATCTTGTTCCTCTTGAGATAGTCATAAATACTATCGTTTCAGCCATAAAAAACTCTTCAAAAGATATTATACTCATTGACGGCTTTCCAAGAAGCATTGAGCAGATGGAAGCTCTTGATGATATACTCAAAAATGAAAAAGATGTAGAGCTTGTTTCTGTTATCGAGGTTGAAGTTAGTGAAGATGTGGCAAAAGATAGAGTTCTTGGAAGAGCCAGAGGAGCGGATGATAACGAGGAAGTCTTTTACAATAGAATGAAAGTATATACCGAACCTCTTAAAGCTATACAAGATTTTTATACAAAAAAGGGGCTTCTTAAAAAAATCAACGGAGAGAGAACTATCGAAGAGATAGTTGACGATATGGAAAATTTCATAAAAAGCAAGGTTTAAAAATGATCAAAAACCCCTCTTTTTACTCGATTATCATCGGCACGGAGATACTCAACGGAAGAAGAAAAGATAAACATTTCGAATTTTTAAATAAAGAGCTTTTAAAAAGAGGGTGGGAGCAAAAGGCAAGTTTTATCATAAAAGACGACCCTTTATTTATGGAGGATGTTTTCAATCTTGTGAAAAAAGATAAAAACTCTGTAATGTTCAGCTTTGGCGGTATAGGAGCCACTCCGGATGATTACACAAGGGAGGTAGCCGCCAAAGTTTTTAGTAACGGAATTATCGAGCAAAATAAAAAAGCTTTAGAACTTATAAAAAATCAATTCGGAGATGATGCATATCCACACAGAGTAAATATGGCAAATCTCCCGAAAAACTCCATACTTTTAAAAAATGTTGTCAATAATGTACCAGGTTTCGGAGTAGATGAGAGATTTTTCTTTGTACCGGGTTTTCCAGAGATGGCTCAACATATGGTGATAGAGGCTCTTGATAGATTTTATCCCAAAAATAGAGAAAAACACTTTTGCAACTTCATAGTGCACTCAAGCGAAAACGACATACTTGATATCATGAAGTCTCTACCTTTGGATATAGAGTTCTCCTCTTTGCCGAAATTTATAGGAGATAAAAGAATAGTCGAGTTATATATCGCCGATTTTGATAAAGATAGAGTAAAGAAGTGGTGCGATT
>JAMOOV010000037.1 GCA_027065125.1 Campylobacterales bacterium | reverse complement strand
GATAGACTGATTTTATAAAGTCTCTATTTGAAGTTGTCGGAGGGTAAAGTGCCTGAGTTTCCGGCTGGTCAAAAAAGCTTTGAGCTATTTGCGAAAGGGTAAGTCCCGAATCATTTACCCAATAGTCAAGTCCCGCACTATCTGGAGCTCTGTTAAATGTAGCTACATAAAGTTTGGCTACCTCATCTTTGGTAGGATTTTGTTCGTCTGCATAAAGTAGTGAAAAAAATATAGCCAAGATTAAAAAAAGTTTTACTGAAGTTTTCATAATATATCCTTTTTAGTTCTTTTTGTTAATTGTACTGTTATGTATATTAAGAAAAACTTAAATCAAAAATTTCCATATGCTTTTGAGCGGATTTTTCCCAAGTGAATTCTTTGGCTCTTTTTATACCTTTTTGGATAAGATATTTTTGCAGTTTTTCGTCTTTTATGAGTGTTGTAAGCTTCTTTTTTATATCGTTTACATCTTCAGGGTCAATATACAAAGCACAATCTTGGCAAATTTCCGGCATAGAGGAGCTACTTGAGACGATAACGGGAGTTTTACAAGCCATAGACTCAAGCGGAGGTATGCCAAAACCCTCATACAAAGAGGGATATACAAATATGGAGGCGAGATTGTAGATATGGGGCAGAGCAAAATCTTCTATGTATCCTAAGTATCTGATATACTCTAATGAGCCTATGTCTTCAAATATGGCTTGATTTTCCCATCCTTTTGAGCCTACCAAGATAAGAGGATACTCTTTTTTTAATGATGTGTGCAATTTATCGTAAGCTTTGAGAAGTGTTGTTAAATTTTTTCTTGGTTCTATACTACCTACAAAAAGGATAAATTTTTCCGGTAGGTTATATCGAATTTTTGTAGAGTTTAAAATCTCTTTTGAATACGGTTTAAATAGTTGATGATCCACCGCATGATAGATAACTGTGATATTTGACTCTTTTACGGAGAGATACTTTATGATCTCATTTTTTGTGTAGTTTGAGCCTGTTATGATATGATCGGCTTTTTTGATGGTTTTGGGAAGATTTTTGGATATGTATTCCAGTCTCTCTTTGGGATGAGATAAAGGATAGTGCAAAAATGAAAAATCATGTAAAGTCAATATATACTTTTTTGCTTTTATATTAGGGTTGAAGATATTATTTGGCTGCCAATATATATCGTATGTTTTTGGATACAAAAGGTTGAAAGAGTTTATTAATTTTCTGCTGTATTTTTTTAGATATGGATTTTTAATCAAAAAATTTCTTATAGTTTTTGCACTATTTTTTGCTGAAGAGTTTGTGAAAAGTTTTTTGGAAGGATACAAATAGTTGAAAAAGAGATCATATTTTTGTTGGTTTTTTATAATCTTAGAATTTTCATAAGTGTATCTTGCTATCCCCGTAAAAGAGGAGAGCAATGATACAGTGTCGATAATCAAGCTTTTCTTAGAAGCTTTTGCCATCTTTGTTTCTTCTTAAGTCCTCTTTTACCATCATGGCACAAAGCTCTTCAAGTGTAGTTTTAGGCTCCCATCCGAGAATGTCTTTGGCTTTTTGGGGATTGCCTATGAGAAGATCCACTTCGGCTGGGCGATAAAATTTTGGATTGACTTTGACTACTGTCTTACCTGTAACTTTATCTATGGCTACCTCATCTACACCTTTGCCTTTAAATTCCAACTCAATTTCGGCTCCACGAAATGCCATCTTGACAAAATCTCTGACGGTTTGGGTTCTGTTTGTTGCCAAAACAAAAGTTTGAGGAGTAGAAGCTTGAAGCATAAGATACATGCCTTCTATATACTCTTTAGCATAGCCCCAATCTCTCTTGGCATCCATATTGCCCAATTCTAAAACTTCGGATAGACCTAACTTTATCTTTGCAACGGCATCGGTTATCTTTCTTGTAACAAACTCTTTGCCTCTTAGAGGAGATTCGTGGTTGAAAAGGATACCGCTTGTGGCAAAAATGCCATAACTTTCACGATAATTTATCGTCAACCAATGGGCATAAAGTTTGGCAACACCATAAGGACTTCTCGGATAAAATTGTGTCTTTTCGGTTTGCGGAACTTCTTGGACTTTTCCAAACATTTCAGAGGTGGAAGCTTGGTAAAATTTGATATTTTTATCGACTTGCCTTATAGCTTCCAAAAGATGAAGGGGTCCCAAGCCTGTTATATATGCCGTGGTAATAGGCTGTTCAAAAGAGACTCCTACAAAGCTTTGGGCGGCAAGGTTGTATATCTCGTCCGGTTTGATTTGCTTTACCATTGATATGGAGTTAGCCTGATCGGTTAAATCATACTCTACCAATTCAAGATCGGGATGGTTTTGTATGCCAAGCTCCTCAATCCTCCAAAAATTTACTGAGCTTGTTCTTCTGTATGTTCCGTAAACTTTGTAACCTTTTTGGAGTAAAAATTCACTCAGATATGCTCCGTCTTGCCCTGTTATACCTGTAACTATGGCTTTTTTCATTTGCTTGTCTCCTCTAATATATTTATAAATTTTTGCGATAAAAGTTTAAAACTATGCTCTTTTATCCAAATTTTTTGGATATGTGATTTTGAGTAGAGTTTTTCTTCATTGTTTAATAACTTCATTATATCATCCGCCAACTCTTTTGGATCATTAAAGTATGTGGTATGAATTATATCTAAAACATCATTAAAAATATTTTGTGCGGTTGCCAATATGGGTCTTTCGGTGGCTATCATATCTCTTACGGATGCACTTGCGGACTCTTGAGTATCTTTATACGGCAAGACTAAAAGCTTTGCTCTGCTTAAATAGTCGTGTATCTGCTCTTTTGAAAGATAGTCAGTTATAAAAGTAACACTATCTTGCAAATCCAACTCTTTTATCTTTTTTTGGCATTTACTGAAATAGTCTTGAGAAATCACAGAAGGGTATAGAGAATTTAAAAGCAGTAAATTTGCATCTTTAATATTTTTTTTAATATATGCAAAAGCCTCTATGATCTCCATAGTGCCTTTGTGCGGAAGTAAAAAGCCAAAAGTCGCTATAGTGTATGAAATATCTTTTTGAAGAGGTTTAAAGCTTTCAACTCCCAATGGAAAGAGCATAACATTTTCAACAATGCCAAAACTTTTCAATACATTAAGATCTGAAATATTGTGCACCATAATCATATCTACTTTTTTTAGAGTATTTGATATATCTCCGAGAGAAGCTTCCAATCCTTTTATGGTTACATCCTCTACACTATGAAGCTCAAGTATGATACTTTTATCCAAATTGTTTTCTATAAGATTTTTAAGGTTTTGCATAGAGAAAAAAGCAAAATTGAACTCTATGACGATATGAGTCGGATTTTGTTTTTT
>JAMOOV010000036.1 GCA_027065125.1 Campylobacterales bacterium | reverse complement strand
ATCTTATAAAGTTCTACTTTCATCTTATTTTTCTCCTTGATTGTATGTATAAATATTTAAACCGATTTTTTGACAATTTGCATTGTTAAGATTTTGTAAAAGTTCTTCTGATGGGTTCATAAAAACTGAACCTTTCTCATAAAGATTTACTTTTTTACTCTTTTGAAACTTGTTTTGCTGTGTAGCATGTTTTTTATTTTGCAGTGTTTGAAAGCTTATCTCACTTGTGATGGCAAAATCACAATGCTGTGCTATGTTCTCAACTGTAATGTAGGCATCACTTAAAAGTGTCAAGTGAGTATTTTTATCTTTGTATTGTAAAGAGGACTCACTCTCTTGAACTTGCATCAAAAACTTACTTCTGTCTGCTCCAAGAGTGACAATACCACTTTGTAGTTCAAAATCAACATCAAGATAAAATGCAAATACAAAATCGTCTTTTAAAAGATAAGCTGTTTTCTTAAAAAGTGAGTTATCTCCACCATTTTTCTTATTTCCTGTCTGTTCAACTTCTTGAAAGATAGCATCAGTTTTTAATTTTTTATCGTTTTTTAGCGATACAAAATTATCATAGATATCTTCTTTTGGGTTATACCCTTTTAAAATACCATCTTCATAAGAAAAATCATCACTTGCTACTTTTTTTATGTAAGCATCGTTTTGTTGCATTAAAAAAACAGCGCCGAGATTTTTTATAACTCCAAAATTTTGTATTTGGGTTTGCAATATATCAAACTTTTCACTTCCTACAAGATCAACAGCCTTTTGTTTTGCTGTTTTATCTACCCATTCTCCACGAATTTTACGTGTAAGCACACCAGATTGTGTCATAATCTCTTTTTTTAACATCCCCAAAAGAGCGCTCTGCTGAGGAAAGAGTCTTGACTTTACGAGATATGTCCCCTGCTCCTTATTGCCAAGTACTCCAAAAGTATTTTCTCCACCAAACAAGAACGGCTCAAGTGGTTTAAGTGTTATAAGGTACTTCATTACTTGTCTCCTTTTACAAACTTCATAAAACGCAGTGTTGCATAAACCTGTTGTATATCTTGTGAAGCGTGCATATAAGCAACAAGTTGATTAAAAAACTCTTTGTACTGCGTATGCCCTGCTTCATTAAAATAGTTTTCAAAGAAGTTATGTAGTTTTGCTGTATCGTCCAAAATCTCTTGCAATGTTTTTTCATATGTTTGAATTTTATGGTGAATAGAGTGTAAAAAATTAGCATTTTCATCCTCTTTTGCAACATTTGATACAAAATCCAAAAACTTTTGATATGTTTGTGCATCACTTTTATGCACTACTGCTTCAAAACTCTGTCCACTGTGTTTTGTTACTTTAAAAGCAAGATTGTTTTTCTCTCCTGTTTTTGCTTTTGCAAAAAGCTGTTCTCTTGAATTTTCCAATGCTTCATAAAGTGGGAATTTTACATAATTTACCGAAATACCGAAACTCAGTGTTGCCTCAGGAATTTTTGTCGAAAAATCTTGTGCAATTTTTTCACAAAGATTGAAAATTGTACTTTTATCTCTCCCAATAACAGGAGCAAAAAAGAGCAAATCATCACCACCGGCAAAGATGGTCTGCCCTCCAAATGCCTTAATCTCACTGTGCGCATTGCTACAATACTCAAAAAGTGCTTTTGAAATCTTTGCTATATTCTCTTTTTGCGAAATAGCCTCACCCATTTTATCTCCATCAGCATGCACAACACAATAGTAGTTGTGATAACAAAGTTTTTTAATATCATCTACTATATTTTTACCATCTGTAAGAAAATTATCTTTATCACCTTTTTTTCTTCTGAGTGCCTTTGCAAAACTCTCATCTTGTGTCACTTGAAACATTAACTCTTTTGTATCAAGATAGGGAGTGAGTTCTAAAATTGGATTAGCCCCATCAGATAACTCTTTTTCTATAGAGTATATCTGTAAATAACTTTTTACACTCTCAAACGAAATGTTAAGTTGTGCTGCAACATCTGCCAAAACTTCATCTATAACAGTTTGAAGCTGTGCAAAATCTCCATCTTGGGCTTCAAAAATAAAACGATCATGAAAAAGTCCCACCTCATCAATATCAAATATTTTTTTATCAATATAAGGCGTTATAAATTTTCTTGATTGAAACTTTTGTACAATTTTTCTCATAATATATGAAAAAACATAACTACTACTAAAAAGTTCTTTAGGCTTCTTTGCATTTTTTAATGTTTTATAGATTGGTCCTATGGTTACTGCTATATATTTCACTATTTCACCTCACTTATCAACTGTTCTTGTTTTTCAACAAACTTTAAAAACTCATAAAGATCAAATTCATCATGTTTTGGTGCAATAATTTCAAATGATTTTCCTTTGAATGAAAAAGAAAAAGTTTTACCCATAATCTTCTCATAACTTTTATCACCTAAAACATAAATATTTGCTCCAACTACTTTATAACTTATTGGTGAAGCAAATCTCTCTATTTTTTTGGCTTTTTCTTCAATAGTTATAGTAAATCTATCTCTCCCTACGACATATTCGTTAATACTTGCAACACCTAACATCGCACGAATATAACGATACTCTTTTTTGACATCACAATCAATAGGAGGATTACCTGTCGCTACAGATGGGAACTCCTCTTTTATCTTTCTCTTTTCCCAACGAAGATTTTTTTGGCACATATACAAAAAGAGTAATGATTTATGGTAACTTTTGAAGTTAATACCAGATTTAAGGCGTTTATGCAGTGTATCTACAGCCTCTTCCCACTTTTTTGTATTTGTATTATTAGCTTTAAAGACAATAGAAGTGTATTTTTTCAATCTCTCTTCAACCCTTTTATCATCTCCTACAACAGAAAAACTACCATACCCTTTTGTAGATCTTGCTCCAAAGTTTGTAACAAGCAAAAAATCTGCAAAATAGGTTTCAATCGCCTCTTTTACTTTTGGGTTAAATGAAAAAAACTCAATTTTTATACTATTATGTTTAAGCATATGTTTTTTTTCTCTGTCATCTTTAATGGCATTATTGGCAAAATATAAAAAGTTATTTGGTAGTTTCTTTTCAGCTTCTCCTACAACTTTTATAGTCACCTTATAATCCAAAGATTTATGTCCATTTGCATTTTCAATACAGGGTAAATCCTCAACCTGTTCCAACAAAAACCGATCAAACTTCGGTTTTAACTCCGTTGCTCTTAGTGTTGCTCCCATCTGTTCACTTTGAAAGTGAATGATGGGGGTATGTTGTTTGAGTGTAAACTCTAACTTAAACTTACTCATGATGCTCCTTTTTAAAAAATTTCTTATATCCTATCCATGTTGCCAACACAAGAGATGGATAAGCCAACCAAGCTGAAAAATTTTCACTTGATCCAACATTCATTCCAAAAATACCGGTTAAGACT
>JAMOOV010000035.1 GCA_027065125.1 Campylobacterales bacterium | reverse complement strand
TGTAAAGCTTGTGAAGTAGCTTGTAAAGAACAAAATGGTGTCCAACTCGGAGCGGATAAGCAAAGGATTTGGGTTGGACAGACTGAAAAAATGGTTTCCGGAAAACTATTTGTAAATTTCTATCCTTCTCAGTGTAATCACTGTCTTGATGCACCTTGTGTGGAGGTTTGCCCAACTAGTGCCAGTCATTTTGTTGAAGGTGGCTTGGTTATGGTAGATCAGAGCAAATGTATCTTATGTAAGGGTTGTATGGAAGCCTGTCCTTATGATGCGAGATTTGTAGATGACGAAGTAGTTGCGGTTGATAAATGTACATTTTGTTATGATACGAGAATTTCTAAGGGATATACAACTACAGCTTGTCAAGCGACCTGCCCTACCAAAGTCAGACTTTTTGGAGATCTTGATGATGAAGAGGGAGATGTTGTAAAGCTCTTGAAAAAGAGAAAATTTTTCGTTCTCAAGCAAAAAGAAGAAACCGTTCCAAAACTATTTTATCTTGTACCGGAACAAGATTCGCAATATGCAAAAAATTCTATCGGTTCCGATACTAAACTTTATACATGGGACGAGATGAAGCCTATCATAGAAAAAGCAAAAGCAAAAAGGAGTAAGCAATGGAAAAAATCGTAATTGCAGGAGTGGAGATAAACAAAGTATCTCTTAAAGAACTCTTATTTAATAAAACTATGATATTGGCTTATATCTTTCTTGCTATTGGTATATACGGTATCAGTGAAGTTATACAGATAAGATACTTTTTAGAGGGAGCGACAGCTCATAGTGCGGGATTGCATCCCGGATCTCACGAACTTGTTAAAGCAATGCAACATGCAGTTTTTAGCAATGAAAGTGAAGTGCACAGAGAAGCTCCTTGGTCTTTATTTATCGTAAATTATATGTATATGATTTATACCGGAAGTGGTATTATATTTTTAGTAGCAATAGATGAGCTTTTAAACCTTCAGATAGTTAAAAAAACTGCCGCAGGATTTATGACATTTGGTTTGGCCATGGTAATAGGCGGTCTTTTTACAATCATGGTGGATCTTAACTCTTTACATATGCTTTCAATGGTAACAAGTCCGAACTTTGGAGCAGGTATGTGGCAAATGCTACCACTTTATAGTATCTATATTCCGTTTGTATTGTTTGAGATATATCTTTTGATTACTCACAATACAGCTTTGGCAAAAAGGATATCGTTTGTAATACTGCTTTTGTCCATACTTATAGATATTATCGAGTATTATATACAAGCCAATTTGTTTAGCATGAATGAAGCAAGACATCTATGGAATACATATCCGAGTTTGACTGCATATTTTATTATTTCAGCTTATGTGGCATCTGCCGGTGTGATGGGACTATATAGTTTCTTTACATATAAAAAATCTTTAGGAAGCGAATATGCAAATCTTATGGAAGTTATAAGAAAAACAGCACTTATATGTATAATTCTTTTAGTTGTATTTGAAGTTGCATCTTATGCAACTATAGATAAGCGTTGGGCATCTTTGATCATAGCCGGACCATTTAAATATAT
This sequence comes from Campylobacterales bacterium, assembly GCA_027065125.1. Taxonomy (GTDB): domain Bacteria; phylum Campylobacterota; class Campylobacteria; order Campylobacterales; family JALSKU01; genus JALSKU01. The sequence goes on along the minus strand of JAMOOV010000035.1, from coordinate 16,019 downwards.
GTATTTTGGAGGATATGTACTTCTTGCTATAGCAATTCCTTTTCTTTTTATGCTCAAAAAAGGTAGCGGTGCTTTAGCTATTTTTGCTTCTATTTTGATGATAATAGGAACTTATATAGGAAGATATATATTTGTTTATGCCGGTAATGCATATCCTATGAGTGACAGATTTGGCACAGGGTTTGAAAAATACGGAGTATATGAAAAAGTTGTAAATTTTGTTTACTATCCTCCGGAAAAAGCGGAAGTTTTAGTAGTCATAGGATCACTTGGTGTCATTTTGGCAGTTTATGCAATTTTAAATAAATTGTTTTCAGTTTCAAAAGTGAGGGAACATTAATTCACAATTATTACACCATTTTTTTGGTATAATATGATAAATCTTATGAAAGGAGAAAGAATGAAGAAGTTACTTGGAGCGATTTTTATCGCAATACTCGGACTTAGCTTTGTTAGCACTTCAGCTTTTGCTGATGCAGCTAAAGGTCAAAAACTCTATGTTAAAAAGCTTAAAAAAGCTTGCAAAAAGAGTGGAATAGACAATGGTGGTGTTTTAGCAAAAAAACATACTCAAGCTGAGTGGAAAGTAGCAAATGATGCTGGTAAGCTAAATGCTGAAATTAAGAAATTTTGCCCAAAAGCAAAAGATCTTAAAAAGAAATATTTAAAACATATATATGATTTCTTGTATAACTTCGCTAGTGATAGCGGTAATGTTCCATCTTGCTAATTAGATGAGCATTTCGGTAAATATTGGAAGAGTTTTCTTCCAATATTTTAACCGATCAAATATCTTCTATTTCCCTCTTTTTTTATCTCACTTAACTTGTCAAGATATTCGAGATAACCTATAAGGTATTTTCTGCTCAGATTTAATCTTTGTCTAAAGTTTTTTATATCTATGTAACCATCTTTTTTTATAATCTCTTTTTGCATAGAGAGTATTTTGGATAGATTTGCTGCCGTTATAAAAAGATTGTGAGCAATTCTTACTATCTTTTTGCTTGAAGTTAGTTTTTTAAATATCTGGTCACCAAGCTTTCTATCTATATCCAAATCATCATAAAGATTGTAAGGGGCAGGAGGTGTAAAACCTGAATTTTCCAAAATTGATACAACCCTTTTTTCAAGCTCTTTATCTATATCCACTTTACCTATATCTTTTCGTTTATAAATATTTTTTTCGATTTCCAAAAAGCCATTGGATACAAAATAATCCAAGCACTCTTTTATAAAATCTTCACTTGCCCACTTTATCCTGAGTTTTAAAGCTGTCGGGGACAAAAGTGCATAAGAGTTTTTTGTATATATTTCATTAATCTTATTTTTTATAATATCTTGTGTTGCTTTAGGATATAACACCAAAGCTTTTTCATCTATAAAAATATTATCCAACTCTTTTGCAATACTTAAAGCCTTTTCATGATTTAAGGCAAATCTTTGTAAAGAGGAGATAAGTCCAAAACCTTTTTTATGATTTTGACAAAACTCTAAAAAAGCTTCTTTATACTCTTTATTGTACAAATGTCTTAATATGGGAAGTTTTTTACTCTTTTTTATGGGATCGCTTATGGGATCAAGCACAATACCTCCACCCACAACCCAATTGTTTAAAAGAAGTATAAACTTATCTCTATGTAGCAAATAAGCTTTTTCATTAAGTGTCGCTTTCGCATAGTATCCGCCGTTAATTTTTTTATCGCTATAAAGATTTATTTTTGCTGATAAATTTTTAGTTCCATATAGAAAATTGACATTTTGATTGTTGGATATAGTGTGTTTATCTGTGGTTTTTATAAATATATCAATAGTGTTAAATCCTCTAAGATACCCTTTATTACTTAGGAGGTATCCTTTTTTGAGTTTTCCATGGGTAATATCCAAATTTAGAGCAACTCTTTGATGTTTTGTTGCTATATTTCGGCTCTCCTTGTGAACTTGTATATTTTTTACTACAATCTCTTTTGCAAGTTCGCAAACATAAATTTTTTGATTTTTTTCCACAAAGCCGCTTAGTACCGTACCAGTAACAACTTCTCCAAATCCTTTTACACTAAAAACTCTATCTATATAGTATCTGAATATTTCATTTTCTTTTGTCTCATCTTTACCTTTTAGAGTAAAAAGATACTCTTTTAAATTATCAATACTCTTTTGGTCGTGTATGGATGTACGAAATATTTTTACAAGATTAATATTAGGATAGTTTTTGAGAAAATCTAATATCTCTTTTTCTCTATTTGCTATTAAAGTATCAGTAGAGAGATCGCATTTGCTTAAAGCTATTATTATGTCTTTTACACCAAGAAAGCTAAGGACTTCAAGATGCTCTATGCTTTGAGGCATAAGCCCTTCATTTACATCTACAACAAAAAGACAAATATCAAATCCAAAAGCCCCACTTATCATATTTTTTACAAGCTTTTCATGACCCGGAACATCTATAAAAGCTATATTCGTATTTTTATCGGTGATATTTGAAAAGCTAAGATCTATCGTGATACCCTTTTCTTTTTCCTCTTTTAATTCATCGCCGTTATAGCCATTCATAGCTTCTATAAGAGCAGTTTTTCCGTGATCTATATGCCCTGCCGTTCCTACTATAATATGTTTCAAGATATAACCTTTTTGATGATGGATATAAGTTTTTCCATCTCTTTATCCATAATAGTTCTAGTATCAAGAACAAATCTATCATTTTCTATACGACCTATAACACTATATTTTCTAAATTTTGTCTGCAAGGATATAGCATCTCCTGTAAATTCTATAACAATAGTCGGTATCTTTCTGTTTGGAAAAGTTCCTCCGCCTATGAATGTATAACTTTCTTTGATTTTTATTTGGGCATTAATACTATTTTTTATCTTGTTCGCTCTCTCTAAAAGAATATTTTCATTTTGACAAATCATTTTCAAGGAAGGTATATTGTCATAAGATTGTTTTATATATGATATTGCGGTATATTCAAGTATCGAAAGTGTAAGTTTATCTACTCTAAACATTCTTAGTATTTGATTTTTCTTTAGTTTTGCTATAAGCTTCTTTTTGCCTATAATGATACCGGCTTGAATACTTCCAAAAAGCTTATCTCCACTAAAACTAAGAAGAGATGGGGGGTTTTTTAGTATGTCAAATATAGACGGCTCTGCATTTTTTAGATTGTATGGAAGGGTTGGCAGGTAAGCACTGCCAAGGTCATAATAATCCAATATATTTTTTGTTTTTGCCAGTTTTGTTATCTCATTTATATCAACCTCTTCGCTAAAACCCTCGATAGAGTAGTTTGACTTGTGCACTTTCATAAGCATTGCAGTGTCTTCATTGATGGCATTTTTATAGTCGCTTAATTTTGTTTTATTTGTTGTTCCCACTTCGATGAGTTTAGCTTGGCTGCTTTTCATAACTTCAGGTATCCTAAAACTACCGCCTATCTCTACAAGTTCTCCTCTTGAGACTATCACTTCCCTATCTTTTGCAAATGTATTTAGTATGAGAAAAACAGCTGCTGCATTATTGTTTACCACCAAAACATCTTCACATCCAAAAAGAAAACTCAAATGTTTAGCGGTATGCTCATATCTATCTCCTCTCTTTCCTTGCTCCATGTCAAATTCAAGATTGCAATATGATGTACAAATATCTTTTGCTTTCTCAAAAATTTTTTCATCTATTAAACTTCTTCCAAGATTTGTATGTATAGTTATACCTGTAGCATTTATAACAGATTTTATAGATGGTTCAAGTATTTTTTTATACTCTTTTATTATTTGTAGCACCATCTTATCTATATCTATATCTTCTATTTTATTATCTTTAATATCTCTTCTAAGTTTATCGACATAATTTTTTACAACTTTTGTTAGCAAAGGTTTGCTCAAACCTTGAAACTCTTTTTTATTGATAAAAGTATCAATTTTTGGTATTTTTCTATAAAGATTATTCACTTTTTTCTCCAAAATTCAGATAATCAAGTCTATTTTCATCAAAAAGATATTTACTTCTTTGAAGTTTAACCAATATTCCTTTATCAATCAAAGCTTTAAATATCTTTACAAGTGTAGGCTTGCTGATATCAATTTTCTCCATTATATCAGCATATGAAAAATCAAAAATATTATTTTTATCAAGATTATTGACGATAAATTTGATTATTTCTATCTGTTTACTGTCGCAAATCACTGATATAGTCTTGATGACATTATAAGATCTTTTTATCTCCTTTTTTTGCATCATCGGAAGGACAGTGTCGTGTATAGTATTGAGCAACTCTTTGATATTTATAGGTTTTACTATATAATTTTCTACTTTAAGCTTTATAGATTCGAGTAAATAATTTGTATCAGTATAAGCAGTAGTCAGTATTACGGGTGTAAAATTATTAAACTCTTTTCTAATTCTTTTTATAAATTCTATTCCATTATCTTCTTCAAGTAAAATATCGGAGATAATAACATCAACCCTATTTTTTTGCAACACTTCTAAAGCATCTTTTGTATTGCTTACAGAATGTACTGTTTTTACAAAATCTTGTAGTATTTCTGTACTGTTTTTCAATAGACTCAAATCATCTTCAATGTATAAAAGATGGAACTCTTTTAATATATCTAAATTCCTATTTTTTTGTTCCATTGTCATCTCCTTTCAAGGGAATCTTTACTTCAAACATTGCACAATCGTAAAATTTATCTCCACCAAATTTATGATAAATATTTTTACAATTTATTCTACCATTCATGTGTGTTTCTATTATCTGTTTTGCCATATATAGCCCTACACCGGTACCGGAACTTTTGTATTTGGTTGTAAAATATGGTTCAAAAACTTTATTTTGTATCTTTTTATCTATACCGCCTGCATTATCTATAAAGCTGATAATAGCAACATCTTTACTCTTTTTTACAACGATAAGTATCTTTTTGTCCAATTTTTTTTTCTTAGACAAAGCATCTTTCGAATTACTGATAATGTTTAAAAAAACATGAGATAATTCATTAAAATACCCGTATATTAACATATCTTTTCTAATGTATAGATATATCTCAATATGCTCTTTTTTAAGAAGATATTTTGATAATTCCAAAGAGTGTTCTATGCACTCTTTTAACATAAAATATTTTTTTGTCTTATCGGGATTGAAAAAATTTCTAAAATCATCTATTGTTTGAGACATATTTTCAGCTATTTTTAACCCGTCATTCACCTTTTGTTCTATAAATTCATCAGTCAATTTTCCTACCATATTTTTTGTTTGAAAACTTTGTATAATTAGACTTAAACTTCCAAGAGGTTGTCTCCATTGATGGGCAATATTTTGAAGCATCTCTCCAAGACTGGCCAATTTTGCCTGTTGAAACATAATCATGTCTTTTTTCCTATTATTTTCAACCTCTCTTCTTATCCTGTATTCAAGATTTTCATTCAATCGTTTAAGTTCTTGAATCTTTGATGCTACCATTTCTTCCAAATAGTTATGAAGTTCTCTGAAATGATCTATCAAAAATATAGAAAAAATGATACTAAATATAAAAATCATGGCTATAAAAAAGATTGATACAGTAAAAGTAAAATAAAAAACTTTTTCAGTCTTTCTCTTTTCTGAAGCAGCTTTTTTGAGGTCAAAATTGATCAAATTTGTAAAATAGATATTAATAAGCCCGATATTTAGATAAAGTTTTTTTAATAAAATTTTACTTTCTCTTGTCTTTCCATTTTTCTTAAGTATCAATATTTTATTTATATCTTTGTCAATATCTCTCATTTTTTTATTTATATTTTTTATCATATTGTCTTGAAGTATTTTAAACTCCTCTTTATTTTCGCCATTAAAAAGATATTTATTGGCAAAATATGTAAAGTAAAAAAATGGTTTAGGAGAAGGTATTAAACTTTTTTTAAATTTTTTCCAATTTTTTTTAAGTATTTGTTTAGTGAGAGAAATAACTTCAATAGCTTGAGGGTATTTTATGATATTTTGCTGAAGATCAAAAAGGGTATCGTAAATATTTACTTTATACAAATCCTTTATCTCTTCAAGTTGCACAAGAGGAACGGTTCTTTTTTTGTATAGTGTATCGAAGTCATATTTTAAAGAAAATAGTGAAATTTCAGACAATGCCATGATACTTAGCATACCTGCAACAATGAGAGCCAATAATATATTTGTTTTGTGCTTAAAAGAGACTTTGTTTAAAAGTTTTGAAATCTTTGCAAATCTCTTCATCTGCCACTCTCTATCTTTATAAATTTTTTATTTTGATACTTAAACAAAAAAACTTTACCAAAAATTCCTCTTCTTTTATATTTTTGAGATAATATTCTTATTTTTTCCAAAAAATCATTTCGAGTGATATGATTTTTTATCTTTTGCAAAGCCTCCACATTTAACTTGGCTGCGATATAAGATTCAAGAGAAATAAACTCATATTTTGCTTGAGGATAGTTGATTTTTAACATCTTTCTATACTCTTTTACGATGGGTATGCTATTATCGTTATACGATGGAACAATTTGAGAGAAAATCATATTTTTTGTCTTATGGTCCAACTCTTTTACTAATTCATCTGCATTAACAAAAGATATATTGCAAAATATAGTATCAGTTTTATCCATTTTTCTATATCTTTTTATAAAAAGAGCTACTGGCTTATAGGCTCCTACCATTATGATAGCTTGAGGATTTGCCGATTTTATATCATATAATGCTTGAGTAACCGATAGAGTGTTTCTTTTATATGTTCCCTCGGCGATAAGTTGCAGTCTTCTTTTTTTTAAAGAGAGAATGGTTGCTATATATCCATCATCTCCATAGTCATCATTTTGATAAAATATAGCTATCTTTTTTAATCTTTTTTTATCTACAAGATATTTTGTGATTTTTTCTATCTCATCAGCATATGAACTTCTAAAATTTATAAAATTTTTTCTCGGTGGTTTTCTTAAAAATGAAGCTCCTGAAATTGGTGCTATAAAAGGTATATTGCTATCAACTATAATGGGCATAATAGCTTTTATAGTCGGAGTTCCTGCAAAGCCAAAAAGTGCAAAAACTTTATCTCTTTTTAATAATTTTTGTAAATTTTCTATTGTCAATTCCGGCTCATATTTATCGTCATATGATATGAGAGTTATATTTTTATCATCAAGAAGAGAGTTTTTATTGGCATAGTCAAAGTATGTCAAAGCTCCTTCTTTTATGGCAAATCCCAATTTTTTGTTGATCCCGCTTAGGGGCAGGGATGAACCGAATTTTATATTTTTTTCGATTATATTTTGGGTAAATGTCAGATATATGACTGTTGATATAACAATAAAAAATAATATGTAAATAATCTTTTTCATATGAAACATCATACAATATACCATATAAACGAATGCTTAAAAGTAAAAATTGTTTTAATTAAGACTATATTTATCTTATATGCCATATTGGTAGAAAGTAAAAAATAGTTTACTTTTTAAGCTAAAAGAAAGTATATAAATTCTATAATTCTCATATAAGTTTGGAAAAAAGGTAGTTTTGATGATTGAATATATTTATTACAGCCGTGAAAAATTGGACTTTCCCTTAAATGAAAAGATATATATTACAAACGATATAAAAAAGGTAAATGAAAATTGTATGATTTCAAACTCAAAAGAGATAGAAGCAGAAATGTATGCTCCCGAAATTGACTTTTATATCAAAAATTCTCAGGATTCTCTTGCAGATAAGATAAAAACCGTTGAAACACTTTATGAGATAAGAGCTATAAAGCTTGATTATGCAACTGATTTTAAAACTACCAAAGAGATAGGAAACAAGCTTTTACTTGTAGGAGATCAAGAGCAATTAGCAGAAATAGAGAAAGAATTTGGAGAAGAGTTTGATCTCTATTTTGCAGAGAAAGGCTCTGTCCAAAAGATCGAAGGTACCATAGGAGAATTAAAAGTATTTTTAAATAGAAAAGGAAAAATAACTCCTCTTGGCATAGATCAAATGATTTGGTTTGATACTTTGGATTTCGCATATTTACAAAAAGGTGTATATGACCCTTTGAAAGAGGGGAAAGATGAAGTTGTTAAAAAAGTTAAAGAAAATGTTAAATCTTTTAGTTACAAAACTTCTATCTCTTACGATCCCGACATTTGTCAATACAAAGGAAGAGACGGTAAGGAAAAAGGTGATATTTGCGGAGATTGTGCCGATATTTGCCCCACAAATGCCATCATAAAAATAGATGAAAAAAAAGAGCTTAGTTTTAGTGATATAGACTGTCAAACTTGCGGTGGTTGTGTCAGTGTTTGTCCTTCCGGTGCTTTGGACTTAAAAGCTAGTCCGAGAGAGTATATTTATGAAGCATCCAATCTTTTAAAAGGTAAAAAGATTTTAATCATTCCGGAAGTTATGAATATAGAAAATATCAAAGCTTCATTACCCGAAAAAGTTGTACCTTTGGTTGTCGGAGGAAGAAAGTTTCTTCATGAGGCTCATTTTATCTCTTTGTTCCAACAGAGTGGTCATCAGGTCGTTTTTTATACTAATTTTATATCAAAAGGTACCAAGTCAGCTTTGGACTTTGTTAATGAGATAGCCCAAAGAAGATATGGCTTAGATATGATAATAGTCTGTAAAGATAAAGACAAATTGCAAATGTATTTAGAAGAGGCTAAAGAGGTAGAAGAGAGTCGATACTCTATAAACGAAATAGGACTTAAAAAAAGAGAAATATTTTCCGCAAGACTTTCTCATCTTGTAGGCGATAAAGATCTTGGAGTATATAAAAATCAAAACGAATATATTCACTATGGCAAAGTTGTGGTAAATGAGCAAAATTGCACACTTTGTCTTAGCTGTGTGGGAGCATGTAATGTAAGAGCTTTAACTGCCCACCCCGAAGATAATAGCTTAAGATTTGATGCTTCAATATGTACGGATTGCGGATATTGTGAAATCGTTTGTCCGGAGAATGAATGCATAAGTATCGTTAGAGATGAATTTGAACTAAAACCGGAAACATTCGGACAAAGAATATTGGCAAAAGATGAACTTTTTAAATGTGTAGAGTGTGGCAAAGAGTTTGCTCCAAGAAAATCAGTATTGAAAATAGCCGAAAAAATGACACCATTATTTAATGGAGATGAAATTAAGATAAGAACACTTTATTGCTGTGAAACTTGTAAGGCAAAATTGATGTTAAAAGCCCAAATAGGAGAAAAATAATGCAAAATACACAAGCTATAAATCAAGCAAGAGCACTTTATTATAGGCTTTTTAGTTCACTATTCGCTTTTGTCATGAAAGAGGATAGATTTGATGGAATTGAAAATATCATACAAATATTAAAAAATAGTGCCATAGATGAAAATGCGGAAAAATCATTAGAAAATATGGATAGAATTATAAAATCACAAGGTTTGTCGTTTATTTCAAAAGAGTATGACACGATATTTTATGACCTAAGTAGCGATCCTGTTCCTACTACTGCCTCTTTTTATGAAGAGGAAAGAGATGATGGAAAAAAGAGACTTATGATGGTTAAATATGTACTTAAGTCAAAATATAGAAAAGATAGTGAAAAATTTAGCGATCTTGAAGATGATGCGGGTTTTATATTTTCTTTTATAAACAAATTAATATTGGATGAAATTTCCGGTGATGAAAATGCTAAAACTCTTGAGAAAGAGGTATTTGAAAATATTTTAAATGATTTTATTGATGAATTTATTGAAAATGTTTATATGCATGAAAATTCAGCCTTTTATCAAGAAGTTGCTCTTTTGTTAAAGATATTTATAGAGTTCGAAAGGATATTTCTTGATATTAAAAAACCAAAAGAGAAGATAAAAGTTAAAAAAGAGAAAAAAGTATTTATCTCTGAGGCTGAAGAGAAAAGAAGACTGGAAAATAAAAGAAAAAAATCTGAAGAAATCGTAGAGTGTGTTTTAGAAGAGGGAGGAGATGTAGAGGACGAAGTGTAAAGCGAAGGATAAGGATGAAAGAAGGGATACTTCAGGTAGTTTTGCTACTTGAGGTATCTCTTTATGACATTAGAGGTAAATTTTAAAAAAGGAGTAAAGATGCAAAATCGAAGAAGAGAATTTCTGAAGAAAGCTCTTATCGGCTCAGGTGCGGTTTTGGCAACAACCACACTTGCAAATGCCAGCGAGAAGTCTTCAGCGGTTCAAGGTTCAAACGGTGTTGTAGTCGGACACTCTCCAAAGAAAGAGATTCTTTATAAAAAGACGGCTCATTGGAGAGAGTACTACAGTGTAGCATCTTAAAGGAGTAAGATATGAGTAAAGATATGTTAGAAAAACTATCTTTGCGAACGGGTAGAAGAGCATTTTTGAAGATGGCGGCACTTGGTAGTGCAGTTGCCGGAACTTCATTGGCAGCAGGTGGTAATGCACTTAGAAATGCTACTGAAGAAGAGATCAAAAATCCATACCCCGGATCAAAGTTAGTTAAAACCGTATGTACAACATGTTCGGTTGGTTGCGGCATTATTGCAGAAGTGCATAATGGTGTATGGGTTAGGCAAGAGGTTGCTCAAGATCATCCTTTTTCACAAGGTAGTCACTGCTCAAAAGGTATCGATTCTATTGATACGGTAAAGAGTGCAAAAAGAGTAAAACATCCTCTTAAAAAAGTAAATGGAAAATGGCAAAGAATTAGCTGGGATCAAGCTGTAAGCGAGATAAGTGCTAAAATGCTTGAGCTTAGAAAAGAGAGTCCCGATACTGCCATGTTCTTAGGTTCGGCAAAGATGAGTACGGAGCAATCCTACTATTTTAGAAAATTTGCCGCAATGTGGGGTACGAACAATATAGATCACCAAGCTAGAATTTGACATAGTGCAACAGTCGCCGGTGTGGCGAATACATGGGGTTATGGCGCTATGACCAATCACCTTGGAGATATACAAAATGCGAAGTCTATTATTATTTTCGGAGCAAATCCGGCGGTAAATCATCCGGTTGGATTTAAAAACTTCTTAAAAGCAAAAGAGCATAATAATGCTCAATTGATAGTAATAGACCCAAGATATACAAGAACTGCGGCAAAAGCAGATCTTTATGCTCATATAAGACCGGGTACTGATATACCTTTTATGTATGGAATGCTCCATATCATATTTAAAAACGGTTGGGAAGATAAAGATTTTATCAAAAATAGAGTTTATGGAATGGATGAAATTATCAAAGAGGCCAAAAAATGGACTCCTTCAAAAGTTGCCGATGTTACTGGAGTTTCTGAAGAGGTACTCTATCAGATAACAAGAGCTTTCGCTACAAGAAAGCCGGGAACTCTCATCTGGGCTATGGGTCTAACTCAACACTCCATAGGTTCATCCAACACAAGAATGGCTCCGATACTCCAACTTGCTCTTGGCAATATGGGTAGAGCCGGAGGCGGATGTAACATACTTAGAGGACATGACAATGTTCAAGGTGCGACAGACATGTGTTGTCTTTCTCACTCACTTCCGGGATATTACGGACTAAGTGACGGTTCTTGGAAATATTTTGCCAAGCAGTGGGGAGTTGATTATAATTGGTTAAAAGGCAGATTCAAATCCAAAAAATGGATGAATACGAAAGGTTTTACACTTGCAAGATGGTATGAGGGTGTAATACAAGAGGATCCTATCCATACAAATGCACCTATAAAAGCTCTTTGGGTACAAGGAAATGGTATTACTTCCATCGCACGACAAGCTTCTGTCCAAAAAGCACTTGACAAACTTGAGCTTATAGTTGTCGCTGAACCGTTTGCAAATGAAGCGGCTATTATAACCAATAAAAAAGACGGTGTTTATATACTTCCTACGGCAACTCAATTTGAGAATGAAGGAAGTGTAACTGCTACAAACAGAACGGCACAATGGAGAAGCAAAGTCGTAGAACCAATGTATGAGAGTAAAACAGATCAAGATATCATGTTTGCTTTTGCTAAAAAATTCGGTTTTTATGATCAATTTGTTGCCGGAATGAAATTGAAAGCCGACAAGAAAAGAGGAACTCTTGCAAAAGCTAAAGATAGCTTTAAATGGCCTGAAGATGCTGTTAATGAAGTGGCAAGAACTATCAAAACGATAGGACTTACCGGTTGGACAGCAGAAAGACTTAAAAAACATCAGAAAAATTGGCACATGTTCAATGAAGTTACTATTGCCGGTATGGGACCTATGAAAGGCGAATACTACGGACTTCCATGGCCTTGTTGGACAACTACTCACAGTGGTAGTCCTATACTTTATGACACAAATCTTTCGGTTGCTCAAGGTGGTATGGGATTTAGAAACAGATTCGGCTTAGTTCATGATGGAGTTAGTCAACTTGCCGGAGATGGAGCTACTATAAAAAATGCCAAGGTAAAAGGCGGATATCCCGAATTACACAAAGATAATATAGAAAAAGTTCTTGGTATTAAATTGACTGCTGAGCAAAAAGCGGCTATGGGTAAAAACTGGAAAGTTGACATAAGTGACCAGATAGCTGAACTTGCCCTAAAAGCTGGAGTTGCACCTTATGGTAATGCTAAAGCAAGAGCCTATGTGTGGACATTCCCAGATAAAATACCTATGCATAGAGAGCCTTTGCATACTCCAAGAGCTGATCTTGCTAAAAAATATCCGACTTATAAAGATAAACCAAATCATTACAGAGTGGATACAAGATATGCTTCCGTTCAGAAAAAAGATTGGTCTAAAGAGTTCCCTATCAACCTTGTTACAGGAAGATTGGTTACTCATAGCGGTGCAGGTATCATAGAAAGAAGTTCAAAATATCTTACTAAACACAATCCGGAAATGTTCTGCGATATCAATCCAAATCTTGCTATGGAACATGGCATAAAAGATGGGGATATGATGTGGGTACACTCACCAGAGGGAACCAAGATAAAAGTTAGAGCAAGGTTTACTTATTCTGTTAGTGAAGATAGAGTATTTTTGCCTTATCACTGGGCCGGAGTTATGCAGGGGGTTGACTTGGGTGAAAATTATCCTGAGGGTTGCAAACCTTATAGTACGGGTGAAAGTGCCAATACGGTTACCAATTACGGATATGACATCGTTACTCAAATCCCTGAAACAAAAGGCGGTTTATGCCGCATAGAGAAAGCTTAGGGGGTGTGAGATGGCAAGAATGAAATTTTATTGTGATGAAGAAAGATGTATAGAGTGTGAAGGTTGTACTGTAGCTTGCGAGGAGGCTCATGAGCTTCCCGTGGGAATAAGTAGAAGAAAAGTTGTAACAATAAACGAAGGCATGGAAGGAAAAGAGTTTTCCGTTTCAGTTGCTTGTATGCACTGTACTGATGCTCCTTGTGAACAAGTTTGTCCGGTTGATTGTTTTTACATCAGAGCCGACGGCATAGTACTTTACGACAAAGAGAAGTGTATAGGATGCGGTTACTGCTTGTATGCTTGTCCTTTTGGAGCTCCACAATTCCCAAGAGACGGGGCTTTTGGAACAAGAGGTGTTATGGATAAATGTACCATGTGTGCAGGAGGTCCTGAAGAAACTAACTCTATCAAAGAGAGAGAACTATACGGACAAAATAGAATTGCCGAAGGTAAAGTTCCTATGTGCGCTGCTGTTTGTGCAACTAATGCTTTGATAGTTGGGGACGAAGAAGAAGTTTCTGCGATATACAGAAAGAGAGTTATGTCAAGAGGAAAAGGTGTCATAGGTTCACCATACGGCTGGAGTACAGCCTATAAAGGATAAACTATGAAAAAGATAGTTATATTCATCTTGGCAGCACTAAGTATGTATGCAAGAGAATTCATAGGACATGTTCCTTTGGTTGAGAAGGCAAAAGAGGTTCATTTTGGGGGGAGTCATTTAAACTCCCCCGAACTTTTGCATAATATTTTACATTATCAAAAGTGGGGTGAGCTTTTTGTTTATCTTCAAGTGCATTGGTTTAGAGTGCTATTTTTGGGGATAACTATCGGAGTTTTGGTAGTTTTTCTTTTGCACTATCTTATCATCGGACCAAAAAAGTTTTCACATGAAGGGAAAGGCTTTTATGTTTACTCAGTATTCAAAAGGGTAATCCATTGGTTGGCAGCTCTTGCTTTTGTTATTATTGTTCCTACCGGATTTATAATGATTTTCGGTCAATATTTTGGCGGAGGAGAGTTTGTAAGATATGCTAGATATATGCATAGTGTAGGTACGGTGCTATTTGTAATAGCAGGCATACCTATGTTTTTGATGTGGTTTGTACCGATGCTTGCAACTTTTGATGATATAAAATGGTTTATGATACTTGGCGGATACTTAACAAAGAAAAAAGTTGTAGTTCCAGCAGGTCAATTTAATGCTGGACAAAAGATGTGGTTTTGGGTAGCTATGGTTGGCGGTTTTGCCATGATAATAACAGGTGCTATGATGTATTTTCAAGATTTTGATATAGAGATGCTAAAAAAACTTAATCTCGACCAGATAGATCTTATAAGGATTGCAGCTATTGTACATAACTTTTTAGGTATGGCGGTTACTGCACTTTTTATAACTCACATGTATATGTCTTTATTTGCTATCAAGGGTTCTCTCGGTAGTATGATAGATGGGCATAAAAGTGAAGATGAGATTAAATATATGCATAGTTCATTTTACAAAAAACTTATGAAAAAAAAGTAAAACAAATTTAAATAAACAGAGCCATGCCGTTCTTTTTGTAACCTCCTTTTTAAAACAGGAGAACGGTATGGCTGTTTTTTTAAAATCAAATATGCTAAAATAGCATATCTAATGTCATAAAGATAAATCAAGAGAATTACTGTTTTTTCTCTTGATTTAAAAAGGATTGTTGTGAAGCCTATTTTTGAAACGGAAATTACTAAGATAAGCGACGGTAAGAGAGTTGTAAAAAAAGATATAGTTGTTGCAGAGATAAAACTTGATATAGTTTTAAATAACAAAAAAATTGCATCTTTGATGGCAACACCAGTAGATCAAGAGGCTTTGTGCATAGGGTATCTCAAAGCTGAAAATATCATAAAAGATATAAATGATGTAAAAAATATAAAATTGACCAATGACGGAATGAGTGTTGAGATTGAGGCTATAAGTGATAAAAAAAATATTGAGAAATTAAATAGCGAAGGTGTTGTCGTAAGCGGTTGTGGAAGAGGAATTTCTGCCAATATTAATCCTGATACAATAGAAGCAAAAGTGATAAAGAGTAATTTTTATATTGAAAGTGATATGCTTTTGGAGGCTATGGGTAAATTTTACACAGAGTGTCCTCTGTATGAAGAAACAGGTTGTGTTCATACAGCAAAACTTTATGTGGATGAGCGAACTTACTTTATAGGAGAAGATATAGCTCAACATAACACCATAGATAAAGCTGTCGGCAAAGCTATATTAAAAAAAGTGGATGTGTCAAATTCATTTTTGATGGTTAGTGGCAGACTTAGTTCGGAGATGGTAGCAAAAGCTGTTATGCACGGTATCCCGATACTTGCATCAAGAACGGCATCTACTTGTCTTGGTGTAAAGATAGCTGAAAAATTCGGACTTACTTTGATAGGCTTTGTTAGAGGAAATAGAATGAATATATACAGAAACCCTCAAAGGATAATTTAATGATTTTAGAAGAGATGATAAAAAACTCTCTTAATGAAGAGGGAAAATTAACTTGTGCTAATGCATATAAGATAGCTGCTAAAAGCAAAGAGGAAGTTTCAAAAGTGGGACAAACGGCAAAAGATATGGGAATTCGTATCAGCGATTGTGGTCTTGGTCAATTTGGAAAACTTGAAAAAGGGGAATATTCCAAAGAGGCTTACGAGAGAATGAAACCATTTTTAAATAAAGACAATAAAATAGTATGCAAAAAAGCAAGAGAAGCGGCGGCAGGTATAGGATTAAAGAGAGTTAGGGGAACTTTGGAAGTTAAAAATATAGATGTAACTTTTTGTGAACTTGGATGCTTTAAAGAGAAAAAGAGAACAAGACTCTATGTCAAAACAAAAACTTGGATGGAAAATCAAAGAAAAGAGCTGCTTTTCGGAAAA
>JAMOOV010000034.1 GCA_027065125.1 Campylobacterales bacterium | reverse complement strand
TTCCATCAAAATAAAACCCATAAAAACAGAGCTTACCGACAATCAAATCATACAAAAATTTAAAGACCAATCCATAGATAGAGCCTTTATATTTTATATGCTTATAGCTAATGAAATGGAAAAAAAGATACTAAAAGCCTATCTAAAAAACCGAAAAGATAGCATATGCAACATAGAGATAAATCAAAAAAGCGGGAATTTTTTTAACTTTATTTATTACATGATAGAGGATAGAGAGGTAAAAAATGATTTTTTTGATTTTATCAAAGATAATCTATCTCACAATGCCATCAAAGACTTTAAATTATTGAGAAAAAAAGGTGATTACATGATATATCTTCAAAAGATCATACAAAAATTGAAAGAATTCAAAGGGAGATAAATTTTTAAAAATTATAAAAAATATTAAGATGAATATATAGGGTATATCTCATATATATTTGCAGATAAAAATGTAAACAAGATACTATTTTTAAAAATTGGATTGTCTATGTATATTCTTGTAACTTATGATATATCGAACGATAAACAAAGAAAAAAGGTTGATAAGCTTTTAAGCGAGTATGGTTTCAGGGTAAATTACTCGGTTTTTGAGATAGAAATTGATACAAAAACATATACAAAACTTTTACAAAAGCTTCTTGATTTTGTAGAAAAAAGTGACTCTGTAAGAGTATATCGTATTAGTAAAGATATGGTAGAAAAATCAGTTGAATTAAATCCAAAATTTTCACATCCCTTTAGCAAGGAAGATAGCTATGTTCTCTAAAAAGCTTGAAGATGTATTTAGAACGGATATGCTTTTGTTTGCACTTAAAAATTACCAAAAAGCAAAAGATCATGATATAGTGCTTTCTATGATACGATCCGGAGAGTTTAAGAAAAGGCTACTTGAAGGATTTGTGCCGGATCCTGTAAAATCTTTTGAGATAGATAAAGACAATGGTCAAAAAAGAGAACTTGCACTATCCTCAACTTCATCAAAGATCATTCAAAAGATATTGGTTTATGAGCTTGAAGATATAGTAAAATTTTCCAATATGTCATATGCGTATCGAAAAAACAAAGGAACCGTAAAAGCCATAAACAGAACTAAAGATTTTCTGAGAAAAAATTTTTGGGTGGCAAAAGCCGATATAGATGATTTTTTTGACTCAATCAACCAAAGAAAACTTATCCAGATACTAAATCAACTCATAGACGATAAAAGGATAGTAAAACTTATAGCTTTATTTTTAAAAAATGGAATGCTAAAAGATCATCAATGGATAGATAAGATTTCCGGAGTATATCAAGGAGATAACTTAAGCCCTCGGCTTAGTAATGTATATCTCAATGATTTTGATCGCTATCTTGAGAGTAAACATATAGACTTTGTTCGATATGCTGACGATATGATATTTTTTGCAAAGCATAGAAGAGATGTTATAAAGATAATTGATCTGGCTAAGAATTATCTAAACTCACTCCATTTAAAATTTGACAAAGATAAAACTTTTATATCAAACAAAAAAGATGGTTTTACATACCTTGGACTTTGGTTTAGGGATGGACATATCCTGATGGATAACTCAAAGCTTCAAAAAAAGATATCAAAATTATCCCAAAAAACAAAAAAACGACCACTTTCTGCTACTATAGAAGTTATAAATGAGCATATAAAAGGTATCCAAAGATACTATACTAAAGTTTTAACAGATACCAAACAGCTTGATATCCTGCAAAAGCATATAGATGAGATACTTATAAAAAAGATAGCCGAAGCAAAAAGTAGCAAAAATATAAACAAAAAGTCTAAATTTTTTCAACTTTTATATGGCATAAAAAGCTATCAACCGCAAACAGACGAAGAGAGACAAAAACATTCAAACTATCTCATCTCAAAAGCTTATGAACAAATAGCTCTCAAAACACCGTTAAAAACTGCTCAAAAAGAGATACAAAAGAGCAAAACAAACTATCTAAAAGAGTCTATAAAATCTTCTGAGATAGTTTTATCAAGGTATGGTTTATATATAGGTATCACAAAAGGCAAAATAGTGATAAAAGAGTATGGAAAAATTGTAAAACAGCTACCATTAAATGCAGTAACTCGCATCATTATCTTAAGTCCGGGTATTAACATATCATCAATGCTTGTATATCAATGTAGCAAAAAAGGTATAGATATAGACTTTATCTACAAAGATGAACCTTATGCACTTATAACCTATCACAAAAGTGTCTCCAAAACTATACACAAAAAACAGCTGGAGCTTACAAATACAAAAAGATCATTGCAGATAGCAAAAACTATCATAAAAGCTAAGTCGAAAAATCAACTAAATCTTATAAAATATTTTGCCAGATATAGAGAGGATACAAATATAGAAGAGTTTAAAAAGTTGGAAAAAATTATATATACAATAGAAAAAATATATCGTTTGATAGAAAAAGCAAAAGATACCAATATGCTTATGGGATATGAAGGAACTATATCTAAAAATTACTGGAAAGCTTTTGGCATCCTTATAGACAAACCGGACTTTAATAGAATAACTCAAAATGCACCAGATACTATAAATCAAGCGATCAACTATGGCTATGGCTTTTTATACAATCGTATCCAATCCGCTATCATCAAATGCGGACTTAGTTTGTATCACTCATTTTTGCATACCGAACAGTCAAACAAACCTACACTTGTTTATGATCTTATAGAAGAGTTTAGACAGCCGGTAGTCGATAGGGAGATCATATCTATACTAAATAGAGGAACAAAACTACACTCCTCAAAAGGAAAACTTACAAAAGAGAGTATAAAGATCATAAGTCAAAATATCCAAGAGAGGCTTATCACTCCTACAAGATGGAGAAAGGGAAAATATAAGATAACAACTATCATAGATGAACAAGTTTTAAGTATCTCTCAAGTGGTGCAAGATGAAAATAAAAAATATAAAGGTTTTATAGTAAGATACTGAAATAATTTGCAAACATTTTTCATAATCAGTTTTTAAGTTTTTGAAAAATAAATCCCTTTATCAAGGTATTTTAAGAAAATATAATTTTTTATAATATTTTGCAAATTAAATATTTTTTGTCTAATTGGTATAGTTTTGCAAAATTTTATCTTTATATAAGACTAAAACCCTCCAAAATAGGCATTTTTGGAACTTAAGATATACTTAAAGTTTGTAAATCGCCATTTAGATACTTAGCACTTTTTATTTTACAAATATTTTTTATAAAAAATTTTTTCCAAACAGCCCTATTTTAGGCAATGTTAATAAAATTTAAGTTACAATTTATCTAAAGTAGCGTGATGAGATTATTTGATTTGCAAACTTTTTTGCAAAATGCGATATCATCGTAAGTTTTTTAACTTTTTAATGTTGATATTTTTATACAAATTATGATTTTTCAAGCTATTCATAAACCAGACCCGATTTTTAGGGGATTGAAACAAGTCATATTTTTTTAAAA
>JAMOOV010000033.1 GCA_027065125.1 Campylobacterales bacterium | reverse complement strand
CAAATTATAATTCAACATATACGGATGACAACCTAACTAAAGAGTATCAACTTTTAAAACTTACTCTAAATATAAAAAATTATAATCCGTCAAATCAAGTATCCATAGCTCTTTTATATCCGAAAAGAGTTATAGGTAGATATGCCATAAGTACAACCAATTCTATAATGGCATATTTTTTAAACAAAAAGGTAAATTTCAAACTTGAAATTTTTGATTGCCAAAACGAAACTATTGTCAATTTAAAAAATGCGATAAAAAAGATTGCAGACAAAGGATATAGTTTTGTTATAGCCCCATTAACTCAAACAGGAGTAGAAAAACTATCACAAATCGACAATTCCCTTGTCTTTTATATTCCAACCGTAAACAAGTCGGATATGTTAAATAAAAATACAAATTTTATTTTCGGAGGGATAGATTATAAAAAACAGATAGAAAAACTTTTACCTTTTGCCAACAATAAGATAGCGATTTTTTCAGATCAAAGCCAAATAGGCTTCAAACTTAGTAAATATGTCCAAGATGGTGGAAAAAATGTTGTATATCAAAAAGTTATCCCTCAATCCCTAACGAAATTTAGATCTATGTTGAAATACAATAAAAAACTTCAAGATAGCTCTATATTTTTAAATACACCACTTGTAAAATCAAGTCTTCTATCATCTCAGTTTAGATTTTACAAGATTAGACCATATGCTCTTTTTTCAACTCAAGTAAATTATAACCCCCTACTTTTAAATTTAACACAATATCAAGATAGAAAAAATATGTATATAGCAAATTCTATAGAACAAAGCGATATGCATCTAACTATTATCAATAAACTCTTGGATAATGACATTAGATTTGATTGGATCAACTACTCTACATCCATAGGAATAGATTATCTATATACGGTCTATTTTAATCCTAATGCAAATAGAACATTTAACGAGAAGATTATCAACAACCAAGTAAACTACAATGTAAACATTGTCAAGCCAACAGTTTCAAGTTTTAAAGAATTGAGAATAATGCAAAGAGTTTTTTAAAAATATTTTTTTGTTAACACAAAAAAGCGATTCTCATTTTTTTATTTTGGCTATTGTATCTCCAAATTCAACTCTATTCATCCTCTCTTTTGTCAATTCTACCATATCTTTTTCAAAAAATATTACGATTGTAGAACCCATTTCAAATTTGCCAAGCTCTTCACCTTTTTTTACATATGTATTTCCATATATATAAGTGGTTATATTATCTTTTTTAGAATTTGTTTGTATTCTGTCGTCAAAATTAAATTTCATTTTTCCAACATTCATAGCACCTACAAACACCATGAAAAACACCCTATTGTCTCTATCAAGACACTCTAAAATAACTCTTTCATTTTTGACAAATAGATTCCATATTTTATTAAGATATTTTAAATTTACCGAATACAATAAACCGGGTACATGAACTGCTTTTACGATCTGCATATCGACAGGAACATGGTATCTGTGATAATCTTTTGGAGATAAATAAAAATTTATATATTTTCCATTATAAATTTTTTTAATCTTCTCTTGGTCAAAGTTTTTCGTTAAAAGTTCATCTGCTTTATAGTGAAAACCTTTTATCTGCATAGTTTTACTGATAAACATACTTCCTAACTCTGTTATCAAGCCATCACAAGGTGAAATTACTACATTTTCATTTTGATCAAATTTTCTCTCTTTTTTTAACTTTCTTGTAAAGAGTAAATTTAAACTTTTATACGATGTCAAATTATCAAATTCTTCTAAATTTACACCCATAAGTTTTACATATGAAAAATTTATAAACACTTGAATAGGCTTAACAAATTTATGATTTGCAAACTTCCCAAAACAACGAGAAATTATATTGGTCATTGTAGGTTTAAATAAGCTCAATAGATACCTTTAAATTATAATATAATGAAATAAAAAAATCTATTATATCATAATTTTATATAACAAAAAGATATAGTTTATCAATTAATTATTCTTGTGTGAACTATCCAATCGCTAAAGACGATTGGATAGTTCAGCTATTTGTGGATTAAACTTTTGTTTGTTCAGCAAATTCATATATATCTTTTTTCTTCAAATCGCCATTATATACGACTGTCGAAGGATCGATTTTTGTAGTATCTTGATCCAATACTTTAGGTACCACACTGGCATTATCAAGCACTTTCATATGTCTTTCAAGTTCATCTTCGCTATAACTCATTTGCATATCAGCAGTAACAACATGAGGAATTTCTTCTATAACTCTTAATTTTTTCAACTCTTCAGAGACATCTTCGCCTTCGATAGTAATAATAATCCTACCCTTTTCATCATGAAAATGATAGTCGCACACTTCACACTCTTTCAAACTATTAACTACATCATCAAGATATTTTGGTACCGTTTGTACCACTATGCTTGAAATATTCATTTTAAACTCCAAAATTTTATTTTACTTCCGTTTGATGTTATTAACTCTTTATCGTTAATAAAAACTATATTTGAAACGGGACTTTCATTTTTAACTAAAGTATATAGATTTTCTCTATCATTTACTCTAAAAATTGTAATATTATTTTTATCATCGCTCGGATATGCACAATATTTCCCGTCAGGACTAAGTCCTACACTATAAACAAGAAAATTGCTCACTTTATGGTATGCCATACTTCCATCTTCTTTATATATACCACATCTTCTATCTTTACTGGCGATAGCAATAATATTATTTTTATAATCTACTTGATAAGTATTGTCAAGATTTTGCCCATAAAATTTTTTTATAACATTTCCAGTTTTTGTATCAACAATTTTTCCACTTCCACTTTCATCGGAAAGTAACAATTTTGTTTTTGCTTTGTTCAATTTAAAATCTGAAAATTTTGACCCTGAAGCTTGTTTGTCATATATATTTTTTTTATTTTTCAAATCATAAAGTATAATTTCCGAACTTAAAAGAGAAAAAATAATTTTATCTTTATCCATAAATCTAACCTTCATGATAGCCATTTTATCATTTTCATCAAATATAAGATGTAATTTATTGTCATAATATAAATAAACTCTACTAAATCCTTTTGTTCCTTGTGATGCAAAAAGAAGCCTATCTCCCATTTTATCTACGGAGAAAATTCTTACATCACTTAAATCTCCAAAAAAATCTCTTACCTTGTCAAATTTAATCTTTTTTACCAATTTTTTAGTTTTTAAGTCAAAGACATCTACAACACTTCTGCTGGTAGTAGCATAAATATTGCCGTCTTTAACCAAAAGATTTATAATCTCACCGTCCGCAGTTATCTCTTCACTAAATGTAATATCTTTGGAAAAAAGTCCTACAGAGATGATCAAAATAACAAGAATAATCCTTTTCATTCCACAACCCTCTCTTTTTTCATAGCTTCATCATCATATCTTTGCTTATATTTTGCCATTTCCATCCTAACTTCTTCCATATGTGCGGTGGTAACATTGTCATCTTTTTGCCACTGGACTTCTATATCTCCACCATAATCATCGCCCATCTTTTCAATGGCATCTTCATATTGTTGCATATTATTACATACTATTTTTCTATCATCAATAGTATCAACCAACTCAATACACCAACCACCTAAACCATTTTCTTTAATAGTAGAAATAAATTTAACTGCCATTACTCAACCTTTATAGCATTTGTCGGACATACATTAACACAAAAACCGCAACTTGTACATTTTTTACCATCTATCTCAGGTCTAAAAAGTCCGAGATACTCTATAGCATCATCCAAACAGACATCTTTACAACTAAAACACATTGTCTTATTCCAACTAAGACATTTTAACATATCTATAGTAATTTTTGCATTAATATTTTTTTTATTTTCTAAAGCTAAAACATTAAATTCACAAACATCAGCACACTTGTCACAATAAGTACAACCACCCTTGCCAAAATCAATAACAGGAGATTTATCATCATCTTTTATGATAATAATTTGTTCGTCACAAACATCTTTGCAATTTCCTTCACAATTAACACATTGTGCAAAATCTTCTTTTGCCTTATAATATGGAGGTCTAATATCTCTTAAACTCCCCTGCTTCTTTTTTTTGAAAGATGATGCAAGAGAGCTAAATAGCTCTCTTCTTTGCATCATTTTGAAGTATCCACACCTTGGTCAAATGTGTTAGCTAGATTTGATCTTTTCATCTCTTTTTCTGATGCATAATCAGGCTTAAAATTATTTTTAACCAATGGTTTTGCATTTGACTGAGCAACATGGCATTGTGTACAGTTAAATCTTCCTTGATACAATTTACCATGAGTTGGAGTAGCAAATACATCATTTGTACCATTAGCTCTGGCTACAATCTTACCTTTTTTGATAAGCTTTCCATCTTTCGCTATTACTTCAGTAGGCCTAAAGTTAATAAAGTGAGATTTTGGAATAGGTGTAGCATGCATACTTTTTGCAACCTCCGGCATATGACAACCAAGACAAGCATTATTTTTCTTAGTTATCGGAACAAAACCTTCAACACTGTGAGGAATAAGCGGAGGAGCATTATCAAAAGATCTATTAAACATTTTTGATTGACCCGGAGCCGCTTTTATGTATGTTACTTTTTGAAGTTTTATAACATTTTCAGTATGTACCGGAGCTTTTCTCAAACTTAAAGATTCGGAAGTAATATTTCCTCCTCCACTTGTCGCACATCCTGCAACTATCAATCCGACTGTCGCAACACTGAGAGCGATTTTAGTCATTTTTTTCATTATTTTTATCTCCTTTTTTATTATTTTCAACTTTTAAAAAAAATCCAAGAGCATTATCATCACAAACATCTATACATCTACCACAATTTGTGCATTCCCCTGAAAGTACAGGAAGCGATTCTTTGTTTATCATGTGTAAAACTTGATTTTCAGGACATACTACTTTGCACTTCATACATCCCGTGCAAGCTTCACTATCATGTTTTACTTTAAGTAGTCTGAATTTTCCTACAATTGAGTAAAATCCACCAAGTGGACATATATGACCGCACCACCCATTTTTCAAAACAAACAAATCAAATAGGTAAATTATTATCGCAGTAGCCCAACCGAAACCCATACCAAATATCAAACCCCTATGCACCATAGATATGGGAGATACAAATTCAAAAGCTGCCAATCCAAGAAAATAAGATATAATCAAACTTACAACTATAACCCAATATCTAACTTTTCTGCTGATTGGTGTCTTTTTTGCAACCATATCAAAACCGAACTTCCTTCTTGTCCAATTTGCTGCATCAGTTATAATATTTACAGGACATACCCAAGAGCAAAAAGCTCTTCCGCCAATCAATCCATAAAAAAGCAATATGACTACTGTTCCTATTAAAAGATTGGAAGATACAACCGCACCAGCTACAAACATTTGAAGTACGGCATATGGATCACTAAGTGGAATAAGTCCAAAAATCAAAGATGAACTCAAATTGCCAACTAAGATTTTCCAGCCATAGTAATTACCGGCGATAAAAAGAAACAAAATGGATAATTGAACAATTCTTCTCAATATAAGATATCTCATTGTAACAATCCTCCCAAGTCATTTAACTTATCTACCGGTTTTTTACTACTTCTTTCATCTATAGTATGGATCTCTTTTGCCTTTCCAACTCTTTGTTGATCCTCGCTATCCCAACCTTTGACATAATGAGTTCCAGCTTCTCCCATTGCATACTCTCTCGGTAAAACAAAAATGGCAGCCTTCTCAACTACACAAGCACGTTCGCAAAGACCACAACCGGTACAAAAATCACTATGAACAACAGGAAGTAAAAATGCATGTTTGCCCGTTCTTTTGTTCATTTGCATATCTATAGTCAAAGCTTTTCCCATCAAAGGACAAGCCCTATAACATGCATCACATTGAAGACCCCAGTAAGCAATACAGCTCTCTTTATGAACAACGGCAAGACCCATTCTTGCTTTTGTAATATCCGGCTTTTTAGTTTTTTTATTTATTAGAGTTTTTATATCCAATGCTCCA
Source organism: Campylobacterales bacterium (assembly GCA_027065125.1). GTDB lineage: Bacteria > Campylobacterota > Campylobacteria > Campylobacterales > JALSKU01 > JALSKU01. The sequence continues at coordinate 11,860 of JAMOOV010000033.1, read as the reverse complement.
CTCGGACAAGCTACAGCACACGGAATATCATCACACATAAAGCAAGGAACATCTCTTGAATTAAAAAATGGTGTTCCAAGAGGTTTATTGTCCCCCGGTTTAGCAAGTCTCAGAGTCGGTTCTTTTGTCCCTACTCTCTTACCTTTATCGTCGTAAATAATATTGCCATCTCTATTTCTACAAGCCTCAACACACAAACCACATTTTATACAAGTTTTGAGAAATTTATCCTCTTCTAAAGCTCCGGGAGGACGAAGCAAAAGTTTATTTGCTTTCGCTTCATCCACATAGGCACTCCAAGTAAGACCGGCTAATACTGCCAAACCCACATTTCTTGTGGTGGATAAAAATCCTCTCCTGCTTTCATTAAGCGGTTTTTTGTAGGATTCAGTCTTTTTTTGTTTGCGATTCAATTTTTACCCTTTTTATACTTTATATATCTTAACGGCACACTTTTTATAGTCGGTTTGTTTTGACATAGGACAAGTTGCATCAAGAGTAACTTTGTTTATCAAAACTTTTTCATCAAACCAAGGAACAAACACCAATCCTCTTGGAGGTCTATTTCTTCCTCTTGTTTCAATTCTTGCTTTTACCTTACCTCTTCTACTCTCTATCCAAGCAAGATCGCCTCTTTTTAAGCCTCTCTCTTCAGCAGTTTTAGGATGCATATAACAAAGTGCTTCAGGAACAGCTCTAAATAGCTCCGGAACTCTCATAGTCATTGTACCACTATGCCAATGCTCTAGTACCCTACCTGTACATAACCAGATATTGTACTCATTATCCGGCATCTCGGGTGGATCCATATATGGTCTTGCAAATATCTTCGCTTTATTTTTAAGCCCGGTTTTGCCTGCAGCTTTATTTGGTTTTCTTAAATCTCCGGTAAATAGTTTTTTAGCAATTGGTCCATAGAATGCAAAGTCGGCATCAGGACCTGCAAAATGCTTAACATACGGATCATATTTGCCATTAAATCTCCACAATGTCTCTTTTCCGTTTACAACCGGCCATCTTAGACCTCTAACTCTATGATATGTTACAAAGTCTGCCAAGTCGTGTCCGTGACCTCTACCAAAGTTTGCATACTCTTCCCAAAGGTATTGATGTAGCATAAAACCATAACCTTTGAAAACTTTACCGTCACTTCCGACAACATTTCTCTCATCGCCGATACACTCTGTATTATCATATCCTTTTTGAGGGAATTTAGTAAGGTCTATTTTGTATGATTTGGCTCTCTCGTTTGCAAAGAGGATTTCATACATTGTAGTATCGCCTCTATATCCCATAGCTCTTGCTTTTCCTCTAACATCTGCAAGTTTTTTGCCGTTTCTAAGAGTGTATGGTCCCCATACATCATCAACAGTAAATCTCTTAGACAGTTCAACCCATTGCCAAGTATCACTCATAGCATCTCCAACAGGAAGAACTTGTTGTCTCCACCATTGACTTCTTCTTTCCGCATTTCCATAAGCTCCCCATTTTTCATAGATCATAGCACTTGGAAGAACAAGATCGGATACCATAGCTGATATACCGGGATAACCATCACTTGTAACAAGGAAGAAATCTTCTATCTCTCTTGAAGCTTTTAGCCAGTGTCTTGCATTTGCAGTATCTTGATAAGGATTACATACATTTACCCAAGCAAATTTAACAATACCATCCTCTATATCTCTTTGTATTTTAACAATATGTTGATTTCCCACAGGATTTAAAGTACCGTTTGGTATCTTCCAGCCATCTTCTGTAATTTTTCTATGTTTTGGATTTTTAACCATCATATCAGCCGGTAGTCTGTGACAGAATGTTCCAACCTCTCTTGCCGTACCGCAAGCACTTGGTTGTCCGGTCAATGAGTAAGCTCCGTTACCAGGTTTTGCCTGTTTATTAACCAAGAAGTGAGCATTGTAACTTAGAGTATTGTCCCAACTTCCTCTTGTGTGTTGGTTCATACCCATAGTCCAGAAACTAACAACTTTTCTATCTTTCTCTATATAGTAACTTGCCAATCTTTTAAGTTTAGCTTTAAAACTCTCAAGATCCTCATCAGGATCACCTTTTGAAACTTTAGCAACATAATCAAGTGTATATGGAGCAAGGGATTTTTTATATTCCTCGAAACTTATTTGCCAGTGAGCAAGAGTTCCGGGTCTATTTTTCATAGTATCACCCTCTTTATAGCCGTAAGGCTCAAGTGCAGGTGCTTCAAGAGGACCGACTTTTTTTGCCATCTCTTTTTTTATAATTTCCATCTCTTTTGCACTATATTTACCTGCACTTCCGTCAGCTCTAACCGGAGTCAATGATTTTTCACCTTTTCTTCTCATACCGTATCCGATATTGACCGGTCCAACTGTAAAGACTATATGTTTTTTTATAAAATCCCAATCAATAGCTTCAGGATGGTTGTAAACTATCTCTCTTGCAACATAGTTCCAAAGAAGAAGATCTGTTTGTGGTCTAAATATAATAGTATCATCAGCAAGATCGCAAGTTCTGTGAGTATATGTCTGAATACTTACAACTTTTACACGATTTGGATCGCTTAGTTTTCTATCAGTACATCTTGACCATAGAATTGGATGCATCTCCGCCATATTTGGACCCCAAGCTATAATAGTATCTGTTAGTTCTATATCATCGTAGCAACCGCTTGGCTCATCTATGCCGAATGTTTGATAAAATCCGACAACCGCACTTGCCATACAGTGTCTTGCATTTGGATCTATCGCATTACTTCTAAAACCGCCTTTCATCATCTTTTGGGCAGCATAACCTTCAGTAATAGTATATTGACCGCTACCAAAAACAGCAACACCTTCAGGACCTCTTGCTTTAAGAGCATATTTTATATGTTTTTCCATTTCATCAAAAGCTCTTTTCCAAGAAACAGGTTTAAATTTACCATGCTTGTCAAATTCGCCTTTTTCATTTACTCTTAAGAGTGGTTGTGTAAGTCTATCCGCACCATACATTATTTTCGCATTAAAATAACCCTTGATACAGTTCAAACCTCTATTAACCGGAGCCGCAGGATCACCTTTGACCGCAACTATCCTTCTATTTAATCCTTCACCTTTGGTTGCAAGCATAATACCACAACCTGTACCGCAAAAACGGCATGCCGCTTTATCCCATCTCCAGCCGTTTTCTGCTTGATTTGCAGCAGCTTCAACTTCGCTCGGAACACTCATTCCGATAGCGGCAGCCGCACTTGCAGCAGCTGAACTTTTAAGAAAATCTCTTCTTGAAAGTGCCATATTTTCTCCTTTTTAAAATTTGGAATTGTTAATTTTACCACTTAATATAGCATTTTTTCTATGACTTAAGTCAAAAAAATAAAGATAAAAATTAAATAGAAAGTTAAGCTATTGTAAAGAAAAGTTATTCATTGGGGCAAGACTCTATAATTTTTGACAAATTATCCTTGAGTCGTTGAATCATTTTTAAGACATGAATCAAACTTTCAGCAGACTCTATAGCGATGTCTTCGGTAGTATCTATATTTTTTCCGAAATTTTTTCTATCTTTTATACCAAGTTCATTTAGTGCAGTTTCTGCATCATCTGCAATGATTTGCAACTCTTTTGCAGCAAGTTCAGCTCTTTTTAATGCTTCATTTGAGTAGTCAAAAGCACTTCTAACTTTATCGGCAAATTTATTGATATGAGTTGATACCTCTTTGAGCTCATCTTCACCGCAAACATCGACCCTAAGAGGTGTTTTTTGCTTAATCGGATCAATATTTGACAACTCTTTTGCTCTATCGACAAAATTTTTAACATGTCTGTCTAAGGCTTTGGCTGTAAAATATGTATAAAATATTATAAGAAGAGCCAAAATACCTGAAATATAGAGGAAATTTTTAATAAAATTGCTTTTTGATTCACTATAATCAGTATATAACCAAACCGCTTCATCCATTGTTTTTAAAAGCTTTACATTGTTTTTATGTATATATTCGATATTTTGTTGGATTTTATTCTCTTTTTCTATTAAATTTTTAATATAACTTTTAAAATTTTTCCAATATTTATAATTTTGAACAACTATTTCATTTAAGTTCGACTTTTGCTTTACAAGAGGATTGTTTACAAAAGATTGCAATGTCATATCGTACATTTTCATAGATTTATAATATGTATAATAGTAATTTTGAGAAGCAGTGTCCAGATATCTTACCAAGTATAATCCCATTCTTTGAGAAAGCATCCTTTGTCTTCCGGAAAGATCAATATAGTGTCCGGGCAAATTTTCTTTCACCATGGCTTTGACAACTTTATCGGATATCCCAAGTATTTCATTGAAATTATTCATCATAATTTCTTTATCTTTTTTAATATCCGTATCGCACTTCTCTACCTCTTTTATCCTTTTTTTAAAGGGCAACCATACATTCAATACCTGATCCAACTTATCCTTTATCTCTTTGTTTGGTGGCTTATATACATTTAATTTAGGATTTCCATTTATGAGAATATATAAATTTTTTTCAAATTTGTCCATATCTTCATTTAGCATTTGAAAGTCAAAATTTTCACTACTTTTTGAATAAAATATCTCTTTCGTAATTTTTTGAGACAACATTCTTTGTCTTCCGGCAATGTTAATGATATACGAATCTCCTTCTTGTTTTTTATTTAAATAAATTGTCAAAACAACATTTGCCATAACTATCAAAGAGAGCATTCCGCCGATAAAATTTATTTTACTACTTATTTTTGTCAATATCATCTTTAATTCCTACTCGTATATTTCTTTCAATCCTTCTAAATCCTTGATCATCGTTTTACCATTTTCAACCTTTATAAACCCATTTCTTGCCAATTTTCTTAAAATTCTTGATAATGTTTCCGGCTGTAAATGTAAAGAGTATGCTATCTCGTGCTTTTTCATACTATTGAAAGATTTTAAATCATTGCAAATCATATATGCAACTTTTGCCATCCCATCATACACTATGTCTCTATTAACTATGAATTGGAGTTGTAAAATGGATTTATACGACTCTTCCAGTATTCTTCTTAATATATCAGGTTTTGTTAAAAAAAGAGCTTTGAATTTCTTGACATCTATCAAAAGAACTTCACATTCTTTTACTGTTTCGACACTATAAAATACTCCGAGAGTTTCATCTTTTGCACACAGATTGGAAACTGTATATATAAAGGAATTCTCTTCTAATTTATTTAAAAAAATTTCATTATCAAATCTATCTACTTTATAAAGTTTTACTGCACCTTTTGTTAAAAAATATATATATTTAAGTTTATCTTTTTCATAAAAAATATTGTTGTTTTTAGCATATATTTGCAATTTGGAGATAGATGTAAGCAAATCAAACTCATCTTCATTTAAACAATCAAAAATAGATATTTTTTTTAGACTATCTTTAATCTGCATATGTTTCATTGTGCTATACCATAATCTCTGTTAACCATTTTTTCTCCCACTCCATTATATCTCCCGTATAGTATTTTACCCTTACTTTTTTAAATTCTCTTGAAGAGTATAGATATCGGTTTTCATTATACTTAATCTCACCCTCTATCTCTTTTACTATAGCATTTGTTTCCTCTTTTGTCTTGCCATGCACCATAGAAAATATATTATATGGCCAATTATCATACTTAGGTCTTAAATAACAGTGGCTTACTGCACTATATTTAGCTATTTTTTGCCCCACTTCGACAGCAATATCATCATCAATATCCCATACAACCATAGCATTTGCATTAAAACCCGCTTTTCTATGGTTTAGGATAGCCGCAAACCTTCTCATAACACCGCTATCTTTCAAATCCTTTAAAATCTTAAAAAACTCTTCGTATGATATATCTATTTTATCAACAATATCTTTAAACGGCTCTTTTGCTATCTCTATATCGTTTTGAATATATTTGATAATTTTTTTATGAATTTCTTCTATCTGCACATCTTTAAAAACTCTTTTTTTTACTTTCTCTTTTTTTGAAGCTTTTCCCGTAGTATCAAGTTTTACAGCTATTTTAAAAAGTTTTAAAGTAGGAAGAGCTATATACTCTTTTGCTTTTGCAAGCTTTGAGAGTAATTCGATAGTACCGTCCAAACCGAGCATACTATCTTGAGGTACTGCAAGAGTAAACCATATATTAAAATCGTGATTTCTCTCATAGTTATGTGAAATACCCGGATGAGAATTTAATATTTCAACAGCATCATCTATATAGTTTTTATCTATCCTGAATGCTATAAGTGATGATTTGTAGCCTAATTTTTTTGTATCAAAAATTGCCGAAATTTGCCTAATGATACCTTTTTGTTTCTCTTCTCTTAATATCTTTATTATATCATCTTCACTACAATTTAGATTTGCCGCTATATCTCTAAACGGTCTTTTAGTTAGAGGAAAATTTTTCTGTATTTCATATAAAACTTTTTCTCTCATAAACACCTTTCAGTTATAAATTGATTTTGCAAAGTTTATCAGAAACTATGTTATAATACAGTTAAAAAAGGAAATATATGAGTTATTTTCCAGCTTATTTAAAAATAGATGATAAAAATATTATGATTATCGGGGGTGGAAATATTGCTTATGAAAAATTATCTAAATTATTGGATTTTTCATCAAATATAACAATACTATCCAAATATATCTCAAAACAAATCCAAGAAATTTCAAAACAAAAGAGTTTAAAACTGATAAAAAAAAGTTATGAAGCAGGAGATATCGATTCTTTTGATATTGTTATAGTTGCAGTTGACGATATAGGATTACAAAAAAAGATATATAATGAAGCTAAAGAAAAGCATATTTTGTGCAATTCGGTAGATTCTGTCGAGTATTGTGATTTTATCTTTCCCTCTTATATAAAAAAAGGAGACCTTATCATATCAGTATCCACCTCCGGAGCCTCTCCGTCCATTGCTAAATATTTGAGAAGATATATAGAAAAATCCATTCCTAACGATATGGATATTTTCATAAAAAAGATGAAACAGTTAAGAAAAACTATGCCAAAAGGCAAATTAAGGATGAAGTTTCTTGATGAAATGGTTAAAAGATATTTTAGCGATTACTCAAAATCTTAATTTTTAAACCAATTTAATTGTTTTCTCAATTTCACGACATTTCCCACCACTATAAGAGCTGGGGTTGTCAAATCTTTTGCATCTTTTGTGATATTCTCAAGAGTAGAAATAACCACTTCTTGATCTTTCATAGTTCCTTTACTGATAACAGCAATAGGAAAATCTTTTGATTTACCTATCTCTATAAGTTTTGAAGAAATTTTTTCAAGATTGTGTAATCCCATCAAAAAAACAATCGTATCGTTTGATTTTAAAGATTTCCAATCCACTTGAGACTCTTTTTTATCTGGAGACTCGTGTCCGGTTATAACTTTGAATGAAACCGCTACACCTCTATGAGTTACCGGAATACCTGCATAAGTCGGTACACTTACTGCCGAAGTTATTCCCGGGATGATTTCAAAATCGATACCTCTTTCTTTAAGATATATCCCCTCTTCTCCTCCTCTACCGAAAACAAAAGGATCTCCGCCTTTTAGTCTAACTACAATATCATTTTTTAAAGCACTTTGATAAATAGTTTCATTTATCTCATCTTGAGGTAAAGTGTGTCTGCCATCTTCTTTACCTACATAAATAAACTCACAACCATTTTTCGCTTCTTCTAAAATAGTGGGGTTTGCCAATCTGTCATAAATAATCACATCAGCTTGTTGCACCATTTTTAAAGCTTTTACAGTTAATAATTCTATATCTCCCGGACCCGCTCCCGTCAAGTAAACTTTACCCACTATTTTACCCCTCTTTGTTCATCACTTAAATAGCAAGACGGATCTTCACTCCATAAATCCCCATCACTTACGGCATATGCTCTACTTCTACTTCCGCCGTTACAAATATCAATAACACCGCAATTTTTACATTTACCGCTTAATTTTCTTGGATATTGTCTTAGTTTTTGCAAAATATCATTCTCTTCATTTAACCATATTTTATCAAATGAATTTTCTCTCATATCTCCTATAAAAAAAGGAAAAAATGGATCCGGTTTAACTCTGCCTTCCCAGTCTATATTACCAAGTCTTTTTCCTGCACTATTGCCTCCCCAAGCTTTCAATCTTTCAAGCATTTCATCTCTTTTTTCAGGATATATTGATGAAAACTTTTCAAGCAATATGATGGCATCCATCTCCATATTACCTGTAACAATATCTATCTTTTTGCCACTTTTTTGATATTCTAAAGCCTTGTCAATGATAAAATTAACAAATTCCAATCTCTTTTCTTTGGACATATCCATTTTTAAGTTATCCAAACCTCTGCCGGAATAGACAAGATGAGAGAGGTAGAGTTTATCCACTCCGATATCCTCGGCAAGTTTAAATATATCATAAAAACTATCTTGTGTTTCAGCTGTCATAGTAAATCTCATACCGGCATTACCACCATGTTGTTGTATAAGTTTTATAGCAGCTATACTTCTATCGAATGCTCCCTTTAAACCTCTAAAATCATCATGTACTTGACCTATACCATCTATACTAATGCCTATGTAATTAAATTTTTCTATGATTTTATCAACATTTTTTTCACTTACATACAGACCGTTTGTGGATAGGTAAGTAACGATACCGTTTTCTCTCATAGCATCAGCTATATCAAATATATCTTTTCTAATAAGAGGCTCTCCTCCGCTAAAAATCACAAATTTAACATTTGCTTTTTTTAAATCCCCAATGGCATTCAATATAAACTCTGTTGTTAAAAAATCTTTAGAGTTAGGATCGGCATAAGAGTAACAATGACGACAAGAGAGATTGCATCTATTGGTAAAATTCCATATAATAATATTTCCGTCTAAAACTCTACTCTTTTTATCTTCCAATACTGATTTTATAAGATTTGAAATCCTAAGCATTATTTTTTATCTTTCGTTTTATAGATAAATATACCTGACGGTTTAGGAACGGGCCACATAAAGTGTTTCCACCAACCGTTTACATTATATGCTAAAACTTCATTTTTGCCATTGACTGATATATACAGATGTCTTCCGTCACTCGCCCACCTAACATGAAGCACCATTCCACCGAATTTAAAATTTTTAATCACTTTTAAAGTTTTTGTATCAATTATCTGAACTCTTGGAAAATCTTTTCCGCTAAATGTTACGGCAAGATACTTTTTATTGGGACTTAAAGAGGTGAAAACAGGATTTCCAACCACATTTATAGCTTTTACAAGTTTAAATTGATGAGTAAAAACAAAAACTTTCTTAGCTCCAACGGCAGGAATAAAAAAGTATCCTTTTGAAACACTCCAAAAACCAAAATGAGGAACTTTTAATATCCTATTTCTCTTGCCGAGATTAAGAGGTACGGTTTTGTATTTCATCGTATCAAGATTTAGCACACCTATAAATGGAGAGTTAAAAAAACCAGAAACATAGAGATTTTTATCTATCAGAGCATCAAAAGGAACTTGACCTGCATCAAGAAATTTCTTATATATAACAAAATGAGGCTTTTTACCTTTTGGATTGTCGTTTTTCATAACCCATATCTGATCGCTGTCCATGCATTCAAATATAAGATAATTTTTATATAATTTTATACCGACATTTCTACTATCTGTTTTTATGCTTTGGATAGGTTTTAAATCTCTACTTAATATTTCAACCGTTTTATTGTCATAGTTAGCAACTGCAAGAAAATTTTTACCTATAATAAAACCTATAGCACTTTTACTTGTTTTATATTCCTCCTCTTTAACCTCTTTTACTGGGTCAAATTTTATAACATATCCGTCTCTAGTGATGACATATCCGTCTTTTCCTTTAAATTTAACAACTGCATGATTGAAATTATGCATATTTTTTATCTCATTTGTTAAGAGATTGTGGTCGATAACAGCTAGAGCCGAATTTTCTCTCTCAACAACAAATATCTTATCTCTTGCAAAGAGTGAAGTCATCAAAAGTAGTGAGAGTATGAGTGCTATTTTTTTCATTTTTTATCCTTAAAACTTAGTATATATGCAACGATTGCATTTAATTGACTTGCATTTAAGTCGTCAAAAGCAGGCATTGAGTTTCTTTTGTATCCGAGAATTTTATATGTATCTTTAGGATCAGTTATTTGAGCTATTATTTCATCTTTTTTTCTTACATTGGCTATCTTTTTAAAAGATGGACCGAAAGCTTGAGCCGTTTGATGATGACAGCCCCAACAATAGCCTTTAAAAACCTTCACAGCCAAATCATCTTTAGCATTTATTTGCACAGTAAAAATAGCAAATAAACACAATATCATAATTTTTTTCATATTTTCCCCTATTTTACAATCAATATAACTTGTTTAGCAAGTAGAGGCTTATCCAAGTCGCTACCCCTTAAATCTATATCTTGAAGACAAGATTTTTTTGCAATTATCATATAAAATGATGCAATAATTTTATCGCCTTTTTTCAAACCGCTAACTTTATAATTATACTCTTTTGAACTATTTCCGGCAAGATTATTATACCATTTGTAACTTGTTGCCGTATATGGTATAACTATATCTTTTTTACCTTTTAAATATTCATATTTAAAATATGAGTTTTTATCTTGCTTATTGCTCCATATAACTTTATCCCCTCTTTTTACAAGAACTTGCAAAAACATTTCTCTTGCGGCTTGCACGATAAGCGGATGGGACATTTTATTTTTTAAAGTGATTATTATATTATCTTTTTTATTAAGATTTATTTTAATGCTTACACTTTTTTTTCTCATCTCACTACTGCGAATACCTTTAAAATAGTGACTTCTATGCTTTGTTCTTGCTCTTTTATTCATATTTTCATTACCACCGGGAATATAAGGCATATGGCATTTGATACACTCTTTTGAATTTTCATCTTTTTTCATAGTTTGAAATATCAAAAGTCCATTTTCATTTCTCTTGTGTGCATGACAGCCTTTACATACATTTTTATTATATAAAGGATTATTCAATGAAGAGTGCTTATCATTTTCATCGGGATTTTCAAGAGAACCGTAAAGGCTTGGTTTGTATCCTTCCACTTGTTTAGTAACGATATTGATATTAAACCTATGAGCTTTTTTGACATAAGCTATCTCATGACAAAAAAAGCAAGATATAGCATCGCTATTTGTGATATTTTGCTGATTTGGTCTATCTTTACCGCTGATCATCTCTTTTATATTGTTCGAAGCGGGCATATGACAAGTAGCACAATCATACTTTTTTAAGCTGATTTTATCAGCAACTTTTCTATGCAGTATATCATTAAAATAACCCTTGGAGTGATATGAGTATTTGTACTCATTATATATATCTTTGTGGCACTCTTTGCAAGATTTATTTGAAAGATATACGGCTGACACATTTAACAATATCAATAAAAACAAACTTATAATTTTCATGATTTATCTCTTAAATGCAAAGTTCCGTCCGCTTATTTGCGGACGGAAACCGTATTATGCACCCGGTACTTCTTGTCTATGCTCGACTGAATAAGTAAATGTAGGTGTAGTTAAATTGTAAATATATTTTACAAATTTACCTTTGTTTGTGTATATACCAATTCTTCCGGTAGTCCACTCGCTGATAGTAACCCATTTGCCATGATTGGCAGGTTCAGCATGTAGAAGTCTTGGTTGAACAGGATTTTTAACTTTTGGACCATGTTTTGCAGTATATGGAACCAAAGTCTCATCAGAAACTTTAGATTTAACCTCTTTGTGCTTAACTGTTTTATACTGAGTAGCATCCCAAGTTTGAAGAACTTTACCTGTATGAGCATCGATCAAATGTCCTTTTTTCTTACCAAC